>JAAZBL010000339.1 GCA_012513825.1 Limnobacter sp. | reverse complement strand
TCCGGGACTCGGTCGCGCGGCTGTTCTCCCCGTTGCTGTAACCGGGGGGCACAATCGACAGCTCGTCCACCCATCTCGCCGGCCGCGTGGCCGGCCCACGGAGGAGCGCCATGAGCCAGTACCAGATCGCCGTCATCGTCGGCAGCCTGCGCAAGGACTCGATCAACCGCAAGCTGGCAGATGCGGTCATCCGGCTCGCACCGGCCGAGTTCACGTTCCGGCACTCGCGGATCGACGACCTCCCGCTGTACAACCAGGACGACGACGGCAACCAGGCCGATGCGGTCAAGCGCCTGAAGAACGAGATCTCGACGGCCGACGGCGTGCTGTTCGCAACGCCCGAGTACAACCGCTCGATCCCCGGCGTGCTGAAGAACGCGATCGACAACGCCTCGCGGCCCTACGGGCAGAGCGCTTTCGCCGGCAAGCCCGCCGGCGTGATCGGCGCCTCGATCGGCAGCATCGGCACGGCGATTTCGCAGCAGCACCTGCGCGGCGTGCTCGCCTACCTCGACATGCCGACGCTCGGTCAGCCCGAAGTCTTCGTCCATGTCGGCGACGGCTTCTTCGACGATGCCGGCAACGTCGTCAGCGAAGGCTCCCGGAAGTTCCTGCAAGGCTGGGTCGACAAGTACACGGCCTGGATCCGCAAACAGTCCGGCAAGTGAGCCGGCCGGGCGGGCCGACGCGCCGGCGCATGTAAACGAGACGGCCCGTCGAATCCGGCGGTTGCATCGCGGGCCGCAATCCCACTACGATGGCCGCTCGGCCGGAAAGCCGGCGACCGCGCGATGCAGGCCGCCGATTCATGCCGCAGGGCCGCCCACGGGCACGCCCGTGCCCACGAACAAGACGAGGAGACGAGATGAAACGCCGCAACATGCTGGGCGCGCTCGCTGCGACCGCGCTGTCGCTCGGACTGGCCAGCGCACCCGCGATGGCCGACTGGCCGGAACGTCCGATCACGATGATCGTCGCCTGGGGTGCCGGCGGCGGAACCGATGCCGTCGCGCGCTTCATCGCCGCCGAACTCGAGAAGGAACTGAAGCAGCCGGTCAACGTCGTGAACCGCACCGGCGGCAGCGGCGTCGTCGGCCACCAGGCGATGGCCTCGGCGAAACCCGACGGCTACACGCTCGGGCTGGCGACCGTCGAGATCACGATGATGCATCACCAGGGCCTCACGACGCTGACCCATGCCGAGCTGACGCCGGTAGCGCTGGTCAACTTCGATCCGAACGCGGTCTTCGTGCGCGCCGACTCGCCGATCAAGACCACGAAGGATCTGCTCGATGCCGCCAAGGCCGAACCCGGCAAGCTGAAGTCCAGCGGCACCGGCCAGGGCGGCATCTGGCACCTGGGCCTGGCCGGCATGCTGGTCGAGGCGGGGCTGCCCGGCAACGCGATCACCTGGGTGCCGAGCAACGGCGCGGCGCCGGGGCTCCAGGATCTGGTCGCCGGCGGCGTCGATACGGCCTCGTGCTCGCTGCCCGAGGCGCGTGCGCTGCTCGATGCCGGTCGGGTGCGCCCGCTGGTACTGATGAACGACAAGCCCGATGCGCTGTTCCCGAAGGTGCCGCTGCTGAAGGACGAAACCGGCAGCGACTGGACCAACGGCGCCTGGCGCGGCGTCGTGGGGCCGAAGGGCCTGCCGAAGGAGATCGTCGACAAGCTGGCCACGTCGATCAAGAAGATCTACGACTCCAAGGCCTACGCCGACTTCCTCGCCTCGCGCGGCTTCGGCGCGACCTGGGCGGGCCCCGAGGAATTCGGCGCGTTCATGGCGAAGCAGGACGCCGACAAGGGCGCGGTCATGAAGGCCGTCGGCCTCGTCAAGCAGTAAGTCGGCGCCGGCAACGCCCGTGCGTGTCAACGACGCGGTCATCGGCGCGGTCCTGCTGGTCCTGTCGCTGGCCGTCGTCTGGCACGTGCGCAGCTTCCCGACGATCCCGGGGCAGACCTACGGCGCCGCGCTCTATCCGTTCCTGGTCGGCTGCGGGCTGGGCGTCTGCTCGCTGCTGCTGATCGTCAAGGGGCTGCGCGAGCGCGCCCCGATCGTCGGAACCGGCCGGGGCGTCGACGCCGGCAGCCCGGCCGGCCAGCGGCCCGTCGCCTTCGCCACCACGGTGGCGGCGCTGCTCTTCTACCTGTTCTTCGGCGAGCAGCTCGGCTTTCTCGTCAGCTCGACGCTGATGCTGGTCGCGCTGTTCCTCGCCTACGGCGTCAGGCGCGCGATGGTC
>JAAZBL010000338.1 GCA_012513825.1 Limnobacter sp. | reverse complement strand
TGGGCAGCAACTGGCGCGCCGGCCAGGAATTCCAGCCGCCGCCGGACTGGGACGAGGGCTTCGAATTCAGCGGGGGCTTCGGAACGGGCGGCGCGCGCGCCGGCGACTTCAGCGAGTTCTTCGAGGAATTGTTCGGACGTCGTGCGCGCGCCGGCACCCGCGCTGCCTATTCGGAGGGCTTTCGCGCACGGGGCGAGGACCACCATGCGCGCGTGCTGATCGACCTCGAGGACTCGTTCCGCGGGGGTCGTCGCACGATCACGCTGCGCATGCCGGAGCTCGATGCGCAGGGCCACGTGTCGCTGAAGGAACGCACGCTGCAGGTCGACATTCCGAAAGGCGTGCGCGAGGGCCAGCATCTGCGACTCGCCGGGCAGGGGGCGCCGGGCCTCGGAGGCGCGCCGGCCGGCGACCTGTACCTGGAGATCGGTTTCCGGCCGCATCCGATCTACCGCGTCGATGGTCGCGACCT
Organism: Limnobacter sp.; assembly: GCA_012513825.1. GTDB lineage: Bacteria > Pseudomonadota > Gammaproteobacteria > Burkholderiales > Burkholderiaceae_E > Zeimonas. Next base: position 6,584 of record JAAZBL010000338.1, on the reverse strand, counting down.
TTACCTGGACCTGCCGGTCACGCCGAGCGAGGCCGCGCTGGGTGCCACGGTCGCCGCGCCCACGCCCGAGGGAACGGTCCAGTTGACGATTCCGCCGGGCTCCGGCGCCGGCCGCAAGCTGCGGCTGAAGGGTCGCGGCATCCCCGGCAGCACGCCCGGCGACCTGTACGCGGTGCTGACGATCGCTCTGCCGCCGGCCGACACCGAGGCGGCCAGGAACGCGTACAAGGCGCTGGCCGCTGCCGCGCCGGCGAATCCGCGCGCCCACCTGGGCGTCTGAGAGCAAGCGGGGCGCGGACCGATGGACAAGGGGACGGGGGACACGATGGCGAACGTTCTGCGGGGCGCGGTGGTCGAGGAAGAAGTCGAACTGACGCTGGTCGAGCTGTGCCAGGCCTGCGGCAGCGAGCGCGAACAGGTCGTTCGCTGGGTCGGCGAGGGCGTGCTCGAAGTCAGTGGCGACGCACCCGACGAATGGCGCTTTCGCGGGCCGGCATTGCGACGGGCCCGGCTGGCCGCCAGCTTCATGCGCGAGCTCGAGGTCAACGTGCCGGGCGTTGCGCTGGCGCTGGATCTGCTCGACGAGATCGAGGCGCTTCGGTCGCAGCTGCAGCGCCTGCGCGGCTAGGAGGCTGTCGGACGATCGCGCCGGGTCCGCCGCATGCCGCGCCGGTGGAAGCGTCGCGCCGACGAACTGCGAGGCGTCCGGCAATGGAATGGCTGATAGCCGTTGTCGCGATCGTCGTCGGCCTGCCGGCGGCCGCCTGGTACGCGCAGGACGGCCTGATCTTCCATCCCCGTCCGCTGGCGATCGAGCCGCGAATGCCGGCGGGGACCGTGCCGATCGAGGTCGTCGCCGACGACGGCGCGCGGCTGCGCGGCTGGCTGCGCCCGGCCGCTTCGGGGCCGGCGCCGGCCGTGCTGTATTTCGGCGGCAATGCCGAAGAGGTGTCGGGCACGCTGGCCGACCCGCGCTGGCCCCCGGATCGGACGATCGTCGCCGTCAACTATCGCGGCTACGGCGGCAGCGAAGGCCGGCCGTCCGAGCGGGCCCTGGTCGCCGACGCGCTGCGCATCCACGACGCGATGCTGACCCGGCCCGAAGTCGACGCCCGCTGCGTCTTCGCCTTCGGTCGCAGCCTCGGCAGCGGCGTGGCCGTCTCGCTGGCCGCCGCGCGACCGATCTGCGGCGTCGTGCTGGTGTCGCCGTTCGACAGCCTCGTGGCGCTCGGCCGCCATCACTTCCGCTGGCTGCCGGTGTCGCTGCTGCTGCGCCACCGCTTCGAGCTGCTCGGCGTCGCGAGCCGGCTGGCGATCCCGCTGCTGGCGATCGTCGCGCAGCACGACTCGATCATCCCTCACGAACGTTCGCGGGCGCTGTACGACGCCTGGGCGGGCCCGAAGACCTGGGTCGAGATCCCGGGCACCGACCACAACACGCTCGGCGCCTCCGAGCTGTTCTGGCGGCGGATCGGCGGCTTCCTGTCCGATGCTGCACCGCAGCGTTGATCTGCTACCTTTGCGCCTCGAAGAATCGCAGCGACACGAAGCGGAAATGGCCTCACGGAAGGGCGCGAGCCCATCGCTCCTCTGGGCGAAGTCGATGCAGCGAACCGCGCTCGCCATCACGCGGACGAACCTGCGCGCCGGCAACAAGGCGATCGACCAGGCCGTTGCCCGCACGGTCCGCTCGCTTCGCAAGCATGCCGAGCCGCCGCCGGGCGCCGGCGACTGGCTGTCCGGCTTCGCCGTCGGCCCGGCCGGCGTGCGCCGCTACCGGCTGTTCCGGCCGGCGGGTGTGCTTCGTTCGGAGCGACTCCCGTTGATCGTGATGCTGCACGGCTGTGCGCAGGACGCCGGCGTCTTCGCGCGCAGCACGCGGATGAACCGGCTCGCCGCGCGCCACCGCTTCCTGGTCCTGTATCCGGAGCAGGACCGCCGGGCCAATGTCCAGGGCTGCTGGAACTGGTACGACACCGACTCGCGCAAGGCCTATCGCGAGGCGGCGACGCTGAAGGCAGCGATCGACCAGGTCTGCCTGTTCCACCCGGCCGATCGCCAGCGGATCGCGCTGGCCGGCCTGTCGGCCGGCGCCAGCATGGCCGCGCTGATGGCGACGCTGTACCCGCAGGCCTTTCGCGCGGTGGTCATGCACTCGGGGATCCCGCCAGGGAGCGCCCATTCGCCGATCTCGGCGATGCGCGCGATGCGCGGACGACGTCCGCCGGACATGCTGCCTGCGGGCGTCGTATGGCCGCCGCTACTGGTCATCCATGGCACGGCCGACCGGGTCGTGGCCGCGAGCAACGGCGAGGCGGCAGCGCAGCTATGGGCCGAGGCGGCCGGCGTGCGTGGCGGCCGGTGCAGCCTCGTACGGCGCGGCAGCCGCCGCCCGATGCGCGTCACCCGCTTCGCCCGGAACCGGCGCACGGTCGCCACGCTGTGCGAAATCGAAGGGCTCGGCCACGCATGGAGCGGCGGCGACGACGCGCAGCACTTCGGCGACGGGCAGGGGCCGGATGCGTCGCGCATGCTGTGGACCTTCTGCGAGCGGCAGTTCCGCACGGCGGCCTGAGCGATCGTGACCCGACCCGACGGCTGCGGCCGGTGCTGAGCATGGACCTCGAGCTGGCCCGCAATTTCCTGATCGCGCTGGCCATCGGCGCGTTGGTGGGCGCCGAACGCGAAAAGAAGAAGAAGGATGATCCGACCCAGTCGTTCGGCGGCCTGCGTACCCACATCCTGATCGCGCTGGTCGGCGCGACTTCGGCCTGGCTGTCGCGCGAGTTCGGCGCGCCGTGGATCTTCGCCGCGACGCTGGCGCTGGTCGGCGCGACGGTGCTGGCCAGCTACGTATTCCAGAACCTGCGAACGGACGACGACGAAGGCCTCGGGCTGACCAGCGAGATCGCTGCGATCGTCGTCTGCCTGCTCGGCGCGATGTCGGTTACCGGCAATCCGGAGCTGGCGGCCGCGCTCGGCGTCGGCACCTCGGCGGTACTCGCGTTCAAGCAGCCGCTGCACGCACTCGTGCATCGGATCGGTCCGGACGACATGTTCGCCGGCATCAAGCTGCTGGTCGCCAGTTTCATCGTGTTGCCGCTGCTGCCCGATGCGCCGATCGATCCGTGGGACGCGATCAATCCGTACCGGGTCTGGCTGCTGGTCATCCTGATCTCCGCGCTCTCGCTGGTCGGTTATGTCGCCGTGCGCTGGCTCGGCACGACGCACGGCACCGTCATCACCGGTATCGCCGGTGGCCTGGTCTCGTCGACCGCGGCCACGGTGAGCCTCGCGCGCACGAGCCGCGTGCAGCCCGAAGCCCGTCATGCGCATGCGCTGAGCGCGGCGATCCTGCTGGCCTGGTTCGTGATGGTCGTGCGCACGCTGGTGCTGATCGCGATCGTCAACGCGCCGCTGCTGGCGACGGCCTGGCCGCCGTTTCTGGCATTGGGGCTGGCGACGCTGGCGTTCGCGGGCTGGCATTACCGCAGCAGCCTGTCCGGGAACGCGGGTCGCGACGGCGCAGGCGGCCGCGAGGGCGGCGACGAGGCAGACGGCGACGGCGCGATCCGCAACCCGTTCAGCCTCGGTTCGGCGATCCGCTTCGGTGCCCTGTTCGCCCTCGTGCTGCTGATCGTCGAGATCGCCCAGCAGCGCGCACCCGGCATCGGCGTCTACGTCGTGTCGGCGCTGGCCGGATCGGTCGACGTCGACGCGATCGCGCTGTCGCTGGCCGGCAGCGCCGGCGACCCGGGCAGGCACGCCGACGCGGTCCGGGCGATCCTGATCGCCGCGCTGTCCAACACCGTCGTCAAGTGCGCGATGGTCGTCGGCCTGGGCCGCGGCCCTGCGCGGACGCAGATCGTCGTGGCCGCCGCCGCGATCGTGCTCGCCGGCATCGCAGCGATCGGGTTCGTCTGAAACTGTCGGTCGGGGCCGACGGCCCGGTCCCCGAACGACGGTCCGATCCCCGACAGCCTCCTAGCCGAACGACACGACCCGGGCGAGGTGCTGGAAGCGTTGCGCGACCGCGCTTTCGCGGGCCACCGTGCCGAGCAGCGAACCGATCGTCTCGAGCAGTCGTGCGGCGCTGTCCCCGTCGTCGGGCAACAGTGCAGGAAGGCTCTCGACGGCGATCGTGCGATCGAGCCGCAGCACGGCCGCCTGCTCGTGGACCGTCCGCGCCAGGCGGGCGGCGTCCAGGTCCGGCCGACGCTGCTGGAGACGCCGCAGCGCACCGAGCGCCGGCTCGTCGAAGTCGGCGTCGCAGTCGAGCACGAAGATCAGGCTGCGCACCAGCGCTTCGTCGAAACCGCCGATGCGCATCATCGTCCAGATCTCGCCGCGCTTCGCCGCCAGCGGCGCGCGTTCGTCCGAGCCGGGGGAAGCGGAAAGCTGGATCGCAGACATCGTCGAACACTCCTCGAAGCTTGGGCACCAGGCCCGACACGACGAAGCTAGATGTCGACGCTTAGCGCTTGCTTAAGAGGGGCTGTAACGATCTGCAAGTGCTGCAAGCTTCTTCGAGTCCACCGACGGGGGGGCGTGGGGTCGGGTCTCGCTGCGCCTGCCGATGCTTGCGCCTGCTTCGCAGGCGTCCCCTGCGATGCTCGGCCCCCTGGCCCGCGGCGCAACTCGCTTCGCGCCGTGCCGGCGCTTCGCCTCAATCGGTCGTTGTCTGCTGGCTTGCAGCACCGGTCGTTCCGGCATCGAGGTCGGCGTCAGCGTCGGGCTCCCGAGCACCGCCGGCGAGGTCGACGCGCTCCATGTTGCCGAGCATCTTCAGCAGATAGTGCAACAGGTGGACGATGTCGTTGATCGAGAAGTCGGCGAGCACCTGCTCGTAGTAGTCGTGGATCTTCGGTTGCGCCAGTTCGTTCCAGACCTTGTGGCCGTGCTCGGTCATCGTGATCAGCCGCGAGCGCCGGTCGCGTCCGTCCGGGGCGCTCGCGACATGACCGTCGCGTTCCATCCGGCCGATCAGGCCCGACAGGTTCTGGCGGCTGACCATCAGGTAGCGCGCGAGATCGCCGACGCTCATTCCGTCCTGCGCTTCCGGTCGCGACAGCGCACCGAGCACGGCCCACTGCTGCGTCGTCAGGCCTTCGGCTTCGACCGCACGCGTGCCGGTTTTATGCAACATGTTGGCGCATTGATAGAGCCGGAAGAACAGCCGGTTGGCGAGCTCGATCTTTGCGAGCCTGTCAGTCTTGTCCGTCTGCATGATTTGATTCATCATCGATCCACGCGTAGAGAAAACGCTTGCGCTGAACTAGGCTCGCGTCTAAGATATGTCGATATATTGACATATCGATGTGCCAAGCGGCAGCCGCCCAACGCACACGGTACAACCCCCGAAAGGCAAGGAGGACCGGATGAACAGATTCGACGGCAAGACAGTACTCGTGACCGGTGGCGGTGGCGGAATCGGCGGCGCGACCTGCCGGCGCTTCGCGCAGGAAGGCGCGAAGGTCGCGGTTTGCGACCTGAACCTCGAGGCGGCCGAGAAGGTTGCAGAAGCCATCCGCGCAGACGGCGGCAATGCCCAGGCCTTCCGCTGCGACATCACCGACCGGGCCAGCGTCGATGCGGCGGTCGCCGACATCGAAACCAAGCTCGGGCCGATCGACGTGCTCGTCAACAACGCCGGCTGGGACGTCTTCAAGCCGTTCACGAAGACCGAACCGTCCGAATGGGACAAGCTGATCGCGATCAACCTCGTCGGTGCGCTGCACATGCACCATGCGGTGCTGCCCGGCATGGTTTCGCGCAAGGCCGGTCGCATCGTCAACATCGCCTCCGACGCCGCACGTGTCGGCTCTTCCGGCGAAGCCGTCTATGCGGCCTGCAAGGGAGGCCTGGTGTCGTTCTCCAAGACGATCGCGCGCGAGCATTCGCGTCATGGCATCACCGTCAACGTCGTCTGCCCGGGGCCGACCGATACCGCGCTGTTCGCCGATTACAAGGAAGGCGCCGGCAATCCGGAAAAACTCCTCGAGGCCTTCAAGCGCTCGATCCCGCTCGGGCGCATCGGCCAGCCAGAGGACCTGCCCGGCGCGATCGCCTTCTTCGCCAGCGACGATGCCGGCTACGTGACCGGCCAAGTGATCAGCGTATCGGGCGGCCTCACGATGAACGGCTGACGCCGTTTCGCCCCGCTATCGACCGCCGCTCCAACGACACCCCAACGGACAAGACATCATGCAGTATCAGGACATTCTCTTCGAAGTGCGCAACGGCGCGGCCTGGATCACGATCAACCGCCCCGACAAGATGAACGCGTTTCGCGGCCAGACCTGCGACGAGCTGATCCACGCGATCAACAAGGCCGGCTACGACCGCGAGATCGGCGTCATCGTGCTGGCCGGCGCCGGCGACAAGGCATTCTGCACCGGCGGCGACCAGTCGGCCCACGAGGGCAACTACGACGGCCGCGGCACGATCGGCCTGCCGATGGAAGAACTCCACGCGGCGATCCGCGACGTGCCCAAGCCGGTCATCGCACGCGTGCAGGGCTACGCGATCGGTGGCGGCAACGTGCTGTGCACGATCTGCGACTTCACGATCGCTTCCGAGAAGGC
>JAAZBL010000337.1 GCA_012513825.1 Limnobacter sp. | reverse complement strand
TGAAGCGAGCAGGGAGCGTTCGATGATCCAGCGTGCCTATTCTCGTGAAGCCGAGAGCAGTCAGGGCGAACGAGTCGCGCCGGTCCGCATCGGCGTGGGCGGCTGGACCTACGAAGACTGGCGCGGCAACTTCTATCCCGAAGGCCTGGTCCAGAAGCGCGAGCTCGAATACGCGAGCCGCAGGCTGTCTTCGATCGAGATCAACGGCACCTTCTATCGAACGCAGAAACCCGAGAGCTTCGAGCGTTGGCGCGACGAGACGCCGTCGGGCTTCGTCTTCGCATTGAAGGCGCCGCGCTATGCCACGCAGCGGCGCGTGCTGGCCGAGGCCGGCCCGTCGATCGAGCGCTTCGTCGCCGGCGGGCTCACGCGGCTCGGCGACCGGCTCGGGCCGATCAACTGGCAGTTGCCGCCTACGACGCGGTTCGACGCGGCCGACGTCGCGGCGTTCTTCGAGCTGCTGCCGAAGTCGCACGACGGCCTTGCCTTGCGCCACGCGATCGAGGCGCGCCACGAGAGCTTCCGCACGCCCGAATTCGTCGCGCTGGCGCGCGAGCATCGCGTCGCGATCGTGCTTGCGGCCGACTCGAAATACCCGTGCATCGACGATACCGCCGCGCCGGCCGGAGTCGGCGCCGACTTCGTCTACGCAAGGATCATGGGCACCCGCGAAGACGAGGCGGCAGGGTATCCGGCGGCCGCGCTCGACGCCTGGGCGGAGCGTGCCCGCCAGTGGGCCAGCGGGCCGGCCGCCCGCGAGGTGTTCCTGTACGTGATCAGCGGCTTCAAGGCCCGCAATCCGGCGGCTGCGATGGCGCTGATCGATCGCCTCGGCGAGGCGCGGCCGCCCCCGCCTGCGGATCGGCCGGGCGAGCCGGATCCGGACGGCGAAGACTTGTAGTCCGAGCCAACCGCTCTTAGATAACCAGGAAGGGCCCGGTTCGCGGGCATCGGGCACGCCGCCTGCAAGGGCGCCGCCCGACTGCTTCGCGACCGCGGCCTTCGATCGCGTTTCTTTTTTGCCAGTGACACCGACATGAAAGTTGCGCAGATTGCACCCTTGATCGAAAGCGTGCCTCCGACGCTCTACGGGGGAACCGAAAGAATCGTTTCGTATCTGACCGAGGAACTGGTGCGCCAGGGGCACGAAGTCGTGCTGTTCGCGACCGGCGACTCGCGCACCGAAGCCGAGCTCGTCGCGTGCCACGACCGTGCGCTGCGGCTCGCCGGGGTCGCCGACCCGCTGCCCTGGCATGTGCTCCAGCTCGAGCGGCTGCGTCGCCGGGCCGACGAGTTCGACATCCTGCACTTTCACTGCGACTACCTGCACTTCCCGCTGGCCCGCTGCCTCAACCGACCGACGGTCACGACGATGCACGGGCGTCTCGACCTTCCCGACTATCCGGCGCTGTTCGCGGAGTTCGCGGACATGCCGCTGGTATCGATCTCGGACAGCCAGCGCCGGCCCTTGCCGCTGGCGAACTGGGTCGCGACCGTCCTGCACGGATTTCCCGCCGCGCCGTATCGTCCGACGCCCGGCGCGCACAAAGGCTGGCTCGCCTTTCTCGGGCGGATCTGCCCCGACAAGGGGCCCGACCGGGCGATCGAGATCGCGCGGCGCGCAGGCGTGCCGCTGAAGATCGCCGCCAAGGTCGACCGCGTCGACAAGCCGTGGTTCGACGAAGTGATCCGGCCGATGCTCGACGATCCGCTGATCGAGTTCCTCGGCGAGCTCGACGACGCCGGCAAGCGCAAGCTGCTGTCCGGTTCGCGTGCGCTGCTGTTCCCGATCGACTGGCCCGAGCCCTTCGGCCTGGCGATGATCGAAGCGATGGCCTGCGGCACGCCGGTCATCGCCTTTCGTCGCGGCTCGGTGCCCGAGGTCATCGATCACGGCCGCAGCGGACTGATCGTCGACAGCGTCGACGAGGCCGTCGAGGCGGTGGCGCGCGTCGGCGAGATGGACCGGCGGCTCGTGCGCGACTGCTTCGACCAGCGGTTCTCGGTCGAGCGGATGACGCGCGATTACCTGCGGGTCTACGAGACCGTCGTCGACGCCTGGACCGCGACGCGCCAGATCGCCGCCCGGCCGCTGCAGCCGGCGGTCGAGACGCTGCTGCTGCACGGTTCGAACAGGAACCTGCCGGGACAGGCGCCGTTGGCCGAGGAGGGCGTGGGCCGATGAGCACGAGTGCCGCACCCGCGGGCGGTACGGTCTCGGCAGGCGAACCCCCGAGTCTGTCGTCCGACCCGTCGGCTGCTTCGTTCTACATACCAGCGAGCGCTTCGTTCCTGCAAAGGAGGCCGCGTACGCTGAAGCAAGGCGACACCTTCGGCGTCTTCGACCACCACGGCGACATCACGGCCGACGGCGGCCCCGAGGGGCTGTATCACCGCGATTGTCGCTACCTGTCGCAGTTGCGCCTGTTCGCCAACGGCGAGCTGCCGCTGCTGCTGAGCTCGACGGTGCAGGACAACAACGTGGTGCTGACCGCCGACTTGACCAATCCCGACTTCTTCGTCGGGACACGGCTGGTACTTCGCCGCGACAGCATCTACATCGTGCGGTCGAAGCTGATCTGGCAGGCCGTCTGCTACGAGCGCCTGGCCATTCGCAACTTCGACGGCGAGCCGCAGACGGTCGAGCTCGCGTTTCGCTACTCGGCCGACTTCGCCGACATCTTCGAAGTGCGCGGCCATCAGCGGCCGCGCCGCGGCCGGCTCGAAACCGTCGTCGGCGACCGCCGGGTCAGCTTCGTCTATCACGGGCTCGACGGCGTGCGGCGGCGCACGGTCCTGCGCTTCGATTGCGAGCCCGAAATCCTCGAAGCCGGCTTCGCGATCTTCAGGCTGCAAGTCCCGCCGGGCGGCTCGACGGCGCTGTTCCTCGCGGTGTCCTGCCACGACGGCGACGACGCAGAGGCGCCGGATCCGCGACGCTTCCTCGTCAGCCTGTACGCCGCGCGCAAGCGACGGCGCCGCAAGACGAGCGCGGTCGCCGCGATCGAGACCTCGCACCAGATCTTCGACGAGGTCATCCGACGCGGCAGCGTCGATCTTGCGATGCTCGTCGCCGACACGCCTCACGGACCTTATCCCTACGCCGGGATTCCGTGGTTCAGCACCGCCTTCGGCCGCGACGCGATCATCACCGCGATCGAGATGCTCTGGGTCGACCCCACGCTCGCGCGCGGCGTGCTCGACTATCTTGCGGTCATGCAGGCTCGCGACACGGTGCCCGAAGCCGACGCGGAGCCGGGCAAGATCCTGCACGAGACGCGCAGCGGCGAGATGGCGCGGCTGGGCGAAGTGCCGTTCGCCCGCTACTACGGTTCGGTCGACAGCACGCCGCTGTACGTGCTGTTGGCCGGCCTGTATTTCGACCGCACCGGGGACCGCGAAACCGTTGCCCGGCTGTGGCCGAACATCGAGGCGGCGCTGGGCTGGATCGATGCCTTCGGCGATCGCGACGGCGACGGCTTCGTCGAATACCAGCGCAATCGCGAATCGGGCCTGGTCAACCAGGGGTGGAAGGACTCGTCCGACGCGATCTTCCACGCCGACGGCACGCTGGTCGAGGGCGCGATCGCGCTGTGCGAGGTGCAGGCCTACGTGTTCGCCGCCAGGCAGGCGGCGGCCCGGATCGCCGCGGCGATCGGCCTGCCCGACCGCGCGCGGGAACTGCGGGAACAGGCGGAGGCGCTGCGACTGCGGTTCGAAGAGGCCTTCTGGTGCGAGGAGATCGGCAGCTACGTGCTGGCGCTCGACGGTCGCAAGCGCCCCTGCAAGGTCCGCGCGTCGAACGCCGGCCATGCGCTGTTCTGCGGCATCGCTTCTCCGGAACGGGCGTCGCGCGTGGCCGCGCAGCTGATGGGACGCGAGTTCTTCACCGGCTGGGGCATCCGGACGGTTGCGTCGGTCGAGAAGCGCTACAACCCGATGTCGTACCACAACGGTTCGATCTGGCCGCACGACAACGCACTGATCGCGCTCGGATTCGCCCGCTACGGGTTCAGCGAGCACGCGCTGCGGCTTTTCACCGGCATCTGCGACGCTGCCGCCTACATGGACCTGCGGCGCCTGCCCGAACTGTACTGCGGTTTCCGTCGCCGTCCGGACAAGGCGCCGACGCTGTATCCGGTGGCCTGCGCGCCGCAGGCCTGGGCGGCGGCGGCGCCGTTCGCCCTGCTGCAGGCCTGCCTCGGCATCGATCTCGGCTGCATGTCCGAGCGCGTGCGCCTTCGGCGTCCGCGGCTGCCCGAGTTCCTCGAGCGCGTGACGGTCCGCTCGCTCGCCGCGGGCGGCGGCCGCATCGACCTGCTGATGCGACGTTACGACGTCGACGTCGCGGTCAACGTGCTGCGCTCCGAAGGCGAGGTCGAAGTCGAAGTCACGCTGTGAGCCCGCCGGCGGGGCTCTCGGCGAGCTCGCCGCTTTCTTCGACGGGCGCCGCGACAGCGTGCCCGGCCTGCCGTTGCCCGAAGCCTTCGAGGTGGTCGATCAGCTCGGTCACCAGCTTCGGCAGCTCGACGTCGGCACGGCTGACGATCTTCATCTGGCGCGTGGCCCAGGCGTCGGTCAGCCCGACGATACGAACCTGCATCGTGCGGGCGTGGCGCAGTGCCGACGAGCGCGGAATGATGCCGATGCCGACGCCGGCTTCGACCAGCAGGCAGATCGCTTCGAAGCTGCCGACCTGGATCCGGAATTCGAGATTTCGCCCGATCGCGCGCGCGAGCGGCGGCAGGAACCCGGCCAGCGCGCTGCCTTCCTGCAGCGAGATCTGGGCTTCTTCGAGCGTGTCGAGGAAGCTTGTGCTCGCCGCGGCAGCGAGCCGATGGCCGACCGGAACGACGACCACCAACTCGTCGCTGGCGAAGTCGCGCACGGCCAGCCGATCGGTGTCGACGTTGCCGGCAACGATGCCGATGTCGGCGCGGGCCTCGTTGATGTCGATGACGATCTCCTGGCTCAGCCGCTCGTGCAGGTCGATGCTGACGTCGGGCTGGCGGGCCAGGAAGCTGGCGAGCGCGGCCGGCAACGCGCTCGTGATCGAGGTCGTGTTGGCGAGGATGCGCACGTGCCCTTTCTGGCCGTTCGCGTAGTCCTTCAGTTCGCACTTCAGGTGATCGACCTGCTGCAGCACGCGGCGCGCCTCGTGCAGCATCGCGGTACCGGCCGGCGTCAGCTCGACGCCGTGCGCCTTCCGGTACAACAGCTTGGCCCCGATGTTCTCCTCGAGCTGCTTGATGCGCGTGCTCGCGGCCGCCAGCGAGATGCAGGCGCGCTCGGCGCCGCGCCGGATGTTGGATTCCTCGGCGACGAATACGAACAGTCGCAGGTCGAACAGGTCGAAATGCATGGTCGGAGACAGAGACGGCTCGCCCGCGGACATCGGGCCCGATCATTATCGCCCGCGCGCCCGAGGCCTGCGGCCGACGCCGAAACGGGGGTTCGCGAATGGCTGATTGTGCGCACCGCCGCTTGCGCCGATGCTAGGCAGTCTGTGCCGACCGCGCCTTCGCTTCGGCACGGTCATTCGAGATCCGATCGTTCCAGACCAGAGGAGACAGACGATGAGCCTTCCATTCAACAGTGCCGGTCGCAGGCGGAGCCTGGCGGCCTGCGCCGCAGGGGTGCTGCTTTCCGCGCTGCCGCCGACGCTGCTTGCGCAGGCGCAGCAGCCGGTGCGCCTGCTCGTCGGCTACAACGCCGGCGGGCCCGTCGACAGCGCAGCGCGGCTGATCGCGCCGGTGCTGGGCAAGGAGCTCGGCACCAACGTCATCGTCGAGAACCGGCCGGGGGCCAACGCGACGATCGCCGGCAGTGCCGTCGTCAACGCGCCGCCGGACGGCACCCTGCTGTTCTTCGCAGCGAGCCCGACGATCACGATCAGCCCGAACGTGATGCGCAAGATGGCTTTCGATCCGGCCAGCGACCTGGCTCCGCTCGCGCCGATCCTCAGCTACGACAACGTGCTCGTCGTGAACAAGGACACGCCGTACGAGACGGTGCAGGACCTCGTAGGCGCGGCCCGGGACAAGCCCGGCACGCTGACCTACGGCTCGGCGGGCATCGGCGGTTCGAATCACCTGAGCGGGGAACTGTTCGCGGCGCAGGCCGGCATCAAGCTGAACCACATCCCGTACAAGGGGAACGCGCCGGCCATGACCGACGTGATCGGCGGGCAGTTGACGATGATGTTCGACATCGTCGCCAACGCGATTCCGCACATCGCGTCCGAGCGCGTGCGCGCGGTCGCGGTCACGTCGAGCCAGCGCAACCGCTCGCTGCCCGACGTGCCGACGATGCGCGAATCGGGCCTGCCCGACTTCGAGGTGACCGGCTGGTTCGGCCTCTACGGCCCGGCAACGATGCCTGCCGACATGGTCGCGCGCTTCAACCAGGCCATGCAGCGGGCCCTTTCGCAACCGGACCTCGCCGCGACGCTGAAGGATCGCGGCTACGACCTGTGGATCGGCGAACCCGCGTTGCTGGTCGAGCGCGCGGCGCAGGAGCGCGCGATGTGGGCGACCGTGACGAAGGACATCACGATCGACTAGGGCCTGTTCACCCTACGGGCATCGGCGCGGGGACGATCGTAGTGTGAGCAGGCCCTGAGCGCGGAGAAGCCGGCTGCGAAGCCCCCCTTCCGGATTGGCGAATTGCGATCCGCGGCACGGTTCGGCATGCTGTCGGTCTGGTACAACCCGCAGGAATACGGAGCTCATGCGACCACTCGACGGCCTGACCG
>JAAZBL010000336.1 GCA_012513825.1 Limnobacter sp. | reverse complement strand
TGCGCTCGCCGGCAGCGTCAACGTCGACCTGATGACCGAGCCGATCGGCAAGGACCGCTCGGGCCGCGACGTCTACATCGGCGACATCTGGCCGAGCACCGAAGAAGTCCAGGCGCTGATGAAGTACGCGATGGATCCGAAGACCTTCAAGCGGCTGTACTCGGATCTGACGAAGGACCACACGCTGTGGAACCAGGTGCCGTCGGCCTCGGGCCAGGTCTACGACTGGCCGAAATCGACCTACATCGCCGAACCGCCGTTCTTCGAGCAGTTCGCGATGGAGCCGAAGCTCGCCGACGCATCGATCCGCGGCGCGCGCGCGCTCGGCCTGTTCGGCGATTCGATCACGACCGACCACATCTCGCCTGCCGGATCGATCAAGGAGAACTCGCCGGCCGGCAAGTACCTGATCGAGCACGGCGTCGCGCGGCGCGACTTCAACTCCTACGGCTCGCGCCGCGGCAACCACGAGGTGATGATGCGCGGCACTTTCGCCAACGTGCGCATCAAGAACCTGATGATCCCGGCGCAGCCCGACGGATCGCGCGAGGAAGGCGGGGTCACGCTGTTCCAGCCGAGCGGCGAGAAGATGTTCATCTACGACGCCGCAATGCGCTACATCGGCGAAGGCACGCCGACCGTGATCTTCGGCGGCGAGGAGTACGGCACCGGTTCGTCGCGCGACTGGGCTGCCAAGGGAACGCAGCTGCTCGGCGTCAAGGCCGTCATCGCGCGCAGCTTCGAGCGCATCCACCGTTCGAACCTGATCGGCATGGGCGTGCTCGCGCTGCAGTTCAAGGGTGCCGATTCGTGGGAGTCGCTGGGCATCGTCGGCAACGAGCAGTTCGACATCCACGTGCCGGCCGAACTGAAGCCGCAGCAGGACATCCGGATGACGATCACGCGAGCCGACGGTTCGACGCAGGAAGTGACGCTGCTGTCGCGCATCGACACGCCGATCGAAGTCGACTACTACCGTCACGGCGGGATCCTGCCCTTCGTGCTTCGCGACCTGCTCGGCGCCGAGGAGACCGAGGCGGCGCTCGCCTGAGCGCGCGTCCGCGCGGCATCGGCCGCGCTGTCCGCTGCGGCACGCGCCGCGCGTCCCCCGGGCGGGGCCGCGCGGCGGCCCGCATTGCCGCTGCGGCTGCGCCTGCGCGGCGACTGATTTAGACTCGGTCGACGCATCCTCCGAGCTTCGACTGCAATGCTGCGCGCCGATCCCTCCGCTGTGCCACGAATCGAGCGCATGCCCGACATCGAGGCCGGCCGTCCGGAGGCCGGCCATGGCGGCCATCCGGAGGCCGGCCAGCGGCAGTTCGGCCACCCGGGGACCGGCGATCCCGGCGCCGCCCATGACGGCGGTCCTCCAGGTGCAGGCGCCGCTTCGCGCTCGCGCTCGGCCGCGCGCGGCTTCATGCTCGCCGTCCTCGCCTTCGCGATCGCCTTCCTCGCCTGCCTGGTTGCGCGCCTGGTTTCGCCGACCTGGCCCGGCGCGCTGCTGATCTGGCCGGGCGCCGCCGTCGCGTTGGCCTTCGCATCCCGACGCGGGCCGCTGTGGGCCTTGCCGGCCGCTGCCGGTGCGGCCGCCTGGGCCTGGTTCGAATCGATGGCGCCGATGCTCAGCACAACGGCATTTCTCGCGAGCCTGGCCGGGCCGATCGCCACCGTCCACCTGATCCGGCGCCTGCGCGACTGGCAGCCGGCGCACTACCGGCTCGACTATTCGCTGCGCTTCGCGATGGCGGTGATCCTCGTCGCCGCGCCGATCGACGCGCTGATCGCCGCCGTCGGCTTCGGTCTCGCCCCGCCGTTCGGGAACATCGAAGCTAACCTGCTGCAACGGATCGCCGTCTGGTGGCTGATCGATGCGCTCGGCATGCTGCTCGTCACGCCGGCGCTGCTGGCCGGGCTCGACGATCGCCGTTCGGCCAGCCGGGCCGAGGCAGAGCCGGGCCTGTCCAGCCCGGCCGGGCGAAACGAGGTCATTCCCGGGCGCGTGGGCGCCACCGCTGCCTCGCAGCCCGCCCCGGCGCCGGTGTTCGACGCCGCCGGCATCTTCGCGACGCTGCTCGTCGTCGCGGCCAGCATCGGCATGGCCTCGCTCGGGTACCCGGCCTATGCCGGGGCCCTGCTGTTCCTCTACTTCCCGATCGTGGCCTGGACGGCGATCCGCTGCGACGAACAGTCGACCGCGTTGACGCTGCTGGCCACCGGGCTGCCGCTGCTCGCCGTGCGGGCCTGGCAGCTCGACGACGCGGACTGGGTCCCGAGCGCACTCGACACCTCGGTGATGCTGTTCTGCGCGGTGCTCGTCGCGCTGATGCTGCAGGCCGTGGCCGCCGATCGCCGCTACGCGCTGAACCGGATGGCGCGCCTGGCGCGCGAGGACATGTCGACCGGCCTGCTGAACGATCGCGGCCTCGTCGCCGAGCTCGGCGAGCGCCTGGCTGCGCCCGGGCGACCCGATTTCGGACTGCTCGGTCTGAGCGTGGCCAACTTCGACACGCTGAACGACCTGTGCGGCGCGCTGCCGGCAATGCAGCTCGAGCAGGACGTCGCCGCACTGCTGCAGCGCCAGCCGGGCCTGCTGTCGGCCGCCCGGCTGTCGGCCGGTCGCTTCGCACTGCTCGTCGACGCCGACTCGGTCGCCGGCGTGCGTTCGGTTGCGCGCGAGATCTACTCGCTGCTCAACGGACAGGTCTTTCGCACCGAGAACGGCAGCGTGCGGCTGCAGGTCCAGGTCGCCGGCCTGCTGATCGATCGCAATGCGCTGATCGACAGCGACGATTGCCGGATCTCGCTGTCCGACGCGATGGCAATCGCCGCCAGCGTGCGCGACCCGCAGCTGTTCGTCGAGCCGCTGTCGCAGACGATGATCGATGCACGCCGCTCGCACCAGAGTCGCGTCGACCAGATCCGCGAGGCGATCCGCGACAGCCGCTTCTCGCTGCACGCGCAGCCGATGGTCGACCCCGAAGCACCGCCCGGCAAGCTGTCCTACGAGATCCTGCTGCGCCTGCTCGAGCACGACGGCAGGCTGATCCGGCCGCCCGAGTTCCTGACGCTGGCAATCCAGGCACAGATGACGCCGGCGATGGACCGCGGAGTGATCGCCGCGGTGTTCGCCTGGCTGGCGGCGCATCCGGCTGCGCTCGAACGGACCTGGAAGTGCTCGATCAACCTGTCCGGGCTCACGATGAGCGACGGCACGATCGCCGCGTTCATCCGCGAGCAGCGCACGCTGCACGGCATTCCGGCCGAGCGCGTGGTCTTCGAGATTACCGAGAGCGAGGCGATCCGCAACCCGGCCGCCGCGTCGCGGCTCGTCGACGAACTGAAGGCCGACGGCTTCGGCATCGCGCTCGACGACTTCGGCACCGGCCTGGCCACCTTCGAGTACCTGAAGCGCTTCCCGCTCGACTATCTGAAGATCGACGGCTCGTTCATCCGCAACCTCGTCAGCAACCCGATCGACGAGGAGATCGTGCTGTCGACGATCCGGGTCGCCCGGCGCCTGAACGTGCGCACGGTGGCCGAACACGTGCACTCGCAGGACATCTGCGACCGGCTCGGCGAGCTCGGCGTCGGCCACCTGCAGGGCGAGCTGATCGGCAAGCCGCAACCGCTGCACATGCTGTTCGGCGAGAGCGAGGCCGTCGTCGCGCGCCCGGCAACCGACTGAGCGGGAATCGCCCTGCCTCGCGAACAGCGAGGCGACCTACTTCGCGAACAGCGAGGCGACCTACTTCGCGAACAGCGAGGCGATATCGCGAAAGGCCTTGAACTCGAGCGCGTTGCCCGACGGATCGAGGAAGAACATCGTGGCCTGCTCGCCCGGTTGCCCCTCGAAGCGGATGTGCGGCTCGATCACGAAGTTCACGCCGGCCGCGCGCAGGCGCTCGGCGAGCGCCTGCCATTCGTCCATCGGCAGGACGACGCCGAAGTGGCGCACCGGCACCTGGTCGCCGTCGACGGCGTTGGTCGCCGCCTCGCGCAGCTCGCCGGGCGC
>JAAZBL010000335.1 GCA_012513825.1 Limnobacter sp. | reverse complement strand
TGGAAGAACTCCACGCGGCGATCCGCGACGTGCCCAAGCCGGTCATCGCACGCGTGCAGGGCTACGCGATCGGTGGCGGCAACGTGCTGTGCACGATCTGCGACTTCACGATCGCTTCCGAGAAGGCCCAGTTCGGCCAGGCCGGCCCGCGCGTCGGTTCGGTCGACCCGGGCTACGGCACCGCGTTCCTCGCGCGCGTCGTCGGCGAGAAGAAGGCGCGCGAGATCTGGTACCTGTGCCGCCGGTACAAGGCGCAGGAAGCGCTGCAAATGGGTCTCGTGAACGCGGTCGTGCCGCACGGTCAGCTCGACGCCGAAGTGCAGAAGTGGTGCGACGAGATCATGGAGAAGAGCCCGACCGCGATCGCGATCGCCAAGCGCTCGTTCAACATGGACACCGCGCACCAGGCCGGGATCGCCGGCATGGGCATGTACGCGCTGAAGCTGTACTACGACACCGAGGAGTCGCGCGAGGGCGTCAAGGCCTTCAACGAGAAGCGCAAACCCGAGTTCCGCAAGTACGCGAAGTAAGCGACCCGTTCGGGCAGGCGGTCCTGCTCGGGCAGGCGCCTGCGCGACGAATTCCGACCCGGTGGAACAGACGATGAACCCGTACCTCGACGAAGACCTTGTCACGCTCGGCGACCATGCTCGCCGATTCGCAAGCGAGCGGATCGCTCCCGGCTACCTCGAACGCGACACGACGCGCGTGCTCGATCCCGGCCTGATGCGGGAGATGGGCGAAATGGGCTTCATCGCGCCGGAGCTGCCGGAGGAATTCGGCGGGCAGGGGCTCGGCTGCCTGGCCGCCGGCGTCATCCACGAGGAAGTGGCCCGCGCCGACCTGAGCATTTCCTACATCAATCTGCTCGCTTCGCTGAACGGCCAGATCCTTTCGCATCACGGCCGCCCCGAGGTCGTGAAGCCCTGGCTGGAAAGGCTCGTCCAGGGCCGGGCGCTGTTCGCGATCGCGCTGACCGAGCCGCGCGGCGGATCCGACGCCGCCAACCTGCGCCTGCGCGTCGAACGCGACGGCGACGAGTACGTGCTCAACGGCGAGAAGACGTCGATCTCGGCGGCCGACCAGGCGCACGCGGCGGTCGTCTTCGGCCGCACCGGCACGCCCGAGTCGGCGGGCAAGGGCGTCACCGCGCTGCTGGTGCCGATGGACCTGCCCGGCGTCACGCGCAGCCGTTTCGACTGCCACGGCCAGCGTGCGATCGGCCGCGGCTCGATTTTCTTCGAGAACGTGCGCGTGCCGGTCGACCATCGGCTCGGCGAAGAGAACAAGGGCTTCGTGCAGGTCATGCAGGGCTTCGATTTCTCGCGCGCGCTGATCGGGCTGCAGGTGCTTGCGGTCGCCCGCGTCGCGCTCGAGGAAACCTGGGAATACGTTGCGCAGCGCGAGGCCTTCGGCCGCCCGCTGTCGGCGAACCAGGGCGTCTCGCACCCGCTGGCCGTCGCGGAGACGCAGGTCGAAGCCGCGCGGCTGCTTTGCCTGCAGGCCCTGTGGCTGAAGGACAAGGGGCTGCCGCACAGCGCCGAAGCCGCAATGTGCAAGTGGTGGGCACCGCAACTGGCCTACGAAACGATCCATCAGTGCCTGCTGATGTTCGGCCATGGCGGCTACGACCGCGGGCCGATGGAGCAGCGGCTGCGCGACGTGCTCGGGTTCCAGATCGGCGACGGCACCGCGCAGATCATGAAGACGATCATCGCGCGCACACGCGCCGGGCGCGGAGCCGTCCCGGCCTGATCCAGATTGAGAGGAGCTCGAGGATGGATTTCGATCCCGTATTGCTGCCTCCGCGCCGCGACAAGTATGTCGCTGCCGGCCTGTGGCAGGACCGCACGATCAACGACGAACTCGATGCCTGCGTGGCCGAGGTTCCGGACAAGCTCGCGCTGACCGCCTTCCAGGTCGAGACCGGCGACACGCGCCGCTTCACCTACCGCGAACTGGCCCGGATGGCGGACCGGATCGC
>JAAZBL010000334.1 GCA_012513825.1 Limnobacter sp. | reverse complement strand
TGCGCGACGCCGTCGAGGCGCGCCGCAGCCCGGCGGACTGCGTCGTAGTCGGGCAGCCGGGCAGCCGTGTCGGCTGCGGATGTCGGAGGCTGTGCGCTGGCCGTGTCGGCCGCAGGAGGTGCTGCCATCGGATGATTCCGGTCGAAGTTTCGATTCGCCTACACTTTACGCAATGCCGCGCACCGCGGCTCGCAACGGAGCGGACCAGCGGCACATGGCTGCGGACCTGTTCGAGTCACTGGCGATCGAGATGCCGCCGATCGGGCCCGGCGTGGAAGCGCTCGCGCCCGGCGCGCTGCTGCTGCGCGGCTTCGCCGCCTCGGTCGCGCGCGAGCTGCTGGCCGACCTTCGGCGCGTCGTCGACCGCGCGCCGTTCCGACGGATGAGCACGCCGGGCGGCTTGCGGATGTCCGTTGCGATGACCAACTGCGGCGAGCTGGGCTGGGTCAGCGATCGTCGCGGCTACCGATACGATCCGGCCGATCCGGACAGTGGGCTTCGCTGGCCGCCGATGCCGGATTCGTTTGCCGAACTCGCGCGGCGAGCGGCCGGGCACGCAGGTTTCGCCGGGTTCGCACCCGACGCCTGCCTGGTCAACCGCTACGCGCCGGGCGCGCGCCTGAGCCTGCACCAGGATCGTGACGAGCGCGATTTCGGCTGGCCGATCGTCTCGGTGTCGCTCGGGCTGCCGGCGATCTTCCAGTTCGGCGGCGCCCGGCGCAGCGACAAGGCCAGGCGCGTGCCGCTGCAGCATGGCGACGTCGTCGTCTGGGGCGGCCCGGCGCGGCTGAAACATCACGGGGTGCTCGCGCTGGCCGACGGCGAGCATCCGCTGACCGGCCGTTCGCGCGTGAACCTCACTTTCCGAAAGGCCGGCTGACGCTCGGGCAAGACGCCGGCGCGTCCGCGCCAGGCCGGCGAAGCTGCAGCGCGCCCGCTGCGCCAGGCGGGCAGAATTCACGGCCCGCCCGCTTCGAGCGGCCGGTTCAGCCCTTCGCAGCAGCCGGCGACTGCGCGCAGCAGACCTGGTTGCGGCCAGCGCGCTTGGCTGCGTACATCGCAAGGTCGGCGGCCCGGATCAGCGACTCGACCGAATCGCCATGGCGCGGAAAGATGGCGACGCCGATCGATGCGGTGATCTGCGGCAGCGGTTCGCCTTGCTGTTCGAGCTTCAGTTCGCCGACCGCAACGCGGATTTCTTCGGCCCTCGCCATCGCGCGCTCCAGCGTCACGTCGGGCAGCACGACGACGAATTCCTCGCCGCCGTAGCGGCTGGCGATGTCGCTGGCGCGCGTCATCCGGCGCAGCAGCCCGCCGATCGCAGCGATCACGAGGTCGCCGGCCTCGTGCCCGTGTTCGTCGTTGAAGCGCTTGAAATCGTCGACGTCGAGCATCAGCACCGCCAGTCCGGTGCGGCGGCGCCGGGTTCGGGCGCGCTCGGCGCGCGCGACCTCGCGCCCCGTCGAAGCTTCGAGGTAGCGACGGTTGTAGAGCTGCGACAGCGGATCGCGTATCGATTGCTCGCGCAGCTCCTCGCGCCACTGCAGGTTGGCCACTGCCAGCGCAATCTGGGCGACGGTCGCGTCCGTGAGCTCGCAGTCGAGCAAAGACTTCGGCATCGCGCCATCGCGGCTGGACAGGTGGATCGCGCCCAACCGATGTCCGGCCGCAAGCAGCGGAATGAAGACGGCGTTGCCGTCGATCACCGGGCGGTCGTGCTGCGGCAGCGACGAGCGCGAAAACGGAAGGGTTTCGCCCGGCGCCGGCGGGGTCGGCCCCCACTCGAACACGCGGCGCAGCGGCTTGTGCTCGCCGTCGGCAAGGAGCAAGGCGCCGCTGTCGGCTGCGAACAGGCGGGGCAGGAAACCGCCGATCAAGGCGATCCCTTCGTCGAAGGAGGCGGGCCGGCAAAGTGCCCTGGCGAATTCGGTCAGCGTGCGCAGATGGGCAAGCAAGCGGGTCTCGGCGAGATCCTGCCCGTTCGTCTGCGGTCCGCTCGCGCTCACGCGGTCGCCTCCGCGGGTCGAGAGGCCGATTCGACCTCTAGGGGTCCCGCCGGTAGAACGAGCGCTGCGGCAGTCGACGACAAAACGCCTCTTCCTCCCTTGCAGGCAAGCGCCAGCGGAAAAATCCTTAAGTCGGATCCTGCGAACACGGGGCTCGACGCTAAGAGATAAGGTAACTCCGAAATGCCGACGACAGGGGAAAACTCGCGATGGCGTCGCAGTCCGCGGGTCGCGGATCGTTGTGTCGGGGCAAGCTTCGACTGGACCGTGCTTGCTTTAGACTCGGGCGACTATCGAGCGAACCGGGAGGACCCATCGATGAAGACGCGCGCGGCGGTGGCCTGGCAGGCCGGCAAGCCCCTGACGATCGAAACGGTCGACCTGCAAGGTCCGAAGGCCGGCGAGGTGCTGGTCGAGATCAAGGCCACCGGCATCTGCCATACGGACTGGTACACGCTGTCCGGCGCCGATCCCGAGGGCCTGTTTCCCGCGATCCTCGGCCACGAGGGGGCAGGGGTCGTCGTCGACGTCGGCCCCGGCGTGAGCACGCTGAAAAAGGGCGACCACGTCATTCCGCTGTACACGCCCGAGTGCCGCCAGTGCAAGTTCTGCCTGTCGCGCAAGACGAACCTGTGCGGCGCGATCAGGACCACGCAGGGCAAGGGGCTGATGCCCGACGGCAGCTCGCGCTTCGCGCTCGACGGCAAGCCGCTGCTGCACTACATGGGCACGTCGACATTCTCCAACTACACGGTGGTCCCCGAGATCGCGCTTGCGAAGATCCGCGAAGATGCCCCGTTCGACATCGTCTGCTACATCGGCTGCGGCGTGACGACCGGCATCGGCGCCGTGCTGTTCACCGCGAAAGTCGAGGCCGGAGCGAACGTCGTGGTCTTCGGCCTGGGCGGCATCGGCCTGAACGTGATCCAGGGCGCGAAGATGGTCGGCGCCGACCGGATCATCGGCGTCGACCTGAATCCGGCCCGCGAGAAGATGGCGCGCGAATTCGGGATGACCGATTTCATCAACCCGAAGGACGTCGACAACGTCGTCGACACGATCGTCCAGCTCACCGACGGCGGTGCCGACTACAGCTTCGAGTGCATCGGCAACACGACCACGATGCGCCAGGCGCTCGAGTGCTGCCACAAGGGCTGGGGCCAGAGCGTGATCATCGGCGTGGCCGAGGCCGGTGCCGAGATCTCGACGAGACCGTTCCAGCTCGTGACCGGCCGCGTCTGGAAGGGTTCGGCCTTCGGCGGTGCGCGCGGTCGAACCGACGTGCCCCGCATCGTCGATTGGTACATGGACGGCAAGCTGCGCATCGACGAGCTGATCACACACCGGTTGCCGCTCGAACGGATCAACGAGGGTTTCGATCTGATGAAGCGCGGCGAGTCGATCCGCTCGGTGGTTGTCTATTGAGGAGGGGAAGGGGAAGGGAGAAGGGAGAAGTGAGCGAGATGGAGGATGCGGGGATGCAGGTGATCGGTGAACACGGGTGCTTCGGCGGCGTTCAGCGCTTCTGCCGGCACGATTCGGAAACCATCGGATTGCCGATGCAGTTCTCGCTGTACCTGCCGCCGCAGGCACGCGAGCGCAGCGTGCCCTTGCTGGTCTACCTGGCGGGGCTCACGTGCACCGAGGAAACCTTCCCGGTCAAGGCCGGCGCGCAGCGGGTGGCCGCCGAACTCGGGCTGGCCTTGCTGTCGCCGGACACCAGTCCGCGCGGCGCCGACGTGCCCGGCGAGGCCGACGACTGGGACTTCGGCGTCGGCGCCGGCTTCTGGCTGGACGCGACGCAGGAACCCTGGCGTCGGCACTGGCGGATGGAAAGCTGGCTCATGGACGAACTGCTGCCGCTGCTCGGCGCCGACGATCCCGCCGGCCTGCCGCCGCTCGACCTCGACCGGGCCGGCATCTTCGGCCATTCGATGGGAGGCCACGGCGCGCTGACGCTGGCGCTGCGTCATCCCGGGCGTTTCCGGTCGGTCTCGGCCTTCGCGCCGATCGCCGCTCCGATGCGCTGTCC
Source organism: Limnobacter sp. (assembly GCA_012513825.1). Lineage (GTDB taxonomy): Bacteria > Pseudomonadota > Gammaproteobacteria > Burkholderiales > Burkholderiaceae_E > Zeimonas. The sequence continues at coordinate 1,345 of JAAZBL010000334.1, read as the reverse complement.
GTGGGGCCGCAAGGCGTTCACCGGCTACCTCGGCGACGACCAGGGCGTCTGGCTCGAGCACGATGCCAGCGAGCTGATGCGTTCGCAGCAGTCGGCGCCGTACCCCGACGGCATTCTGATCGACCAGGGGCTGGCCGATCGTTTCCTCGACGAGCAGCTCTACCCTGAAGCCTTCGAAGACGCCTGCAGCGCCGTCGGCCAGCCGCTCGTGCTGCGCCGGCACGAAGGCTACGACCACGGCTACTACTTCATCGCCACCTTCGTCGAAGATCACCTGCGCCACCACGCGCGGGTGCTGCTGAGGTAAGCGGCCCGCCATGCCGAGCTTCTGGCGCAGCGTACGCGGACCGCTGGGCATGGCGCTGTGCCTGCTGCTGGCGCTGTCCGGCTGGCTGCTGCCGGCCGGCGCGCCGGCCGCGCAATCCGAGGCGCAACCGGCCGCGCAGCGCCTGGCGCTGCTGCTGAAGATCGACGGGGCGATCGGGCCGGCCACGACCGACTACATCGAGCGCGGATTCGATCGCGCCGTGGAACGCGAGGCGGCTGTCGTCGTGTTGCAGATCGACACGCCGGGCGGGCTCGACACGTCGATGCGCGACATCATCCGGCGCATCGTTAACGCGCCGGTTCCGGTGCTGGCCTGGGTCGGCCCGAGCGGCGCGCGCGCCGCCAGCGCGGGCACCTACATCCTCTATGCGAGCCACGTCGCGGCGATGGCGCCGGGCACCAACCTCGGTGCGGCGACGCCGGTCGCGATCGGAACACCGGGCATCGGGCCCGAACGCGAGCGCGACGACGACCCTGACCGCGGCACCGGGCGCGACAAGGCTGACCGGGACGATCGCGGCCGCGGTGCCGAAAAAAGCCCGGGCAAGGGAGGCGACGAGGCCGCCGACGGAGACGGCGGCAGCGGGGCCGGCGACGACTCGGGCGATCGGAAGCCGCAGCGGCCCGCCAATGCGATGGAGGCCAAGGCGACCAACGACGCGGTCGCCTACATCCGCTCGCTGGCCGAGATGCGCGGGCGCAACGCCGACTGGGCCGAGGCCGCAGTGCGCGAGGCGGCGAGCCTGTCGGCCGTCGCGGCGCAGCAGCGCAAGGTGGTCGACCTCGTGGCGGGCAGCGTCGACGAGCTGCTCGCCGAGGCGAAGGGCCGCACGGTCCGGGTCGCCGGCCACGACCTGGTGCTCGACACCGACGGACTTCGCCTCGAGACCTTCGAGCCCGACTGGCGCACGCGGCTGCTCGGCGCGATCACCAACCCGAACGTGGCGCTGATCCTGATGATGATCGGCTTCTACGGGATCGTCTTCGAGTTCATGAACCCGGGGGCGCTGCTGCCGGG
>JAAZBL010000037.1 GCA_012513825.1 Limnobacter sp. | reverse complement strand
GCGCCTTCGTTGCCGACCGGCATCGACTGTCCGATGCGCCGTGCGAGTCCGCGCATCGCGCGCTCCGGAACGCGCGCCGTGAGCACGGGACGCGCATCGCTGCCCGAGAAGCGGAGCGTGCCGAGGTCGGCCGGGCCGAACAGCAGGCCGAGGTCCGACGGGTTGATCGGAGCGGCTTCGACCCGGATCAGGACTTCGTCGGCTGCGGGTGCGGCAATGTCGGTTTCGGCGAGCGAAACCTCGAGCTCGCCATCGGCCTTGACGAGCGAGCGAAGTTGAAGCCCGGTGCGGGGCATCGTCGGTGTCATCTCGAGTCTCCTGAAAGCCGGGCATCGTAACCCGCATCGCGCCGCCCGCGTCGGCGGCCGATGCGATGCAAGGCCGAAATCCGGGGTCTGGGCGCGAGCTTTGCTCCATGCACTGCCACGCGGGCATCCGCAGGAGAAAAGCCATGAACGATCCAGACCCCACTGACATGACCCCGGCCAGCCGCAAGGCCGTCGGCGCGATGGGCGCCCAGGCCGACGCCGGCAGAACCGGCGGCGACGGCAGGCAGTCGGCAGCCGACACGGCCTCGTCGACCGCATCGTCGATCGCCGACGACGCGAAGCGCCGAGCCGACGACGTGCTTTCGACCGGCCTAGAACGCGGAGCCGACGACCTGAAGTCGGTCGCCGGAGCCGTCGAGGACGCTTCGAAGAGGATTCGCGAAGAGTCGCCCGACAGCGTCGCTGCACAGCTTTCCGACTATTGCGTGGTCGCTGCACGCAAGGCCAGCGAGTTCGCCGAAGGCTTGCGCGGCCGCAGCCTCGACGATCTGGCTTCGGACCTTCGCGGGGTTGCAAGAAACAACCCGGCCGTGTTCGTCGCCGGAAGCATCGCCGTCGGCTTCGCGCTGTCGCGGTTCCTGCGTGCGAGCTCCGCGCCCTCCACGCAACGGCTTGCCGGCAACGGAAGCGCGAACCCGAATCGGGTCGCAGGCCAGCGAAGCACGGAAGGACGAAGCTTCGGCGACCGGAGTTTCGAAGACCGAAGCGCCGAAGACAGCAGCTATGAAAGCCGGAGCATCGGCAACTACGGAGGTACGCCATGACACCGTCGAATCCCCGAACGGAGGCCCGGGCAGCGGCTTCCGGCGCCGCCGCCCAGGTCCACGATCCCGCGTACGCGGGCACGCGCACGGGTGACGACGCGACGGTCGCGGGGCTGCTGCGCAGGCTCGCCGACGATACGACCTCGCTGGTGACGAAGGAAATCGCCCTTGCCCGCGCCGAAGTCGGCCGGTCGGTCGATTCGCTGAAGGCGGCGATGGCCGGAATGCTGGTCGGCGCCGTCGTGCTGATCTGCGGGCTCGGCGTGCTGCTCGGCGCGGCCGTCTACGCATTGGTCGAAATCGCCGACATGCAGCGCTGGACGGCCGCGCTGCTGGTGGGCGCCGTGGCGACCGTGATCGGCGTGATCCTGCTGAGCAGCGCCAAGTCGAAATTGTCCGCAGCGACGATGGTGCCCGAGCGCACGGTCCAGTCGCTTCAGAAGGACCAGCAAATGGTCAGGAGCAAAGTGTCATGAACGAAAACCTGCATCGGGCCGTGCCGCCCGCGCCCGCGGCGGACCCGGAAATCCACGGCGACGATCCCGCCCGCATCGAGCGCGACATCGACCATACGCGCGAACGGATTTCGCGCACGGTCGATGCGCTCGAGCAGAAGCTGTCTCCCAGCGAATTCGCCGACCAGGCGCTCGAGGTCGTTCGCAACCGCGGGGGCGAATTCGCGACCAATCTGATGGACCAGATACAGCGCAATCCGCTGCCTGCGATCGTCACGGCCGCCGGTCTGCTGTGGCTGATGTCGGCGAACGGCACGCCGCGGCGCTGGCCGTACCCGGAGAGCAGCCGTGGCGGCTTGCGCGACAGGATCGGCGACGCTGCCGATCGTGCCGGCCAGATGGCGAGCGGGATCGCCGAGCGTGGCTCGGACATGGCGCACTCGGTTGCCGAGCGCGGCTCGAGCGTCGCGCAATCGGTGGCTGGCGCGGCACAGTCGGTCGTCGGTGCGGCAAGGTCCGTCAAGGACAGCGTCGCCGGCGCCGGCACCCAGTTCGGTCGCGGGACCGAGCGCGTCCGTCACGATGCCGATCGCGCATTCGACACGATCCGCGAGGGATCGTACCGGGCACGCAGCGAGTTCGAGCACCTTCTGCACGAGCAACCGATCGTCGTCGGCGCGATCGGCGTTGCGGTCGGTGCCGCGATCGGTGCGTTGCTGCCGGTCAGCGAAGCGGAAAACAGGGCGATGGGCTCCGCCAGCGACGAGGTCGCTTCGCGAATCGGCGCGCTGTCGAGCGAAGGCCTCGAGATGGCACGCGAGAAGGTCGGCGAAGTCGCCGACGAGATCGGCAAGGCGGTCGGGGAGGCGAACTCGGGCAATTCGAGCGCGCGGGATGCCAGGTCCGGTGTTTCAGGTTCCGGGACCTCGACGACGGGGAATTCGAGCGCGGGCGCTTCGAGCGCAACGAACTCGCTCGGGGCTACGACATCGTCGCCGACCACTAGCGCGACGACCGTGTCGAGCGGCACTTCCGCGGCGACGAGCAGCGGAAACACGTCGGTTCCGCGTACGAGCTGAACTTCGGTCGGGCCGCACGGCGGGGAGCCGTGCGGCCGCTTTGACCAAGACGATTGCGCGGTGCGGCCGAGCGGTTGCACCGCGCGACCGTCACCTGTCGGGGTTGCGATTCACGCGCCTCCGACTCCGGTAACGACGGTGCCCGTTCCATCGCAGTCGGGGCAGGGCTGTCCATCGACGCGGCCACTACCACTGCAGCGCGGACAGATGTTTTCGCCGGTTCCCGGGGTGCCCGCCGGCGCTTCGTCGCCCGGACTCATCGGTGGGGTGGAGGACCCGGGCGCCTGCTCGCCTTGCGAGCCAGCGGGAGGAGTGGAAGAAGCGGGTTTCATCGTGATGTCCTCGCGGTTGGGCATGCATGGGCAGCAACTACCGGACCCACGAGACGAAACGAGGCCGGGTTTCCCCTGGCGGGTTCGGTCGAAGTGCTCAGCGGCAGACGATCGGCGCGGTCACGGCGCCGTCCAGAACGTCGAGATCGTTCAAGGCAGCGGCCGGGTGACCGATAATGAGTCGGGCGCTTCGGCGTTGCGAGCAGCTCCAGCCCCTCGAGCCGGTGCCGTTTGCCCGTTGAATGGAGGAGCAAGGATGGTGACCGTCGACATGCTGCAGGCGTTCGCCGACGCCTTCAATCGTCACGATATCGACAGCCTGATGACGTTCATGGCCGACGACTGCGTCTTCGAAGCGTCGGCGGGACCCGATCGCTGCGGCGCATCGTACGTTGGGAAGGCGCAGGTGCGGACGGGCTTCTCCAAGGTGTGGGCCATGTATCCCGATGCGCGCTGGTCGTCGCCGAGGCACTTCGTCTGTGGCGACCGGGGCGTCTCCGAATGGACGTTCACCGGCACGCGCGCCGACGGTACGAGGGTCGAAGTGAACGGCTGCGACCTGTTCACTTTCCGGGACGGAAAGATCGCACTGAAGAATTCGTATCGAAAGAACCGGCCACCGATCGCGGCAACGTGAGCAGCCGTAGCACCCCGCGACGGACGACGTCACGATGATCGACCTCGGGGACGGGTCATGGACCGGTCGGTAGCGGCCCAGCCATCGTCGGCGACGAAGGACCGCAGCGCTTCCGGGCCTCGCAGTGACTCGCCATCGACGCCCGTGCAGTCGCTCGCACGGGTTTTTGCGGCAACGAGCTTCGCGCTGGCCAGCCCGGTCGTCCTCGCCCAGGTCGACACCGACGCGATCGCCGACCTGCTCGTGCAGCCCGGCAGCGCGGGACTCGGCTTCCTCTACCGCTACGAAAAGTCGCCTTACCTCGACGCGGGGCAGCGCAGCGACCTGCTGCCGCTGTATCTGTACGAAGGCGAGCGCTTCTTCCTCAATGCCGACCGGGCCGGTTTCAAGTTCGTCGACGACGACACCCATCGCTTCGACCTGTTCCTGTCGAGGCGACTGGAAGGTTTTCCGCTAGACGACGTCCCCGACGTGGCCGAGGGCATGCGTCCGCGCAACGCCGGCGCCGATCTGGGCCTTCGGTACCGCCATCGTTTTCCATGGGGCACGTTGCGCGCTACGGCCTTGCAGGACATCAGCAACACGTCGCAGGGCAGCGAACTGCGGCTCGGATACTCGTACACCTGGCGCAGCGGCCGCTGGACGCTGCGGCCCGACCTCGGCGTGGCTTTCCGGAGCTCGCGCCTCAACGACTACTACTACGGCGTCGAGCCGGAGGAGGCCAGCTCGGAAAGGCCGGCCTACGCGCCGGGCAGCGGGACCGACTACACGGTGGCGCTGTACGGAACCTATCGCTTCCTGCAGAACTGGCGCCTGATCGGCGGGATCGCGATGACGCTGCACGACAGTGCGGTGCGCGACAGTCCGATCGTGCGCGACGGCATTCAGCCGGCCGTGTTCGTCGGCGCCACCTACGACTTCGGTACCGCGACGGCCCGCTGGGACGACGGCGACGACGTACCGACCTTCGTGAAGGTCTTCTACGGCCGCGGCGCCGGCGAAGGCTGCCACATGGTCAAGATCATGAACCTGAGCTGCACGTCGCTCGAGCACGAGCAACCGAGCAGCATCACCGGCGTGCATCTGGGCAGGCCGTTCATCGAACGCCTGAACGGCTGGCCGCTCGACTTCCATGGCTACGTCGGCCTGCTGTATCGGAACGAGATGAACGACATCCAGTCCGACGCCTGGCAGATCGACGCCTACATGAAGGTCTTCTGGTACGGCTTTCCATGGAGCCATCGCGTGAAGACGCGGATCGGCTTCGGCGCAGGCGTCTCCTACGCCAGCCATGTGCCGTCGTCGGAAGTCACCAGCCAGGCGCGGCGGCAGAGGCCGACCTCGAAGCTGCTCAACTACCTCGATCCGACGATCGACGTGAGCGTGGGCGACCTG
>JAAZBL010000333.1 GCA_012513825.1 Limnobacter sp. | reverse complement strand
TCGGGAGACCGAGATGCCGACGTTGATGGCCGGGCGGACACCTTTGTAGAAGAGGTCCGCCTGCAGGAAGATCTGCCCGTCCGTGATCGAGATCACGTTCGTCGGGATGTAGGCCGACACGTCGCCCGCCTGCGTCTCGATGATCGGCAGCGCGGTGAGCGAACCCGTCTTGCCCTTGACTTCGCCTTTGGTGAAGTCCTCGACGAACTTCTCGTTGACGCGCGCGGCGCGCTCGAGCAGCCGGCTGTGCAGGTAGAAGACGTCGCCCGGATACGCCTCGCGGCCCGGCGGGCGGCGCAGCAGCAGCGACACCTGGCGATAGGCGACGGCCTGCTTCGACAGATCGTCGTAGACGATCAGCGCGTCTTCGCCACGGTCGCGGAAGTACTCGCCCATCGTGCAGCCGGAGTATGCGGCGATGTACTGCATCGCGGCCGATTCGGCCGCCGTGGACGCGACGACGATCGTGTACTCGAGCGCACCGGTTTCCTCGAGCTTGCGCACGACGTTGGCGACGGTCGAGGCCTTCTGGCCGATCGCGACGTAAACGCAGTAGATGCCCTTGCCGCGCTGGTTGATGATCGTGTCGACCGCCAGCGCGGTCTTGCCGGTCTGGCGGTCGCCGATGATCAGCTCGCGCTGGCCGCGGCCGATCGGGACCATCGAGTCGATCGCCTTCAGGCCGGTCTGCACCGGCTGCGAGACCGACTGGCGGGCGATGACGCCCGGCGCGACCTTTTCGATGACGTCGGTCAGCTTCGCGTTGATCGGGCCCTTGCCGTCGATCGGCTGGCCCAGCGAGTTGACGACGCGCCCGAGCAGCTCGGGGCCCACCGGCACTTCGAGAATGCGGCCGGTCGACTTGACCGTCATGCCTTCCGAGATGTGCTCGTACGAGCCCAGGACCACGGCACCGACCGAGTCGCGCTCGAGGTTCAGCGCCAGGCCGAAGGTATCGCCGGGAAACTCGATCATCTCGCCCTGCATCACGTCGGACAGGCCGTGGATGCGGCAGATGCCGTCGGTGACCGAAACGATCGTGCCCTGGTTGCGGGTGTCGGCACCGACTTCCAGGTTCTGGATCTTGCTTTTCAGCAGTTCGCTGATCTCGGCCGGATTCAGTTGCATGGGATTCCTCTGTATTCCTTAAACCTTCATGGCACTGGCCATCTGGGCCAGCTTGCCCCGGACCGAGGCGTCGAGCACTTGGTCGCCGATGCGGATGGACACGCCGCCGATCAGCTCCGGCTCGACCCTGACCGTGGCCTTGACCTTGCGGCCGTGGCGTTCGGACAGCGTGGCGACGATGTCGGCGACCTGCTGGTCGGTCAGCGGATAGGCCGACGAGATCTGCGCGTCGAGGACCCCTTCGTGCGAGTTGCGCAGCGTCTCGAAAACCTCGGCGATCTCGGGCAGGATCGCCAGACGCTCGTTTTCCGCCAGCACGCGGACGAAGCGCTGCTGCTCGGCCGACAACTGGCCGGCCGCGTCGGCGATGAGGTCGGCCACCTGCTCGACGCTCAGCTTCGGGTTGCCGACGAGCTCTCGGGCGACCTCGGTGTCGGCCACGACGGCCAGACGCGCAAGGGCCTCCGACCAGGACGGCAGCGTGTTCGCCTCGCAGGCGAGGCCGAAAGCGGCTTCGGCGTAGGGCCGGGCGATCGTCAGCGATTCGGCCATGGTCAGCGCAACTCGTTCTTCAGGTTGGCAAGCAGCTCGGCGTGGCGGTTCGCGTCGACTTCCTTGCGCAGGATGCGCTCGGCGCCGGCGACGGCCAGCAGCGCGACTTGTTCGCGCAGTTCCTCGCGCGCCCGCTGCGC
>JAAZBL010000332.1 GCA_012513825.1 Limnobacter sp. | reverse complement strand
TGCGGCCGGCGGCGCGGATCTTGCCGACCAGCGGAAAGAACAGCGAGCCGTCGTACGCGACGACGCGATGCGGCACCACGTTGCTGGCCGGCTGCACGGCGCCGCTCAAGGCGGTGATCGTCGTGACCGCGAGGTTCGGCGGCAGGTTCAGGTCGGGATGGTTCCAGACCGTGATGCGCAGCGCGTCGCCGGGACCGATCCGGTACTCGGACGGCGCGTCCTGCGGCAGCGGCTCCGCCACGTGGGTGCGCGCAGCCTCGAAATTGCGCACCAGCGCCCAGTCGATCGGCGTGGGCACGACCGCCTCGGCTTCGATCTCGGCGGCGCTGCGCTCGGGCAGGCCGCTGCGGCCCAGGTACATGCCGGGAGCGTAGGCGCAGCTCGAGAGCGCCGCAGCCAGCACGCAAACGACGAGCGGTGTCTTCATCGAAAGGATCTTCATTGCAGCAGGCCCTGGCGCGTCAGGCGCGTCAGCCATTGGTCGATGCATTCGCTCATCAGCTTCAGGCATTCGACGAACTCGCCGATCGAGCCGTTGACCGGATCGACGATCTCCGTTCCGAGCCAGTGACCGAGCAGTCGCACGCGTCCTGCCGCCTCGGGGGCGCGCGCGACGATCTCGTCGCGGTGTGCGTGCTCCATGCACAGCACGATGTCGGAATTGCGCAGCAGAAGCGGCGACAGCGGCCGGCTGCGGTGCGTCGAAAGGTCGGCCACGCCGGCTTGCGCGACGACCTCGATAGACAGCGGGTGCGCCGGCTGGTCGGGCTGCGCATGCACGCCGGCCGACGAGACTTCGGTGCGCAGGCCGCGCGTGGCGATCTGCTTGCGCAGCACGGCCTCGGCCATCGGGCTGCGGCAGATGTTCGCCGTGCAGACGACCAGGAGTTTCGAGGATGCTTGCTTCATCTCTGGCGATGGATCGACTTCGGTGCGGCGCTCAGGCCGGCTGCTCGCCGGCGACGGTCGCCGCCTGCTCGATGGCGGCGTCCGGCCGTGCCTTTGCCGCGCAGGCTGACGCGGCCGCCGCGGCGGTCAGCGCCGAAGCCGCGGCCGCGGCTGCCGATTCAGTATCACGGCGCTTCGCGAGCTTCGTCCACGCCACACGAAATCCGAGCGTGTAGGCGAGGGCGGTGAACAGGAACAGGACCATCATCAGCCACTCGGGCGCGCCGAGCAGCCAGCCTGCAACGCCGACGAACCCGAACAGCGCGCCCAGCGCGGCCTCGGTGCACGCGGTGGCTACGACCGAGAGGCCGGCGTCGCGCAGCAGATGGTGCAGGTGATCGCGGCCCGCGGACATCGGCGCCCGGCGCATGAACATGCGGCGCGACGCGACGGCCGCGGTGTCGATCACCGGAAGCGCGCAGATCCACAGTGCGGTGACCGGCGGCAGCCCGTCGGGGCGCTGCGTGAGATCGAGCGCCATCCACCCGAGCAGGAAGCCGAGCAGCATGCTGCCGGTGTCGCCCATGAACATCCGCGCGCGCGTGCGTCCGGGCAGGCGTGCGTTGAACAGCAGGAACACGGTGATCGCGGCGGCGATCGCCAGCGTCGTCGCCTGGGCGGGCACATCGCCGAGCAGCCAGCCGCAGGCCGCGAACCAGGCGAACGCGACCAGCAGGACCTTGCCCGCCAGGCCGTCGAGGCCGTCGAGCATGTTCACCGCGTTGATGACGCCGGTCAGCGCGAAAACGGTCAGCGGAAGCGCGAGCAGGCCGATGCCGGCTTCGATGCCGGGGACCAGCGCGCCGAGCGAACGCAGCGCGGCACCGTCGACGAGGCAGGCGGCAGCGACGATCGCCGCCTGCAACAGCAGCTTCGCGCGGGCAGGGACGCCGTGTCGATCGTCGACGATGCCGAGGACCACCAGGGCGGCGGCGCCGCCGGCCAGGCCGAAGCCCGGTTCGATCAGCGGCGATGCAAGCCAGGCGAGCCACAGCCCGAGCGCAATGCCGATGCCGCCGACGACCGGAGTCGGCGACAGGTGCGTCTTGTGGCCTCCGGGCCTGTCGATCAGGCCGAGACGGGGCGCGCCGCGTTCGAGTGTCAGCAATGCAGCCAACGTGACCGAGGTGCAGGTGAGAACGGATACGAACATGCAGCGGCGATCCGGTGATGCGGAGTGTTCTGGTTATGGTCGGTGGCTGGCGCGCACTGGCTGGTGCTGGCCGTGCCGGCAGCGGGGCCGGCAGCAGGCCGACCCTAACCGCTTGCACCAATGCGCAAGCCGACGGTCCGAAGGCCGGGCAGTGCGGGCCGATGAGCGGCGCCCCGCGTCGTGGTCAGTAGAATCGGGCGGTTCGTCTTCCACTCACCCGATCGACACGGCAGGGTTTCGACATGTTCATTCGTTCCGCTCCTGGTTCTCCGCTGCGTGCTGCCTTCGTTGCCCGCGTCGCGCTTGCCTTCGCGCTCGGTACCGCGTTCATCGGGGCTGCGAGCGTGCAGGCGCAGC
>JAAZBL010000036.1 GCA_012513825.1 Limnobacter sp. | reverse complement strand
GCGGCGACACGTTGTAGTGCAGGTTGCCGTCGCCGAGGTGACCGAAGACGACCATCCGGATGCCGGGGAAGGCTTTTTCGATCGCCGCGTTCGTCTGTTCGACGAAGTCGCCGATCGACGAGATCGGTACCGCGATGTCGTGCTTGATGTTCTTGCCTTCGTGCGACTGCGCCTCGGAGATCAGCTCGCGAAGCTGCCACATGCCCTGGCTTTGCGCGATCGACTGGGCGACGACCGCGTCGGTCACGACGCCGGCCTCGATCGCTCCCTCCATCAGCGACTCGAACATCGCGTTCGCATGGGCCTCGCTTTCGCTGTCCGAGGTCTCGAGCAGCACCACATAGGGGCTGGCCTGCGCGAACGGCTTCTGCTTGTCGGGGTAGTAGCGGACGACGAGATCGAGGCACAGGTCGGAGATCAATTCGAACGCGGTCAGCGACGAGCCGAGCGAGCGCTGCGCCATTTCGAGCAGCTTCAGCGCCGCGTGCGGACTCTCGACGGCCGCCAGCGCCGTGATCTGCGCTGCCGGCTGCGGGTAGAGCTTCAGCGTCGCCGCCGTGATCACGCCGAGCGTTCCTTCGGAGCCGATGTACAGGTCGCGCAGGTCGTAGCCGGTGTTGTCCTTGCGCAGCCCGCGCAGGCCGTTCCAGACCTCGCCTTCGGCGGTGACGACCTCGAGCCCGAGGCACAGTTCACGCGCGTTGCCGTAGCGCAGCACGGCGACGCCGCCGGCATTCGTCGACAGGTTGCCGCCGATCGTGCACGAGCCCCCGGAGGGCAGGCTCAACGGGAACAGCCGCTGCGCGCCGGCCGCGGCCTCGCGCACCGCATCGAGCGTGCAGCCGGCCTCGACGATGATCGAATTGTTGACGGTGTCGATCGAACGCAGCTTGTTCAGGCGCGTGAGCGACAGCAGGATCGTGCGACCCGAGTCGTCGGGCGTGGCGCCGCCGGACAGTCCGGTGTTGCCCCCCTGCGGCACGATGGCCACGCGGCGTTCGACGCACCAGCGCACGATCGCGGCCACGCCGTCGACCGAATCGGGCTGCGCGACGGCGAGCACGCGGCCGCGGTAGCGGCGGCGCCAGTCGACGACGAAGGGTTCCTGGTCGTCGGTTTCGGTGATCAGGCGGCCGGAGAAGCTCGCGCGCAGCGAGTCGAGATCGGCTGAAGGCTGGATGCTTGCGGAAGTGACGGTGTCCATCGAGCCAGTTTACCGCCGATGATCCGGGCGCCCGGCCTCCGGATCGCTTCCGCAAGCCGGCGTTCGTCCTAGCGCGGCGCCAGTTCCGCGGCCGTGCCCAGCTTCGCGTACAGCCCGCCGAGTGCGGCGAGGAAGGCGTCGTGCACCTGCGCGGCCGGGATCGTGCGATCGCCGAGCGTCAGCGCGCGGGTCGCGCAGGCGTCGCCTGCGAGCGAGCAGGCCAGGCCGTGGTCGAAGGCCGCGCGCACGGTTGCGTCGATGCACATGTGCGTCATCATCCCGGCGACCACGAGCCGTTCGACGCCGGACTGCTTCAGGTGGTCGAGCAGGTCGGTGTCGCGAAACGAGTTCGGCGTGTGCTTGCGCACCAGCTTCTCGCCGGGCAGCGGCCGCACCGACTCGTGAATCTCGGCGCCTTCGGTGTCGGGGAGGAAGAATCCGGCGCCGGGCCGGTTCGAAATGTGCTGCACGTGAACGACCGGCAGGCCCTTGTCGCGGAAGGCCGCCAGCAGCGCCCCCGCGTTGGCGGCAGCCTCGGGGCTGCCTTCGAGCGGCATCGCACCGCCGGGGAAGTAGTCGTTCTGGATGTCGACGATCAGCAGTGCTTGGGTCATGGGCAGGCAAGGGGGAAGAGTGGGGAGAGAGGGCTCGCGTGCGAAGGGTGCTTTGCGAAGCGGCGTGGCGATGGGGTTGCGCTCTTGCGTCAGCGGAGGCCGGGCATCACGCCTTTCATGCCGCGCATCAGCTTGGCGAGCCCGCCTTTCTGGACCTTCTTCATCATCGACTGCATTTGTTCGAACTGCGACAGCAGGCGGTTGACTTCCTGGACAGGCACTCCCGACCCGGCGGCGATCCGGCGTTTCCGACTGGCCTTGATGATTTCGGGCTTCGCGCGCTCGGCGGGCGTCATCGAGTGGATGATGCCCTGCATCCGGCGCACCTGGCTTTCGGCCTTCGACATGTCGGCGCCGGCGGCGGCCTGCTGCATCTGCGCCGGCAGCTTGTCGAGCAGCGAGCTGAGCCCGCCCATCCGGGTCATCTGGCCGAGCTGGGTCGCGAAGTCGTTCAGGTCGAAGCGGTTGCCGGCCTTCAGCTTGGCGGCGAGGTCCTGGGCGGCCTTCTGGTCGACGGTGCGCTGCGCTTCTTCGACGAGCGAAACGATGTCGCCCATGCCGAGGATGCGGTTGGCCATCCGCTCCGGATGGAACGGCTCGAGCCCGTTCAGCTTCTCGCCGACGCCGGCGAACTTGATCGGCGCGCCGGTGACGGCCTTGACCGAAAGCGCCGCACCGCCGCGCGAGTCGCCGTCGAGCTTGGTGAGCACGACGCCGGTCAGAGGCAGCGCCTCGCCGAAGGCACGCGCGGTGTTGATCGCGTCCTGGCCCTGCATCGCGTCGACGACGAACAAGGTCTCGACCGGCTGCAGCTGGCCGTGCAGCTCGGCGATTTCGCGCATCATCTGCTCGTCGATCGCCAGGCGGCCGGCAGTGTCGACGATCAGCACGTCGTGAAAATGCGTGCGCGCCCATTGCAGCGCCGCCGCGGCGATGTCGGCCGGTTTCTGGTCGGGCCGCGACGGGAAGAAGTCGGCGCCTGCCTGCCCGGCGACCGTGCGCAGCTGCTCGATCGCTGCAGGCCGGTAGACGTCGCAGGACACGGTGAGCACCTTCTTCTTGCGCTCCTCGCGCAGCCACTTGGCGAGCTTGCCGACCGTCGTGGTCTTGCCGGCGCCTTGCAGGCCGGCCATCAGCACGACTGCGGGCGGACGCACCGAAAGATCGAGTCCGGCCGCCTGGCCGCCCATGATCGCGGTCAGCTCGCGATGGACGACGCCGACCAGCGCCTGTCCCGGCGTCAGGCTGTCGAGGACTTCCTGTCCCAGCGCCTTCTCGCGGATCTTCGCGATCAGGTCGCGAACGACCGGCAGCGCGACGTCGGCCTCGAGCAGTGCGACGCGGATTTCGCGCAGCATTTCCTGCGTGTTCGCCTCGGTGAGCCGCGCCTCGCCACGCAGCTTCTTGACGACCTTCGAGAGCCTTTGCGACAGATTTTCGAGCATGGCCTTGGAGTAAACTGGATCGGTGTCGATTCTACTGGTTATCGTCCACCTGCTTGCCGTCCTGCTCTATCTCGCCGCCTGGCGTGCCGACGGGCGTCGCGCCGATTTCATGGTCGCCGTCGGCCTCGTCCTGCATGCGTGGACGCTGTGGGAAGAAGTGCTCGGCAGCGGCTGGCGGCTGGGCTTCGCCTCGGTGCTGTCGGCAACCCTGTGGATCGGGATCGTCGTGCTCTGGCTCGAAGGGCTGACGATGCGGGTGCGCGCGCTGCGCACGCTGATCCTGCCGGTCGCGGCCTTCGTGTCCCTGCTCCCGCTGTTCTTTCCCGGGGCCGACATCAGCGCGCAGGCGGCCAGGCCGCTGTTCGTGCCGCACCTGCTCGTCGGCATGCTGGCCTACGGCGTGCTCGCGCTCGCTGCATTGCACGCGCTGTTGATGGTCGCGACCGAGCGCGCCTTGCACGGCGGGGGCGGCGGGGTGGTGCCCGACAGCAGCTTCGGCCGTTTCCTCGAAAGCCTGCCGCCGCTGCTGACCCTCGAACGGATCCTGTTCCGCTTCATCGCCGTCGGTTTCGCCTTCCTGACCCTGACCGCGCTCAGCGGCGTGCTGTTCTCCGAGGAGGTGTTCGGCCGACCCTTCGTCGCCGACCACAAGTCGGTGTTCTCGTTGATCGCCTGGTTCGTCTTCGGCGTGCTGCTCGTCGGACGACGGCTTTGGGGCTGGCGCGGACGCACGGCGCTGCGGCTCACGCTGGGCGGCTTCGCGTTCCTGCTGCTCGCCTACGTCGGCAGCCGTTTCGTGCTCGAAGTCATCTTCGGGCGGTATTGACGAGCGATGGGCAAGCTTCTGTTCTGGGTCGTTGCGATCGCGCTGATCTGGTCGGTGCTCACGCTGATCCGCATCGCGCAGCGCAAGCAGGAACGGGCGCAGGCCGATGCTGAAGCGAGGCGTCGAGCCGGTGCCCCCGGCGGGGGCGCGGGCGGGCGCGGCACCGGTGGCCGAGCCCCGGAGCGCATCGTCGCCTGCGCGCATTGCGGCGTCTACCTCCCGTATTCCGATGCGGTCCGCGGCCGGGGCAGCGACTCCGGCGACTACTGCTGCGTCGAACACCGGGATGCGGCCCGGCGCTGAGGCGCAAGCGAGCGAGCCGCAGTCGCACTGGCAGGCCCTGCGCTGGATGGCGGCGAGCCGGCTGGCCGTCGCGCTCGCGCTTGCCGGATTCTTCCTGTTCGAGACGGTCCAGGACGACGCGGGCTGGCTCGGCGAGCCGAAGCTGTTCGGGCGCGTCGTCTTCGTCTACCTGCTCGCGGCGATCGCCTTCCTGTTCGCGCTGCGTCCGCTGCGCGGGCGCTTCCAGCTCCAGTTGGTGGTCCATACGCTGGTCGACCTGACGGCGATCACGCTGTTGATGCATGCCGCGGGTGGATTGCGGGGCGGGCTCGGCGTGCTGATGATCGCCACCGTCGCGGCGGCTGCCGTGCTGTCGCAGCGGCTGCTCGCGGCTTCGTTCGCCGCGGCCGCATCGCTGCTGTTGCTCGGCGAGGCCGTGCTGTCGTGGCTGCGGCACGATGCCGTGCTGCCGGCGCTGTCGATGATGGCCGGCCTGATCGGTGCCGCCTGTTTCGCGACGGCGATGCTGGTCAACTGGCTGGCGCGCCAGCTTCACCGGCAGGAAGAACTGGCGAGCGAACGCGGCGCCGACCTGCGCAACCAGCTTGCGGTCACGCAGCGTGTGGTCGCCGAACTCGAGCAGGGCGTCCTGGTCGTCGCGCCGGACGGGCGGCTGCGGACGATGAATCCGGCCGCGCGCGAGCTGCTCGGCGGCGCGCCGATGGGCGGCGCGGTCGCAGGAAGCGCGAGCACGCGGGTCCGGGCCGCCGGCATCGGGACCCCCGCGGCAGCGGCCACGCGCGCCCAGGCGCCCGATCGCGAAGCCGCCGGCAGCGCTGCGCTGGCGACGGTGCTGCGGGCCTGTGCACACTGGCGCGAAGCCGGCGCCCGTTCCGGCGAATCCTGCGAGCTGCTGCTGCCGTCGAGCGACGAGTCGGGCACGCGCGTGCAGTTGCGTTTCCTGGCCACGCCGGGCGGCGACGCGGTATTGATGCTCGACGACCTGCGCCGCGCCGAGGAGCGCGCGCAGCAGTTGAAGCTCGCCGCGATGGGCCGCCTGTCGGCGTCGATCGCGCACGAGATCCGCAATCCGCTCGGGGCGATCCGCCACGCGAACGCGCTGCTCGCCGAGCGGCTCGACGAAGCGGCGAGCCGGCGGCTGGCCGGGATCATCGAAGACAACACGCTGCGCATCGATCGCGTCATCGCCGACGTGCTGTCGGTGTCGCGGCGCGACCGGCCCGGCGACGAGACGATCGACATGCCGCCGTTCCTGGCAGCCTTCGCCGACGAGTTCGCCGCGCAGGCCGGCGTCGAGCGGCGGCGGATCGCGCTTCGCGTCGAAGCGACGCAGCCGATGTGCTTCGACCCCAATCACCTGCGCCAGGTGCTCGTGAACCTGGTCGGCAATGCGCTGCGCTACGCGTCGGATGCACCCGGAGCGGTCGTGCTGGCATGGCGCGAGCGCGCGCCCCATCGCCTAGAATTGCGGATCTCCGACGACGGGCCCGGACTCAGCGCCGAGATGCGGCAACACGCCTTCGAACCCTTCTTCACGACAGAGACGCGCGGCACCGGGCTCGGCCTGTACCTTGCACGCGAACTGTGTTCGGCCAACGGGGCCACGGTGCGCTACGAATCCGCGTCCGGGGCGAGCCCCGGTGCCTTCATCATCGAGCCACGCGCCGAGCGCGTCACAGCCTGAGGTCCTGCCAGATGTCCGCAGCCGATTCCATTTCGATTCGCGATGCGTCCCGCGACGCGGGCGCCGCGCGCACCGGCGGCACGAAGCTGCGGCGCGTGCTGGTCGTCGACGACGAGGCCGATCTGCGCGAGCTGCTCGAGCTGACGCTGGTAGGCATGGGCTTCGACGTCGATTGCGCGCCCGACGTGCAGAGCGCGCTCGCCCTGCTGGCCGAGCGCGACTATGCGCTGTGCCTGACCGACATGCGCCTGCCCGACGGCGACGGCCTGCAGCTGGTCGCGGCCGTCGCGCAGCGCGGCGCGAGTACGCCGATCGCGGTCATCACCGCGCACGGCAGCGCCGAGAACGCGGTGGCGGCGCTGAAGGCCGGCGCCTTCGACTACCTGGCCAAGCCGGTCGCACTCGATGCGCTGCGCAGCCTCGTGCGGTCGGCGGTTGCGCTGCCCGGCAGCGGTACGCCGGAGCCCGCCGCGCCCGAACCCGATCCGCGCAACCAGTCGTCGGCACGGCGCCTGCTCGGCGATTCGGCGGCGATGCGGGAGGTGCGTGCGCAGATCGGACGGCTCGCGCGCAGCATGGCGCCGGTGGCGATCACCGGCGAGTCCGGCTCGGGCAAGGAGCTCGCGGCGCGGCTGATCCACGAGTCCGGCGCGCGCGCGCGGCAGCCGTTCGTCGCGGTCAACTGCGGAGCGATCCCCGAGACGCTGATGGAGGCCGAGTTCTTCGGCCATCGCAAGGGCGCGTTCACCGGTGCGGACCAGGAGCGCGACGGGTTCTTCCAGGCGGCCAGCGGCGGCACGCTGTTCCTCGACGAGGTCGCCGACCTGCCGCTCGCGATGCAGGTCAAGCTGCTGCGCGCGATCCAGGAGAAGCGCGTGCGCAAGGTCGGCGCGACGATGGAAGAGCAGGTCGACGTGCGCGTGATCAGCGCCACGCACCAGGATCTTGCGCAATGCGTCGCGGCCGGGCGCTTCCGGCAGGACCTGTACTACCGGCTCAACGTCATCGAGCTGAAGCTGCCGCCGCTGCGCGAACGTCCCGAGGACATCCCGGTGCTGGCCGAGACGGTCCTCGATTCGCTGGCGCGGCGCGCCGGGCTTGCCAGCTCGCCGCGGCTGTCGTCGATCACGCTGCGTTACCTGCAGAGCTATCCGTTTCCGGGCAACGTGCGCGAACTCGAGAACCTGCTCGAGCGTGCGATGGCGTTCTCGAACGGCGAAACGATCAACGTCGAAGACCTGGGGCTGCGGCCCGCGTCGGAGTCGCCCGAGAACGAACGCGCGGCCGACGAGGCGGCCGCGTCCGAGGCCGGTGCGAAGGCCGCGCCCGCGAGCGGCGCGCCTGCGGCCCCCGAGCGCCGCGTCGTACGGATCTCGGAGGAGGGCATTCCCGATTCGCTGCCCGACTACCTCGAGCAGCTCGAGCGCGAAGCGATCCAGCGCGCGCTCGAGAAGACGCGTTTCAACCGCACCGCAGCGGCGAAGCTGCTCGGGATCACCTTTCGCGCGCTGCGCTACCGGATGCAGCGGCTCGGCCTGAGCTGACACGACGCTGACGGCCCGATGCCGCGGCAGCAGCGCTCGCCATCGCGTTCGGACTCCGACTTCGATCGCCGTCGATTTTTCGTTGAACGACGGACGATCGCGCGCTAGACTGCCGACTTCGACCACGCCCGGCCCTCCGACCTGCGCGCACTCTCACGGCTCGGCCGCGCAGCGTCAGTGACGGGCTTCCATCACATCCATGCCCGTTCGCACCGCGATCTGGCGCCCCGTCGACGCCATCCGTCATCTGTCCCCGGCCCTGCGTGGCTGGACCGCGTGGCTGGTCGTCGTCCTGTGCGTCGGCGTGTTCACCTACTGGTGGCAAAGCGGCGGGTTCGGCTTCGACCAGCGCTCGCTCAACGCCTGGCGCGAAGCCGACTACGTCTCCATCGCACGCGCGTTCGTGGAAGAGGACATGAATCCGCTGTACCCGCGAGTGCCATGGCGGGGAGAGGGAACCGGCGAGGTCGAGATGGAGGCCCCGCTCGTGCCGTGGCTGGCTGCGCTGACCGGCCGGCTGATCGGCTACGACGATTCCCTGCTCAGAAGAGTCTCCACGGTTTTCGTCGCGGCGGCCGTCGGCTTGTTCGGCTGGCTCGCATTGCGACGCCTGTCGCCGTTGCCGGCGCTGTTCGCCTTCGCGTTCTTCGCCGGCAACCCGATCGTCCAGGCGATGGCGACCGCGATGCAGCCGGAGGGCGTTGCGCTGTTCTTTACCGTCCTGACGGTGATGGCGGCCCTGTTCTGGTACGAGTCCGGCTCCCGCCGCTGGTGGTGGGTCGCCGTAGCGGGGCTGTCGCTGGCGCTGATCGCGAAGGCGTCTTCGGTCTACCTGCTGATCTTCTGCGGCCTGCTCGTATGGCAACGCGAAGGCGTCGCCGCCTTGCTGAACCGGCGGGTCCTGCTGTCCGTCGGCGTCGCGTTGGCCGCACCGCTTCTCTGGTACCTGCACGCGCGCGGCGTGTACGCGCGAACCGGCCTGTCGCTCGGCTTGTCGAACGAGACGCACCTGATCAATGCCGGGGTGCTTGCCGATCCCTTGCCTTTCTTCATGGGCAACCTCGTCATCGAGGCACGATACGTGCTCGCCACGATCGCCGGCGTGCTGCTGTGTCTGCTCGGCATGTTTCGGCGCAGCCAGCGCCCGGTGCTGCTGCTTGCGGCGAGCGTTGCCGTCTACTACCTGCTCATCAGCGACACGTCGGGAGAGCACTGGGCCTGGTATTACCATCTCGCGTCGGTCGTGCCGGTTTCATTGCTCGTCGGCGCCGGGGTCGAGAGCGTGCTGGCGCATCTCGTCGATCGATCGAGGTTCATCGTGGCGATTCTCGTGGCGGGTCTGATCGCGGTCTGCTTGTGGGCGCTGCTGGGCGAGGCCCGGGTCACGCGCCGATTGCTCGAGGTCCGCGACGGCACCAGCCCGCTGACCCGCCTGTGCATCCAGGAACTCGCCGACAAGCTGCCGACCGGCGCGCTGATGCTGGTTCGCGGCGGCCCGGCCTTCGACGTGCATGGCCACCCGGTCGCCTACAACGATTCGCCCCCCTTCGCCTGGGCCCGGCGTTTCGGCGCCAATTTCCCGAGCGACCTGACGCAAGCCGACCCGTTCGCCAGCTATGCGAACCGGCCAGCGCCTTGGTACTGGATCGCACGTGCCGACGACTCGGCGCTCGTCGACGACTACCCGCGACTCGTCGAGGCGGCGGCCGGCTATCCGGTCGTGGCCACGTGCAGTCTCGATCGCCGATATGCACTCGTGAGCCTCACCACCACCGGTCAGGCAAGACCTTGAACGCGTGCGGCCGATGAGACCCGCGAAGACGGGTTGGCTCGCAGGCACCGGGCGCCTGCGCGAGGCGCGCCAGCTCGCCTCGCCGAACCATGACGAGCGCCCGCCCGGAGTCGATGTGGACCTGCTCGTCGTTCACTACATCAGCCTGCCTCCGGGGCGCTTCCGCGGCGACGCGATCGAGCGCCTGTTCACGAACTGCCTCGACCACGACGCGCATCCGGCCTTCGCCGCGCTGCGCGAGCTGAGGGTCTCGGCCCACTTTCTCGTGCGGCGCGACGGTCGCCTGCTGCAGTTCGTCGACACCGAGCGGCGTGCCTGGCATGCGGGCGTCTCGAACTTCGCCGGCCGCGAGCGCTGTAACGACTTCTCGATCGGCGTCGAGCTCGAAGGCGACGGCGAGCACCGCTTCACCGCGGCGCAGTACCGGGCCCTGCGCCGCCTGCTCGCGCGGCTGCGCGAGCGCTATCCGCTGCGATGGGTCGCCGGCCACAGCGACATCGCGCCGGGCCGCAAGGACGACCCGGGGCCGCGCTTCGACTGGGCGAGGCTGCTGCGTGCGCGCGAAGCGCGCGGACTCGCCAGGCCGTTCGGGGCGGTTCGACCCTGCGCATCGGCCGACGACGACTTCGTGTAGCGCGCACCCGGCGTCGCGACGACCACCTTTCTCGCGTCTGCGCCGACCGGCCGTCGACCGCCTGTCGGTCGGAACCGGCCGTCTTTCGGGCGGTTGCCATAGTCATGCATCGCGGACCCGAACGCCGGCTCGGGCACTTGCCGCTGCCGGTCGATCCCACTAGAATTAGCGTAATCAAAAAGCGCATACACCATATGTAGTGGTGCGTGCGGCACTTCCTCGTCCACGAACCGCGGCCGGTCCGGCGCGCCGTCGTGGTCCGCATCGACAACGACTGTCCCAGGAGAGACGACACCATGCACAGCGTCGCCGAACTGTCCTCGACGCAGGGCACCACTCGCGCGTTCCCGCCCGCCGACGAAACCGGGAATGCCGGCCGCCAGCACGGAGGCGACTGGACCGACTTCAAGGTCATCCGCCGCAACGGCGCTGTCGTCACTTTCGAACCGTCGAAGATCTCGATCGCGGTGACCAAGGCCTTCCTGGCCGTCAACGGAGGCCAGGGCGCCGCATCGGCGCGGATCCGCGAACTCGTCGAACGGCTGACCGGCAGCGTCGTCGCCGCGCTGGTGCGCGGCAGGAACGGAGGCGCCACCTTTCACATCGAAGACATCCAGGATCACGTCGAGCTCGCGCTGATGCGCTCCGGCGAACACGAGGTCGCACGGGCCTACGTGCTGTACCGCGAGCGTCGCGCGCAGGAGCGTGCCGCGCAGGCGAGGGCGGGCGCCGGCGAAGCCGCTCCGGCGGTCGTCCACGTCGTCGACGCCGGCGTACGCCGGCCGCTGGATCCCGTGGCGCTGCGCGCGCTGATCGACGCTGCCTGCAGCGGGCTCGGCGAGGTCGTCGATGCACAGGCGGTGCTGACCGATACGCTGCGCAACCTGTACGACGGCGTGCCGATCGAAGAGGTGTACAAGTCGGCGATCCTGTCGGCGCGCGCGCTGATCGAAAAGGAACCGGCCTACAGCCAGGTCACCGCCCGGCTGCTGCTTCACACGGTGCGCCGCGAAGTGCTCGGCGACGAGGTGCCGCAGCAGGCGATGGCCGAACGCTATGCCGAATACTTTCCGGGATTCGTGCGCCGCGGTGTCGATGCCGGCCTGCTCGACGAGCGCCTGCTGCAGTTCGACCTGGCGCGGCTGGCGGCCTCGCTCGATGCGCAGCGCGACCTGCAGTTCGACTACCTGGGCCTGCAGACGCTCTACGACCGCTATTTCCTGCACGTCGACGAACGGCGCATCGAACTGCCGCAGGCCTTCTTCATGCGCGTCGCGATGGGGCTCGCGCTGAACGAGATCGACCGCGAGGCGCGTGCGATCGAGTTCTACGAGCTGTTGTCGAGCTTCGACTTCATGAGCTCGACGCCAACGCTGTTCAACTCGGGCACGCGCCGCTCGCAGCTGTCCTCGTGCTACCTGACGACCGTTTCCGACGACCTCGACGGCATCTACGAAGCGATCAAGGACAACGCGCTGCTGGCCAAGTTCGCCGGCGGCCTCGGCAACGACTGGACACCGGTGCGAGCGCTCGGCGCGCACATCCGGGGCACGAACGGCAAGAGCCAGGGGGTCGTGCCCTTCCTGAAGGTCGTCAACGACACGGCGGTCGCGGTCAACCAGGGCGGCAAGCGCAAGGGCGCGGTCTGCGCCTACCTCGAGACCTGGCACCTCGACATCGAGGAATTCCTCGAGCTTCGCAAGAACACCGGCGACGACCGGCGACGTACGCACGACATGAACACGGCCAACTGGGTGCCCGACCTGTTCATGAAGCGAGTGGCAGACAACGCGGACTGGACCCTGTTCTCGCCGTCCGATTGTCCCGACCTCCACGAGCTCTGCGGCAAGGCCTTCGAGGAAGCCTACCTGCGCTACGAGCAGAAGGCCGACAGCGGCGAACTGAAGCTGTTCCGCCGCATCCCGGCGGTGCAGCTGTGGCGGCGCATGTTGTCGATGCTGTTCGAGACCGGCCATCCGTGGATCACGTTCAAGGATCCGTGCAACCTGCGCTCGCCGCAACAGCATGCCGGCGTCGTGCACAGCTCGAACCTGTGCACCGAGATCACGCTGAACACCAGCGACAGCGAGATCGCCGTCTGCAACCTGGGCTCGGTCAACCTGGTCGCGCACATGGTCGAACGCGACGGGCGCTGGCAGCTCGACCACGACAAGCTGCGCCGCACCGTGCGCACCGCGATGCGGATGCTCGACAACGTCATCGACATCAACTACTACGCGGTCGGCAAGGCGCGCAATGCGAACCTGCGCCACCGACCGGTCGGCCTCGGCATCATGGGCTTCCAGGACTGCCTGCACCTGATGCGCACGCCGTACGCGAGCGCCGAGGCGGTCGAGTTCGCCGACCGCTCGATGGAGGCCGTCTGCTACCAGGCCTATTGGGCCTCGACCGAACTGGCCGAGGAGCGGGGCCGCTACCCGAGTTTCCGCGGTTCCTTGTGGGATCGCGGGATCCTGCCGCAGGACACGCTGCAACTGCTGGCCGACGAGCGTGGCGGCCATGTCGAGGTCGACGCGTCGGAGACGCTCGACTGGACTGCGCTGCGCGAGCGCATCCGCAGCCACGGCATGCGCAACTCGAACTGCGTGGCGATCGCACCGACCGCGACGATCTCGAACATCATCGGCGTATCGGCCTGCATCGAGCCGACCTTCCAGAACCTGTACGTGAAGTCGAACCTGTCGGGCGAGTTCACCGTCGTCAACGAGTATCTGGTACGCGACCTCAAGCGCCTCGGCCTGTGGGACGAGGTGATGATCGCCGACCTCAAGTTCTTCGACGGCAGCCTCGCGAAGATCGACCGGATCCCGGCCGAGTTGCGCGCGATCTATGCGACCGCGTTCGAGATCGACCCGACCTGGCTCGTCGAGTGCGCATCGCGTCGCCAGAAGTGGATCGACCAGGCGCAGTCGCTGAACATCTACATGGCCGGCGCTTCCGGCAGGAAGCTGCACGACACCTACATGCTGGCCTGGCTGCGCGGCCTCAAGACGACCTACTACCTGCGCACGATCGGTGCGACGAGCGCCGAGAAATCGACGACCGACAAGATCGGCCAATTGAATGCGGTGTCGGCCGACGGCGCGACGACGGCGGGGTTCTCGTACTCGAGCCGAGGTGCAGCGCGCGACGCGCGGCATGCCGGCGTCGAAGACGTTTCGCCGAGCTTCTGCGCGATCGACGATCCCGACTGCGAGGCCTGCCAGTAAACCGTCGCGCGCCTTCTCGACGAAGCTGTTGCATCGTTCACGAAAAGCGCAATGCCGTTCGTCGAGCGGGCGCGCACGCCGGGCAAAAGCGTTGCACCCACCAAACCCGCACCGTAAGATCCCGCTTGTGAACAACAGCGGACTCTTGCGGATGTACAACGACTCGGTCCGAGCGACTCGATCCGAGTATTGAAGCGAGACCTCTGATGCTGTCCTGGGACGATCCGATACCTGCCTCAGCGCCTGCGACGAAGGCGCCTTCGATGCCCGCACTGCAGTCATTCGACGCGAACGTCGCGCCGACCGCGCGTGCCGTGCAGCGCGCGCATCCGCTGCACGAATCGACTGCGATCCAGTCGCCACCGGCCGCGCATTCGCAGGCCGCGCGTTCCGACCGCCGCGTGCGCGTCGAAGACAAGCGCATCATCAACGGCGGTGCCGACGTCAACCAGCTGGTGCCGTTCAAGTACAAGTGGGCCTGGGACAAGTACCTGGCTTCCTGCGCCAACCACTGGATGCCGCAGGAGATCAACATGAGCCGCGACATCGCGCTCTGGAAGAATCCCGACGGGCTCACCGATGACGAGCGGCGTCTGGTCAAGCGCAACCTCGGCTTCTTCGTCACCGCCGATTCGCTGGCAGCGAACAACATCGTGCTGGGTACCTATCGCCACGTCACGGCGCCCGAGTGCCGGCAGTTCCTGCTGCGCCAGGCCTTCGAGGAGGCGATCCACACGCACGCCTACCAGTACATCGTCGAGTCGCTGGGGCTCGACGAAGGCGAGATCTTCAACGCGTACCACGAGGTCGCGTCGATCCGCGACAAGGACGAATTCCTGATCCCGTTCATCGACACGCTGACCGATCCCGACTTCGTGACCGGCACTGCCGAGAACGACCGGAAGCTGCTGAAGTCGCTGATCGTTTTCGCCTGCCTGATGGAAGGGCTGTTCTTCTACGTCGGCTTCGTGCAGATCCTCGCGCTCGGTCGCCAGAACAAGATGACCGGGGCCGCCGAGCAGTACCAGTACATCCTGCGCGACGAGTCGATGCACTGCAATTTCGGCATCGACCTGATCAATCAGCTGAAGCTCGAGAACCCGCAGCTGTGGACCCCGCAGTTTCGCGACGAAGTGCGCGAGCTGTTCCATCGCGCCGTCGCGCTCGAGTACGCCTACGCCGAAGACACGATGCCGCGCGGCGTGCTCGGCCTGAACGCGTCGATGTTCAAGGGCTATCTGCGCTTCGTCGCGAACCGCCGGGCGCAGCAGATCGGGCTCGAAGCGCTGTTCCCGCAGGAAGAGAATCCGTTCCCGTGGATGAGCGAAATGATCGACTTGAAAAAGGAACGCAATTTCTTCGAGACGCGGGTCATCGAATACCAGACGGGCGGGGCGCTCGACTGGGAATGACATTGCAATGCGCGCTGCCCGCGAGCGGCGGCAGGCGCCATCACAGGATCCGAATTGAGGTCTGAGTACGACAGGAGACAGGCGACAGCGGCAACGCGAAGCGACCCCCGGCGGTCGCAGGGAAACCTGCCCTCTTCGATCGACTTCCAGGAAAGCGCTGTCCCCGCAAGGGGGCGGCGCTTTTCTCGTGCCGTATTCATTAGCGTAGGAACGACCGGGCGGATGCCGCCGGTTCTTGCGCCGATGAATGGCTCGTATCGGCAAGCGCCTCGCGAGGTCTCGATACGGGTCTCACCTATCGCAACGAGCAAGCAAGGAGAGCTGTGATGGCAACTGCCAGGAAGCCCGCGAAGAAGGCGGCGGAGAAGAAGCCGGCGGCGAAGAAGGCTGCGGCGACGAAAGCCGAAGCGAAGAAGACCGTTGCCGCGAAGTCGGCGGCGAGCAAGGCGACCGCGAAGAAGGCCGCAGCGAAGAAGCCTGCGGCGAAGACCGCGGCGGCGAAGAAGCCCGTGGCCGCCAGGAAGGCGGCAGCGAAGAAGCCCGCGGCGAAGGTCGCTGCCAGGAAGGTCGCAGCGAAGAAGCCGGCCGCCAAGGTCGCGGCGAAGAGCGCGGCGGCGAAGAAGCCCGCGGCGAAGAAGGCTGCGACCAGGTCGACGGCGGTCAGGAAGGCTGCCGCGAAGAAGCCCGCCGCGAAGAAGGTCGCTGCCAGAACGGCTTCCAGGCCCGCCGCCAGGAAGGCCGCAGCGAAGACGCCTGCAAAGGCGGCTGCGAAAAAGCTCGCCGCAAAGACGCCGGCCGTGAAGAAGGCAGCGGCGAAGAAGTCGGCGACGAAGACGGCTGCGAAGAAGTCGCCGGCGACGAAGACGGCTGCAAGGAAAGGCGCGGTCGCGAGCAAGGCAGCGGCATCGAAGACGGCGGCACGCAAGCCTGCCGCCGCCAAGTCAGCGGCCCGGCCGTCGACTGCGTCGAAGGCGCCGGCCACGGCTGCGAAGAAACCGGCGCAGAAGAAGGCCGCGACCAGAGCGCCGGCGAAGAAGCCGGCTGCCGTCAACCCGGCTGCCGCATGGCCTTTTCCGACCGGCAATCGTCCCTGAACGGCGCCGGGTGGCCGCGCCGGGGCACGGCCACCCGCGAAGCCGGGAACGACAGGCGAAGCGCGTCCGGCCGGCGGGCCGGTATGCGAGAATCGCCCCGTTTTTCCGGATAGCGATCGCCCATGCGACAGGCCCTGTGGCTCTTGCTCGAAACGCTTGGCAGCCTGCTTGCCATCGCCTGTCTGTTGCGTGCCTACATGAACCGGGTCGGCATCGGTTCGCGCAATCAGATCGGCCAGTTCATCCTCGCGGTCACCGATTGGCTGGTACGACCGCTGCGGCGCCTGGTACCGGCGGGAGGCAGGCTCGACTGGGCCAGCATCGTCGCCGCGCTGCTGGTTTCCAGCGTACTGGCGTTCCTGTTCGTCTCGATGTTCGGTGCACGGCAGGTGCCGTCGTTCGGTGCCGTGCTGTTGCTTTCCTTGTTCTGGCTGGTCAAGTGGTCGTTGTGGCTGCTCACCGTGCTGGTGATCGTCCAGGCAGTGCTCTCCTGGGTGAACCCGTATGCACCGATCGCGCCGACCATCGATGCGCTGACCCGACCGTTTCTCGCGCCGATCCGGCGCGTCGTGCCGCTGATCGGCGGTGTCGACCTGTCGCCGCTGGTGCTGATTCTCGGCATCCAGGTCCTGCTGACGCTGATCCAGTCGATGGTTCCCGGGCTGCTCGCTTTCGGGGCGTGAGCGCGCCTGCACAGGCATGAGATCCGCGGCTACGCAGGTGCCGGAACTGCCCGACTGGCTGGCCGGCAGCCCCGGCCACTGGCGGCTGCGACTGGCGGTCCAGCCCGGCGCGCAGCGCACGCTGGTCGTCGGCATCCACGACGGCTGCCTGAAGCTGCGTGTCGCGGCGCCGCCGGTCGACGGGCGTGCGAACGACGAGATCCTGCGCTGGCTGTCGAAGCTGCTTGCAGTGCCGCGCGCGCAGCTGCGGATCGTCGCCGGCGAGTCCTCGCGGCGCAAGTCGGTCGCGATCGACGACGCGCTCGACGCGGCGACGCTGGTTCAGGCCTTGTCGCCGCCCGGCGCCGGCTGGAGCCGATGACTGCAGGCGTTCGCAGGACTTACCAGGGGCGGGAGCCCCAGCGCGTCTCGTAGCGCTGCGCGACCGCGTCGCGGTCGACCACGTGGTTCTGCGCGCCCTGGTGTTCGATTTTCAGCGCGCCCATGACCGAGCCCAGGCGTGCGGCGTCGAGCCAGGACCAGCCGGCGGCCAGGCCGTACAGCAAGCCGGCACGATAGGCATCGCCGCAGCCGGTCGGATCGACCGGCGTCTCGACCGGCACGCTTTCGACCAGCGTGCGGCGCTCGCCTTCGAACAGCACCGAACCTTCGACACCGTGCGTGACGATCAGCGCCTGCACGCGCGAAGCGACCTGCTCCTCGTTCCAGCCGGTGCGTTCGGCCAGCATCTGCATCTCGTAGCTGTTGACCGCCACTGCCGAGGCCGATTCGATGAACGCCCGCAACTCGGCGCCGTCGAACATCGGCAGGCCCTGGCCAGGGTCGAACAGCCACGGCACGCCGGCGGTCGACAACTCGCGCGCGTGCGTCAGCATGGCCTCGCGCCCGTTCGGGGCGACGATTCCCCAGGCCGCGCCGCCCAGCGCTGCGCGCGCGGCGGAAACGCGATGCGCCTCGTTCATCGCGCCCGGATGAAAGGCGGTGATCTGGTTGGCGGACAGGTCGGTCGTGATGAAGGCCTGGGCGGTGAAGCGATCGGGGCAGCGCAGGACCGGGCTGGTGTCGGCGCCGAGCGCCTCGAGTCGTTGCAGGCACAAGTCGCCGTCGTGTCCGATCGCAGCGAGCACGACCGGCTCCCCGCCCAGCCCGCTCAGCGTGTACGCGATGTTCGCGGCGCAGCCGCCGAACTCGCGTTCGAGCCGCGGTGTCAGGAAGGCCACGTTCAGCATGTGCACGCTGTCGGGAAGGATGTGATCGCGGAAGTGGCCTTCGAACACCATGATCGTGTCGTAGGCCACCGAACCGCTGATCAGCACGCGACGAGACATCTCTGCTCCTGGAAATGGGGGCGGGCGCCCGCGCCCGGCACGATAGTCAACGATAGAAGAGGACGACCGAGTAACCGGCGGGACGGAGGTCGCGCGCCTCGAGCGCCAGCCGGATCGGCCGCTCCGAATTCGGCCGCAGCGCGACATCGTTCGAGGCGTTCAGGTAATCGGCGGGATCGATGGCCTTGCGGACCAGCACGCGGTTCTGCATGTCGGTCAGGGTCAGCATCATCGAGGGCCAGCGCACCGGGTGACGGGCAGCGTTTTGGATGATCGCCGAGACCGCGAGCAGGTCGGACGCGGCGTCGGTCTGCAGTTCGAACGATTCGATGCTCAGCGCCGTGATCGTGCGCGGCGGCGCGATGGCAAGCCCGAAGGGGGCCGAGATCGCCGCGATCGCCGGTTCGAACGCGGGCAGCCGCGCGGCGAGCCAGTCGCGATTGGCGAGCACGGCCTGCACGATCAACGCAAGGACGAGCACGCCCGCCGTCGCCAGCTTCAGGAAGGCGTGCTGGCCGACGAAGCCGCGGCGGCGCTCGTCGGCCGAGAAGTAGTCGATCGCCATCTCCTCGTCGCCGATCGCGACTTCGTCGTCGTCGTCGTCGTCGTCGCCGAGCGCCGCGAGTTCGCTGTCGCCTGCCGTGTGCTGCGCGACGATTTCGGGGCGCTCGGCGCCGCCTGCCGTTCGTGCGGTCGCAGCAGCTTCGGGGTCCGCTTCGCTTTCGCCGGGTCCAGGCTCCATCGCGGTGGCTCGGGTGTCGGCCGAGGCTTCGCGGGCTGCGAGATCGCGATCCGCGGCGGCGCGATCGTCGCGGTCGCGCCTTGCGCGTTCGAGCTTCGCCCGTTCGAGTTTCGCCCGTTCGAACGCTGCGCGGTCCGACGCGGAAATGTGCGGCGACACGTCGTCGTCGGCCGGCGTGCCGAACGACGGGAGGTCGTCGGCGGCCGGGATGCCGAACGACGGAATCTCGTCGGGAGGGGGCAGGTCGGGGAGTCGCGGGCCGCGTTCGGTGCGGCCCGGCAGCGGGTCGTCGTCGTCCCAGGCGCCCGCTGCGCCGTGCACGCTCGCGTCGTCGACGCGAGTCATCTTCTCGAGCCCCGAGAACACGGCGAGGCAGGAGCCGCAGCGCACGAGCCCGCCGCGCAGCTTCAATTGGTCGGCGACGATCCGGAAACTGGTGCCGCAGTGCGGGCAGGTGGTGACGAGGGGCATGTCGGAAGCCGTTCGGGCCTAGGAGCCTGCCGGAGTATGGGTAGGGGGCGCGTCGCGGGCGGCGCGCTCCCGTCGGTCGATGGGCGCGCCGGTCATGAGCGCGCGGGACCGGCCAGGCAGGTCCAGCCGTCGATGCGGCGCCAGGGCCGCAGATCGAAGCGTGGATAGCAGGCCGCGATCTCGTCGGCCTGGCGATCGAGCAGCCCGGCCAGCACCAGCTGGCCGTCGGGACGCACCAGCGAGCTCAGCAGCGGCGCGAGCACGCGCAGCGGATTCGCCAGGATGTTCGCGACGACGACGTCGGCCGCTTCGAGGGCCGGGCCCGCAGGCTCGCGCGCGAGCACGGCGACCTCGTTGCGGGCGGCGTTGTCGCGCGTGGCTTCGACCGCCTGCGGATCGATGTCCACGGCGACGACTCGGGACGCGCCCAGCCGTGCCGCGGCGATCGAGAGGATGCCCGAGCCGCAGCCGTAGTCGATGACCGTGTCGCCGGAACGCAGCTGCGCATCGAGCCATTCCAGGCACATGCGCGTCGTCGGGTGGCTGCCGGTGCCGAAGGCCAGGCCGGGATCCAGCACGATCGTCTGCCGGCCGTCGTCGCCGCCCTGCGCATGCCAGGACGGCGTGATCAGCAGGCGCGCGCCGATCGGAATCGGCTCGAACTGTGCCTGCGTCGCCCGCACCCAGTCCTGCTCGGGCACTTCGCGCAGCTCGTAGCCGTCGGGAGCCGCGGCGCCGCAGCGCGCGGCTGCGCACGACAGCAGTTGCGCGCAGTCGGTGTCGGCGTCGACCATCGCTGCCAGCCGCGTGCGCTGCCAGCCGAGGGCGGGCGCCGGTTCGCCCGGCTCGCCGAACAGCGCCTGTTCGTCGGGCGAGCCTTCGTCGGCGTCTTCGGCCTGTACCGACAAGGCGCCGCATTCGAGCAGCGCGTCGGACCAGGCTTCGGCCTGGCCGTCGGCTACGACGAAGATCAGTTCATGCCACACGCGAGCGCTCCGTCGTCGCGCCGGTCAGAGCTTGCGGCCGGCCAGCTTCTGCTCGAGATAGTGGATCGAGGTGCCGCCGCGGACGAAGTTGGCGTCGGCCAGCAGTTCGCGGTGCAGCGGCAGGTTGGTCTGGATCCCTTCGACGATCATCTCGGACAGGGCGATCCGCATCCGCAGGATCGCCTGCTCGCGCGTGTCGCCGTGCGCGAGCACCTTGCCGATCATCGAGTCGTAGTGCGGCGGCACGAAATAGTTCGTGTATGCGTGCGAGTCGACGCGGATCCCCGGCCCCCCCGGCGGATGCCACGACGTGATGCGCCCCGGCGACGGCGTGAACCGGTACGGATCCTCGGCGTTGATCCGGCACTCGATCGCGTGGCCATGCAGCGTGATGTCGCGCTGGCGCAGGCGCAGCTTTTCGCCGGCCGCGATCCGGATCTGCTCCTGGACGATGTCGATGCCGGTGATCAGCTCGGTGACCGGGTGCTCGACCTGGACCCGGGTGTTCATCTCGATGAAGTAGAACTCGTCGTTCTCGAACAGGAACTCGAAGGTGCCGGCGCCGCGGTAGCCGATCTTGCGGCAGGCCTCGGCGCAGCGCGTGCCGATCCGGTCGAGCAGCCGCCGGTTGATGCCGGGGGCGGGCGCTTCCTCGATGATCTTCTGGTGGCGGCGCTGCATCGAGCAGTCGCGTTCGCCCAGGTGTACGGCGTTGCGGTGTTCGTCGGCGAGCACCTGGATCTCGATGTGCCTCGGGTTCTCGAGGAACTTCTCCATGTAGACCGACGGATTGTTGAACGCCGCCTGCGCTTCGTTGCGCGTCATGACGACGGCATTCTGCAGCGCCGCCTCGGTGTGCACGACGCGCATGCCGCGACCGCCGCCGCCCCCTGCCGCCTTGATGATGACCGGGTAGCCGATCGTGCGGGCGATGCGCTGGATCTCCTTCGGATCGTCGGGCAGCGCACCCTCGGAACCCGGGACGACGGGCACGCCGGCCTTCTTCATCGCATCCTTGGCCGAGACCTTGTCGCCCATCATCCGGATCGACTCCGGACGCGGGCCGATGAAGACGAAGCCGCTCTTCTCGACGCGTTCGGCGAAGTCGGCGTTCTCGGAGAGGAAACCGTAGCCGGGGTGGATCGCCTCGGCATCGGTGACCTCGGCCGCGCTGATGATGCGCGGCACGTTCAGGTAGCTGTCGCGCGAAGCCGGCGGACCGATGCATACCGATTCGTCGGCGAGCCTGACGTACTTGGCCTCGGTATCGGCCTGCGAATGCACGACGACGGTCTTGATGCCCAGTTCGCGGCAGGCGCGCTGGATCCGCAACGCGATCTCGCCGCGGTTGGCGATCAGGATCTTTTCGAACATGTCACTCGATCACGAAAAGCGGCTGACCGTATTCGACCGGCGAACCGTTCTCCACCAGCACCTCCCGGATCGTGCCGCTGACGTCGGCCTCGATCTCGTTCATCAGCTTCATCGCCTCGATGATGCACAGCGTGTCGCCTTCCTTGACCTGGCTGCCCACGTTCACGAAAGGCTCGGCGCCGGGTTGGCCCGAACGATAGAAGGTGCCCACCATCGGCGACTTGACGACATGCCCGGTCGGTTCGGCCGCGGCCGCGGGTGCCGTCGCGGCTGCACCGGCTGCGGGCGCAGCCGCGACGGGCGCCGGCGCTGCGATCGTCATCGGGGCGGCCGCCGCCGTCGTGACCGGTGCGGCCTTGACGATGCGCACGCGGCCGTCGCCCTCGGTGATTTCCAGCTCGGAGATGCCCGATTCCGCGACGAGGTCGATCAGGGTCTTCAGTTTTCGCAGGTCCATTCTTGGATGCCTCGCGGAGCGGCGCTGCCGCCCCATGTTGGGTGGTGTCGTGCGGGGTGCGGCGCGTCGGTTCACACGCGCACGGTGTCCGTGCCGGCCAGCGAATCGCAGGCGAACTCGAGCGCCAGTCGATAGCCGGTCGGCCCCAGGCCGGCGATGACGCCGACCGCCAGCTCCGACATGTAGGAGTGGTGGCGGAAGGCCTCGCGACGATGGATGTTGCTCAGGTGCACTTCGATGAAAGGCAACGCGACCGCCGCCAGCGCATCGCGTATCGCGATGCTGGTGTGCGTGAAGGCCGCCGGATTGAAGACGAGGAAGTCGACGCCGGCCTGCGGCGCGGCCTGGATACGGTCGATCAGCTCGCCTTCGTGATTCGACTGGAAGGTTTCGACACGTACGCCGCGATCCTGGCCGTAGCGGACGAGCCCTTCGTCGATCAGGCTCAGGCTGGTGGCGCCGTAGATGCCTGGTTCACGCACGCCGAGCAAGTTCAGATTCGGGCCGTGCAGTACCCAGATGAGTTTTGCCATCGAGCAATGACCGCAAATTGTCGGTCGTTAGCCGAAGATGCGGGATTTTAGCGCACAAACCGAGCGTTTGCGCAGAAACAGCGGGTTTCAGCCGGTGACCGCGTCGATTGCGCTGCGCAACTGCTCGAGCTTGAAACGCCCGACGATGCGCGAACGGACGACGCCTTTGCGATCGATCACGACGGTATACGGCAGTCCGCCCGCCGTGTTGCCGAAGCGGCGCGAGAGTTCGCTGCCGCCGGCTCCGGCGATCAGCAGAGGATACACGACAGGGCGTTCGTCTGAAAATTTTCGGATGTTGTCGGGCGAATCGATGCCGATGCCGAGAATCTGCAGGCCTTTAGCCTCATATTGCCGTTGCAGGCCGGAGAGTTCAGGCATTTCCTCGATGCACGGAGCGCACCAGGTCGCCCAGAAGTTGACGACCAGCGGCTGGCCGCGCCACCGACCGAGGTCGACGGCCGGGTCGTCGGTGCTCGGCAGGTTCAGCGCGAACAACAGGTCGGTGACGCCGTCTTCCGGCGCGTCGGGGCTGTAGCGGCGCCAGGCGCTCCAGGCACCGAGGCCGCCGGCGGCGACACCGACGGCCGCCATCGCGAGCCAGCGTCGGCGTGCGACGCTCATTGCATGCCTCCGTCGCCGGCCGCTCCGGCGCCGGCCGCTTCTTCGATGCGCGCCTGCAAGGCCGAGAGATCGCCTCGTTCGGCGCCCGCGGCGCCGCTGCGCAGCGCGCCGCGCAGATCGTCGACGCCGTACAGCGACAGCATCACCGGTTCGTTGCGCCACCACAACAGGATCGCTTCGACCTCTTCCCGGCTGCGGAAGTGAGGCGTCGTCTCGACGTCGAAGCGCAACTGCCGGTTGAGCAGGTGAATCTCGACGTCCTTCGGGTTGTCGTGAAAGAGCTGCAGATGGATCGGCGCGTGCTCGGCGACGATTCCTTTCCAGACCGCGCCGGTCAGGTACGGGCGGAAATCGGCGAGCTCGGCCATCAACGCGGCGGCGACGCGGCGGCGGCGATCGACGCGGTCGGCGTGGTCCTCGTCGAACAGGTTCAGGTGTTCGAGCAGCGCCGCATCGATCGAGTCGTTGTCCGGCATCGAGGACCGGGCGGCAGCCGAGGATTCGCCGAGCAATTGACGGGCGGCCTTGCGCTTGGCGCCGGCATAGTCGAGTCCGCCATCGGCGATCAGCCGGGCGGCGGCGGCCGCGAGTTCGCGGCGAACGGGGTCGGTGGTTTCGGGCATCACTGTAGAATTCGGGCCTTCCGGATTATCGCCCGATGCATATTCACGTTCTCGGTATCTGCGGGACCTTCATGGGCGGGCTCGCCGCCCTGGCCCGCGAGGCAGGCCATCGGGTCACCGGTTGCGACGCCAACGTCTATCCGCCGATGAGCGACCAGCTCCGTGCGATCGGCATCGAGTTGATCGAAGGCTACGGTGCCGACCAGATGGCCATCGCGCCCGACCTTTGGGTCGTCGGCAACGCCGTCTCGCGCGGAAATCCGCTGATGGAGGCGATCCTCGACGCGCGCGCCCCCTACGTGTCCGGGCCGCAGTGGCTGGCCGAGCACGTGCTTGGACGCCGGCCGGCGATCGCAGTGGCCGGCACGCACGGCAAGACGACGACGACCGCGATGCTGGCCTGCATCCTCGAAGCGGCCGGCCTGGCGCCCGGTTTCCTGATCGGCGGCATCGCTGCCGATTTCCCGGTGTCGGCTCGGCTCGGCGCCGGCAACTGGTTCGTGATCGAGGCCGACGAATACGACACGGCCTTCTTCGACAAGCGCTCGAAGTTCGTCCACTACCGGCCCACGATCGCTTTGCTGAACAATCTCGAATTCGATCATGCCGACATCTTCGCCGATCTCGGCGCGATAGAGACGCAATTCCATCATTTGGTGCGCACGGTGCCGCGGTCCGGCGCGCTCGTGGTCAACGGCGCCGAGCCCGCGCTCGAGCGCGTGCTCGCCCGCGGCGCCTGGACTCCCGTCGAACGGTTCCTGGTGGCCGACGGATGGCACGAGCGCGCCGTGGTCGAGTCGTCGGAAGCGACCGATTTCGAGGTCTGGCAGGGCGAGCTCATGCACGGGCGCTGCCGGCTGGCAGCGGCCGGCGCCCACAACCGGGCCAACGCGATCGCGGCGCTTGCGGCCGCTGCGCGCGCCGGCGTCGCGCCGGCGGATGCGATCGCCGCACTGGCCGGTTTCGGCGGTGTGCGGCGTCGGCTCGAGTTGCGCGGCGAGCGAGCCGGCGTGTCGGTCTA
Organism: Limnobacter sp.; assembly: GCA_012513825.1. Lineage (GTDB taxonomy): Bacteria > Pseudomonadota > Gammaproteobacteria > Burkholderiales > Burkholderiaceae_E > Zeimonas. The sequence continues at coordinate 3,394 of JAAZBL010000036.1, read as the reverse complement.
CGACGACTTCGCGCATCACCCGACCGCGATCGCGACGACGGTCGCCGGACTGCGCGCGCGAATCGGCGATGCCGCGCGCATTCTCGCCGTCTTCGAACCGCGATCGAACACGATGAAGCTGGGCGCGATGGCGGCGCAGCTACCGGACAGCCTTGCGCAGGCCGACCTGGCCTTCTGTTACGGCGCCCACCTCGGCTGGGACGCCGCCGCCGCGCTCGCGCCGATGGGGGCGCGCGCGCGCGTCGTCGACGATCTCGACGCGCTGGTCGCGGCGGTGATCGCCGCGGCGCGTCCCGGCGATCGGATCCTCGTCATGAGCAACGGCGGCTTCGGCGGCGTGCACGGGCGTCTGCTCGAGGCGCTCGCCGAGCGCGAGCGGGCGGTCGATGCGGTCGGTTGAAGTGGCGATCGGCGCGCCCGGCAACGGAGTACCGAAATGACATCGACGTCCGAGAAGGCATCGGCGCCCGACCGCGGGCGCCTGATCTATCTGCACGGATTCCGTTCGTCGCCGCAGTCGTTCAAGGCGCAGTTGCTGGGCCGGCGCATGACCGAGCTCGGGCGCGGCGCCGATTTCGTCTGCCCGCAGCTGCCGGCCTCGCCGGCCGCGGCCGTCGCGCTGGTGCTCGACGAGGTCCGGCCGCAGCCGCAGGACACGCTGGTCGGCAGCTCGCTGGGCGGCTACTACGCGACCTGGCTGGCCGAGCGCTGCGGCTGCCGTGCCGTGCTGCTGAATCCGGCGGTTCATGCCGCTCGCGACCTGGCCACGCAGGTCGGCACGCACGCGATGTACCACGACAGCGAGCGCACCTTCGTCTTCGAGCCGGGCTACGTCGACGAGCTGGCGGCGCTCGAGGTCGGTGCGCCGACGGCGCCGCAGCGCTACCTGCTCGTCGCCGCGACCGGCGACGAGGTGCTCGACTGGCGCGAGATGGTTGCGCGTTATCCGGGCGCGCGACACATCGTCGTCGAGGGCAGCGACCACGGACTGTCGGATTTCGAATCTCTCGCCGACGAGGTCTTGCGCTTCGCCGGCGTCCTCCGCCAAGGAAATCTCTGATCAACGAGGATCAAGCATGCGATTGAACGAAAAGGTAGCCCTCATCACCGGATCGGCGGGCGGCATCGGGCTGGCGACCGCCCGCCGCTTCGTGCGCGAGGGCGCGCGCGTCGTCGTCGCCGACGTCGACGAGAAGCGGATCGCCGAGGCGATCGCCTCGCTCGACGCGGCCGACAAGCAGGTGATCGGCGCGCGTGTCGACGTCACCGATCGCGCGAGCGTCGACCGGATGGTCGCGTCGGCGATGGAGGTCTGGGGGCGCGTCGACTGCCTGGTCAACAACGCCGGCATCACGCTCGACGCGCGGCTGGTCAAGATGACCGCCGAGCAGTTCGACCGCGTCATCGACGTGAACCTCAAGGGCGTGTTCAACTGCACGCAGGCGGTCGTCGACCAGATGATCCTGCAGGGCTCGGGCGTCGTCATCAACGCGTCGTCGGTGGTCGGCCTGTACGGCAACTTCGGCCAGACCAACTACGCGGCGACCAAGGCCGGCCTGATCGGCTTCACGAAGACCTGGGCGCGCGAGCTCGGGCCCAAGGGCGTACGCGTCGCGGCGGTCTGCCCGGGCTTCATCGCCACGCCGATCCTGGACGCGATGCCGGAGCCGGTGCTGCAGAAGATGGTCGACAAGGTGCCGCTGGGCCGGCTCGGCAAGCCCGAGGAGATCGCCAGCGTCTATGCGTTCCTGGCGTCCGACGACGCCAGCTACATCAACGGCGCCGTCATCGAGGTCTCGGGCGGGATCATGCTGTGACGAACGGAGCCGCTCGCGACGGCGGGCGCCATCGCGTGCGGCGACGACGCTGGACCCGGCCGGGCAGCCCCCCGGCTCCGCCGGGCGTCGCGCACTCCTATAATCGGTGCCGACGATGAAGCATCTGCTGTACGAAGACAATGGTGAATTCCGTGCCGCCACCCTGATGTCGGAAGCCGGCTCGAGCCTGCAGGTCGAGCTGGCGAGCGGCAAGCGCGCGAAGGTCAAGGCATCGCACGTCGTGCTGCGATTCGACTCGCCCTCGCCCGAGGCGCTGATGCCGGCGGCGCGCGAACTCGCCGAACAGATCGACATCGAGTTCCTCTGGGAGTGCGCGCCGCAGGAGGAATTCGCGTTCACCGACCTGGCCGAAGAGTATTTCGGCGGAAAACCCGACGCGCAACAGGCGACGGCACTGCTGCTGAAGCTGCACGCATCGCCGGTCTACTTCCATCGCAAGGGCCGCGGCCGCTACCGTCCCGCGCCGCCGGAGACCTTGCGCGCCGCGCTGGCGGCGCTCGAGCGCAAGCGCGAACAGGAGGCCCGGATCGAGGCCGATGCGCAGGCGATGATCGAAGGGCGGCTGCCGCCCGAGGTGGCCGCGCAGGCGGCCTGGCTGCTCGTGCGGCCGGACAAGATGTCGCTGACCTGGAAGGCCTTCGACCGTGCGCTCGCGGCCACCGGAAAGACGCCCGAACGGCTGCTGCTCGAGCTGGGCGCCTTCGCGTCCCCGCTCGACCTGCATCTCGCGCGCTTCGCCGCCGAGCACTTTCCGCACGGCTTCGGCATCGCGCTGAGCGGCGACCCGCTCGACGGCTTCCGGGCGGCGGTCGAGCAGCTGCCGTTGGCCGACATCGATACGTTTTCGATCGACGATTCGACGACGACCGAGATCGACGACAGCCTGTCGGTGCGCCGCATCGAGGGCGGCTGGCGGATCGGCGTGCACATCGCGGCGCCCGGGCTCGCCATCCCGCCGGGCAGCGAGATCGACCTGCTCGCACGCGAACGGATGTCGACCGTCTACATGCCCGGCGGCAAGATCACGATGCTGCCGGAGCCGCTGATCGCGGCCTGCTCGCTCGACGAAGGCCGCGAGATGCCGGCGCTGTCGCTGTACGTGGATACCGACGAGAGCGGCGAGGTGATCGTCGGCCAGTACTCGCAGGCCGAGCGCGTGCGCGTCGTGGCCAACCTGCGCCATGACCTGCTCGACGGCGTGTATACCGAAGAGACCTTGAACCAGGCGGCCGGCTCAGGTGCGGCCGGCGCAGGTGCGGCCGGCTCCGGTGCGGCCGGCAAGGTCGACTCCGACGCCGTCGCCGCCGTGGCCGCCGACGCGCTGCCGCGGTTCGCCGAAGAGCTGCGCGTGCTGTGGAGGCTGACGCTGGCGCTGTCGGCTGCGCGCGAGCGGATGCGCGGCAAGCCCGAGCCGCGCTTCCGCGCCGATTTCAGCTTCTACCTCGATCCTGCCCCCGAGGGCGAGGAACCGCTCGTGCGGATCGTGCCGCGCCGGCGCGATTCGGTGCTCGACCGGATCGTGGCCGAAATGGCGATCCTGGCCAACAGCGAATGGG
>JAAZBL010000331.1 GCA_012513825.1 Limnobacter sp. | reverse complement strand
CCCCAGCCGCTGTCCTTGATCCCCCCGAACGGCGTCTCCGCCAGCGCCATCCCGAAGTGGTTGATGTTGACCATCCCCGCCTCGAGCCCGGTCGAGGCCGCGTGCGCGTTCTTCGACGAGGTCGTGAAGACGTAGGACGCCAGACCGAAGGGCAGGCTGTTGGCGCGCCTGAGCACTTCGTCGGTGTCCTTGAACGTGACGAAGGGGGCGATCGGGCCGAACGGCTCGGCGGTCATCAGCAGCGAATCGTCGGGGACGTTGGTCACGATCGTCGGCGAGAAGAAGAAGCCGCTGTCGCCGATGCGCTCGCCGCCGAGCTCGATGCTCGCGCCGCGCATGTTGGCGTCTTCGACGAAGCTGGCGATCGCCGGGACGCGGCGCTCGTGCGCGAGCGGCCCCATCTTCACGCCTTCTTCGAGGCCGGCGCCGACCTTCATCGCGCGCGTCTTTTCGATGAAGCGCGCCACGAAACGATCGTAGATCTTCTCGTGCAGGTAGAAGCGGGTCGGCGAGACGCAGACCTGGCCGGCATTGCGGAACTTGAAGGCCTGCAGCAGGTCGGCCGCGCGCTCGACGTCGGCGTCGTCGAACACGATGACCGGCGAATGGCCGCCGAGCTCCATCGTGCTGCGCTTCATGTGCTGTGCCGCCATCGCAGCGAGCTGCCGGCCGACCGGCACCGAGCCGGTGAACGAGATCTTGCGCACGACCGGCGATTCGATCAGGTACTTCGAGACCTCCGACGGCACGCCCCAGACGACGTTCAGCACGCCGGCCGGCAGGCCCGCGTCGTGAAAGGCGCGCGCCAGCGCGACCACCGCGCTCGGCGAATCCTCGGGCCCCTTGAGGATCAGCGTGCATCCGGAGCCCAGGGCTGCGCCGATCTTTCGGATCGCCTGGCTCGCCGGAAAGTTCCACGGCGTGAACGCGGCGCAGACGCCGACCGGCTCGCGCACGACGAACTGTCGCACCGCTTCGCTGCGTGGCGGGATCACGCGACCGTAGATGCGCCGGCCTTCCTCGGCGTGCCATTCGGAGTGCTCGGCGCAGGTCTGGACTTCGGCGATCGCTTCGGCCAGCGGCTTGCCCTGGTCGAGCGTGATGTTGCGGCCGATGTCGGCTGCGCGCTCGCGGATCAGCTCGGCGGCCTTGCGCAGGATCCGGCTGCGCTCGAGCGGCGAGACGCGCTTCCATTCGCCGAACGCGCGCTGGGCAGCGGCGATCGCGCGGTCGAGGTCTTCACGGCTGGCGTGCGGCAGCCGGCCGAGGACCGAGCCGTCGGCGGGGTTGACGACGTCCTGGCCTTCGCGGCCTTCGCCGCCGAGAAACTGGCCATCGATGTAAAGGCTGAGCTGCTCGTACATGTTCGATTACTCCGCGGTTGCCGAAAGATCGACCCTCGTCGTGGCGCCGAAGGGAAACGGCCGATTCTGCCACTGCTCCGCGCGCGAGCGTTCCGGGTACAGTGGCTGCCGTGCCGATCGACACGAAGCCGCAGCCATGAACTCTCCGACGCGAGCGCCCCGGTCCTATCTACGCTGGTTCCTTTGGCTGCTGCTCGGCACGATGCTCGTGCTGATGCTGACGGCGTCGCTGATTTCGGACGCGAGCTTTGCCCGACTGTTCGAGGAGCACGGGCTGATCGAGTGGCTGTCCTTCGCGATCTGGCTCGCCGTGGCGGCGGTCTTTGCCCGGATGGCGCTGCGCAGCGGCGGCATCGTCGCCTGGCTCGCCGTTCCGGTCTGCATCGCCGCGGCGCTGCGCGAGGCCGATCTGCACAAGTCGCTGACCGGCTACAGCGTGCTCAAGCTCGGCTTCTACAGCTCACCGGACTTCGCCGCGTGGCAGAAGGCCGTCGCGGGTCTCGTCGTCGCGGCCACGGCGATCGCGCTGGTCGCGCTGGTCGCGCTGGCCGTGCGCAGCGCGCTGCGCCACGGGATCCTGAACCCGCCGATGCTGCTGCTGATCCTCGCGGTCGGCCTGCTGGTCGTGACCAAGGTCTTCGACCGCGCGCCGGCGGTCCTGCTCGAAGACTTCGGGATCGCGCTGTCGGAGCTCACGCGGCGCTGGCTGCAGGCTTTCGAGGAAGGGCTCGAAGCGCTGCTGCCGATTCCGTTCCTGCTCGCATTCCTTGCGTCGCGGGCGTCGGCGCCTGTCGCGCCTGTCGGCCGTCGCACGGGCTGATCTGGGGGCGACGCGAATCAGCGCGCACGGGCAAGCACCGGCAGGCGCAAGGCGAATCCGGCCTCGCGCCTTTGCTCGCCCCCCGAATCCGGAGGTCGCCGCCGGAATCTGCTCAAATGTCGGATCCTCCGACTCGAGAACGAGATGACCCAGCAGCAAGCGACGCCCGAAACGGGCACGCGGCCCGGCGGCGCCGCGGCAGCGCGGCCGAGCCCCGACGGATTGCCCGATTCCGATGCCCCCGGCACCCGGCCGGAGCTCGAGTACCCATGCGGCGACGCGCCCGAGGTCGGCAGCGCCCGCGAGATCGTTCCGGGCGTCATGTGGCTCCGAATGCCGCTGCCGTTCTCGCTCGATCACATCAACCTGTGGGCCGTGCGCGATGGCGACGGCTGGGCGGTCTTCGACAGCGGTGTCCATTCGACCGAGACGGCGCGTGCCTGGCGCACGCTGTTCGCCGAATCGGGTCCGCTCGGACAGGGCGGCCTGCGTCGCGTCTTCGTCACGCACATGCACCCGGACCACATCGGCATGGCCGGCTGGCTCACGCGCAGGTTCGACTGCCGGCTATGGATGACGCAGCTCGAATACCTGAGCTGCCGCGTGCTCGTCGCGGACACCGGACGCGAGGCGCCGGACGAGGCCGTGCGCTTCTATCGCCGGGCCGGCTGGGACGACGACGGGATCGAGTTCTACCGCACGCGCTTCGGCACCTTCGGCAAGATGACCTACGCGCTTCCGGAGAGCTATCGTCGGATCCACGATCGCGAGCGCATCCGGATCGGCGAGCACGAATGGCAGGTCGTCGTCGGTACCGGCCATTCGCCCGAGCACGCCTGCTTCTACTGCCCGGAACTGAAGCTGCTGATCTCGGGCGACCAGGTGCTGCCGCGGATCTCGTCGAACGTTTCGGTCTTCCCGACCGAGCCCGACGCCGATCCGCTGCACGGATGGCTCGATTCGCTCGACCGCTTGCGGCGAACGATCCCCGACGACGTGCTCGTGCTGCCGGCGCACAACGAGCCGTTTCGCGGCATCCATGCGCGCCTGACGCATCTGGCACGCGGGCATGCGTCGTCGCTCGAACGGCTGCGTCGGCACCTCGAGCAGCCGCGTCGCGTCGTCGACGTGTTCTCGGCGCTGTTCGCCCGGCCGATCGACGGCCCGCATCTGCTGAGCCTGGCGACCGGCGAGAGCATCGCGCACCTGAACTACCTGCTTCGACGCGGCGAGGCCACCGTCAGCGTCGACGACGACGGCGTCGCCTGGTACCAGGGCGCGAGCTGAGCCGGCCTTACTCTTCGAGCAGGCTGCGCAGCATCCAGGCCGTCTGCTCGTGAACGGTCAGGCGTTGCGTGAGCAGGTCGGCGGTCGGTTCGTCGCCGGCCTCGTCGGCCAGCGGGAAGATCTCGCGCGCGGTACGCGCGACCGCCTCGTGGCCTTCGACGAGCACGCGAACCATGTCGAGCGCCTTCGGGGGCTCGGTCGGTGCGTCGGCGATCGTCGCGAGCCGGCCGAAGTCGGCGTAGGAGCCGGGCGCGTAGTGTCCGAGCGAGCGGATCCGTTCGGCGATCGGGTCGACGGCGTTCCACAACTCCGTGTACTGCTCCATGAACATGTCGTGCAGCGTGTTGAACATCGGCCCGGTCACGTTCCAGTGGAAGTTGTGCGTGGTCAGGTACAGCGTGTAGGTGTCGGCGAGCAGTTTCGACAGGCCGCCGGCGATTTCGGCGCGATCCTTGCTGCCGATGCCGATGTTGATCGCCGGAGCACCGGACTTGTTGGCACCGGATTTGTTCTTGGGCATGTCTTCTTCTCCTTCGGGTCGATGAGTCGGGTGGCTTCGTTCGGTCAGATTTCGATGTTGTCGAGCAGGCGCGGCGTGCCGATCTTCGCCGCAGCCAGCGCGACCAGCGGTTCGCTGCCGCGCAGTTCGTCGGGTTCGGGTGCCAGCAGGTCGCGCCGGCGGCGCACCGTGACGTAGTCGGGGGCCCAGCCGTGCGACGACAGCAGTGCGCTCGCGTCGGCTTCGAACCGCGCCAGTTCGCCCGGATCGAGGCGGCCGCCGGCGCGCGCCGCGCGCACCGCATCGGCGAGTTCGGCCAGCACCCGGTACAGCCTCGGCGCCTCCGTGCGCTGGTCGGCCGTCAGGTAGCCGTTGCGCGACGACATCGCGAGTCCGTCGGGCTCGCGCACGATCTCGCACCCGACGACGGTCAGCGGCAGCGCGAACTGCTGCGCCATCTGCCTGACCAGCATCAGTTGCTGGTAGTCCTTCTTGCCGAACATCGAGATCGTCGGCTGCACCATCGTGAACAGCTTCATCACGACCGTGCAGACGCCGGCAAAATGTCCGGGCCGCACCTCGCCTTCGAGGATGCCGGCGAGCGCCGGGTCCGGAGCGATCTGGAAGGTCTGAGGCTGCGGGTACATGACCGCTTCGTCGGGCGCGAACAGCAGGTTGCAGCCGGCCTCGCGCAACATGCCGGCATCGCGTTCGAACGTGCGCGGATACTCGTCGAAGTCCTCGCCTGCGCCAAACTGCAGCCGGTTCACGAAGATGCTGGCCACGACCAGGCCGTCGGGACCGAGCCGCCTGCGAGCCTCGCGCACCAGTGCGAGATGACCGTCGTGCAGGTTGCCCATCGTGGCGACGAAGCCGACCTGCCTGCCGGCGCCGAGTGCGGCGCGCAGCCCGGCCAGCGAGTGTTCGATCCGCATCGAGGAGACTCCGTTCGAGGCGCGTGGCGGTACCAGCATCGCGCGCTGCGATTGTAATCACTCCACTAGAATGAGGGCGACGAACTCGGTGAGGTCGATGAACTCGGCGCGCGACTCCTTCGACGGCGGCTTCCGGACTGCGTCCGGTCGCGCTTCCCTGCATGGCGATCCGGTGCCTGCCGATCCCGTGCGGTCACTGGCCGGCCAGGGCTTCGCCCGGCTCGAGCCCGGGCAGTGGCTCGCGCTCGCCGGGATCACGGCGGGCGATGCCGAGCGCTGGCGCGCGGGCTGGGGCCGGCTGCCGCCCGATCGCTGGTTGCGCGACGGCGGGCGCTACCGCTGGCGGCGCCACAGCTGCTTCGTCCACGACACGGCCGACGGCGTCGTCGAACAGGTCGCCCATCGCGCGCATTGGCAGCCGGTCGACTACAACGCGCTGCATGGCGGCATCGAGCGGATGTTCGAACCGATCGAAAACGACGTGTGCACCGACCCGGCCTGGCTGCGGATGCTCGCGTCGCTGGGTGCGCTGTTCGCTTCGGTGTCGGCTGCCGATCGCTGGTTCATCGAGGCGCATCAGTTCCGCATCGACGCGGCCGACGGCGTCGGCCGGCCGACGCCGGAAGGTGCGCATCGCGACGGCGTCGATTTCGTCGCGGTCGTGCTCGTCGACCGCAGCGACCTGCGCGGCGGCGAGACCCGCGTCTTCGAGGCCGACGGCCCGAGGGGGATCCGCTTCGTGCTCGAGCAGCCGTGGTCGGCGGTGCTGCTCGACGACCGGCGCGTGATCCACGAAACGACGCCGATCCAGCCCGGCGGCCCGCAGCCGCATCGCGACACGCTGGTCCTGACGTACCGGCGCGACGGATTCCTGGCGCCCTGAGCGCCGCGCTTCAGGACGGCGCCGCCTGCGGGCGCCGCAGATCGGTGCGCGCCGGCGACTTCAGGTGCCGAAGCACGCCGGCGCCGGCGACGCGGCCGCTGGCCATGCAGGCCGTGAGCAGGTAGCCGCCGGTCGGCGCTTCCCAGTCGAGCATCTCGCCGGCGAAGAACAGGCCGGGATGGCTGCGCAGCATCAGGCCGTCGTCGAGCGCTTCGAAACGAACGCCGCCGGCCGTGCTGATCGCCTCGTCGAGCGGGCGCGCGGCCAGCAGCGGCATCCGCAGGCGCTTGATCGCACCGGCCAGGCGGACCGGGTCCTCGGCGATTTTCAGCAGCGCTTCGGAGCCGAGCAGCTCGCGCAGCAGCGCCGCCTTCGTGCCTTCGATGCCGGTACGCACTCGCAGATGATTGGCAAACGAGCGGCCGGCGCGCGGGCGCGCGAGCTCGGCTGCCAGGCGCTCGACGCTGCGCCCGGGGGCCAAGTCGAGCTCGACGACGACCGGTCCGTGGATGTCGATCGCGTCGCGCAGTTCGGCAGACAGCGCGTAGATCAGCGTTCCCTCGACGCCGGTGTCGGTGATCACGAAGTCGCCGGTGCGCCATGGGCGTTCGATCGGCCCGCCGGCCAGCCGTGCAGCGAGGGTCTTCGCCGGCTTGCCGGCAAAGCGCTCGACGAAATGCTTGGACCAGCCGGCCGTCTCGCGGCCGCCGATGGCTCCGACGTCGAAGCCGCAGTTGGCCGGGCGCAGCGCCGCGACCGGCACGCCGATCTCGCGCAGCGTCGCGGTCCAGGCACCGTCGGAACCGAGCCGAGCCCAGCTCGCGCCGCCCAGCGCGAACACGACCGCGGGCGGCGCGACGATGCGCGAGCCTTCGGGCGTTTCGAAGCGCAGCGCCGGCATCGGCGCGGGACCAGGTCCGACGGCGTCGTGCCAGCCGGTCCAGCGATGACGCATCGAAAAGCTCACGCCGCCTGCGCGCAGCCGGTGCAGCCAGTGGCGCAGCAGCGGCGCGGCCTTCATTTCCTTCGGAAACACGCGTCCGGAGCTGCCGACGAAAGTGTCGATGTCGAGCGAAAGCGCCCAGTCGCGCAGCGCCTGCGGACCGAAGGCGTCGAGCATCGGCGCGATCCGGTCGCGGCGTGCGCCATAGCGATCGACGAAGGCGGCAATCGGTTCCGAATGGGTGAGATTCAGGCCGCCGCGACCGGCGAGCAGGAACTTCCGGCCGACCGAGGGCATCGCGTCGAATACTTCGACCGGGGTGCCGCCGCCTGCGATCGTCTCGGCCGCCACCAATCCGGCGGGCCCGGCGCCGACGACGGCAACGGTTCGATCTGCGAGAATCGGCCGGCCAGAGACGCGCTTTACCCCGGATTCCACAAGGAGACCTCAAGTGAACATCGAACTGTTTTTTGCTCCGGGCGCCTGCTCTTTCGTGCCGCACGCCGGCCTGGAGCTGATCCGCCAGGCGACAGGACAGGAATTCTCGCCGCACATGGTGAAGCTGCACAAGGGCGAGCAGAGGACGCCCGAGTATCTGGCAGTGAACCCGGAAGGCCTGGTGCCGGCGCTGAAGGTCGACGGCAAGCCGCTGACCCAGATCGTCGCGATCTGCACCTGGCTCGATCGCGAGTTCCCCCAGGTCGGACTGCTGCCGACGGACTCGTGGGCCCGCGCGCAGGCGGTTTCGCGCTTCGCCTGGATGAACAACACCGCGCATCCGACGTTCACGCACGTGTTCATGCCGCACAAGTTCGCCGAGACCGAGGCCGCGCAGGCCGAGATCAAGCGCGTCAACGTCGAGCTGTTCCGGCAGCACCTCGACCGGATCCAGAACTGGCTCGCGCATGCATCGCCGTGGTTCTGCGGCGAGCGGATTTCGTTCCTCGATTTCTACACGCTGACCTTGCTGCGCTGGGGCGGTTTCGCCGGCATCGATCCCGAGTCCTTGCCCGCGTTGTGGGCGCACGTGCAGAAGGTTGCCGAACATCCGGCGGCGGCGGCGGCGATCGAACGCGAACGGCTGCAACTGAACGTCTACAAGAAGGACTGAACCATGCCGTATCTCATCGAGACCTTCGACAAGCCCGGCCAGCAGCAGCTGCGGCAACAGTTGCGCTCCGCGCATCTCGATTTCCTCGACAGCCACGTCGCGAAACTGATCGCCTGCGGCGCGAAGCTCAACGACGACGGTTCGGATGCCGGAGGCGGCATCTACATCGTCGATGTCGACGACCGTGCCGAAGCCGAGCGCTTCATCGAGGCCGATCCGTTTCACGCAGGCGGCCTGTTCGGGGAAGTGCGGATCACCCGTTGGCGCAAGGCTTACGTCGACGGTCGCAGCTACCTGCCGAAGCGCTGATCCCGCATCCGACCTGCTTTCGCGCGTCGTTCGCCACCGTCGCAGCCTGGCGCGTCGTTTGCTGACGCCCAGGCACACGTGAACGCGCGCCGCGTCACGAGGTGAATTTCATGGCCAACACGACAGGAGTGCTGCGTTGCAAGACCGGAATTGCGGGGCTCGACGATGTGCTGCACGGCGGGTTGATCACCCACCGGCTCTACCTGGTCGACGGCGATCCGGGTTCGGGCAAGACGACGCTCGCGCTGCAGTTCCTTCTGGAAGGTTTGCGCCAGGGTGAGCGGGGTCTGTACGTGACGCTTTCGGAAACGCGGGCCGAGCTGCTCGCAGGGGCGCGATCGCACGGCTGGTCGCTCGACGGACTCGAGATCGCCGAGCTCGCCGGCGACGACGAGGAACTGAACGTCGATTCCCAGCTCACGCTCTATCACCCTTCGGAGGTCGAGCTCACGGAAACGACACGCCGCGTGCTGGACATCGTCGAGCGCGCGAACCCGGACCGCATGGTCTTCGACTCGTTGTCCGAGCTGCGCCTGCTGGCGCAGGGCTCGCTGCGCTACCGGCGGCAGATCCTCGCGCTGAAGCAGTTCTTCTCACGGCGCAAGTGCACGGTGCTGCTGGTCGACGACCGCACGTCGGAAGGACCCGACATGCAGCTCTACAGCATCGCGCACGGCGTGATCGCGTTGCAGCAGCGCGCTCCGGCCTATGGTTCGATCGCTCGCGAGCTCCAGGTGATCAAGTTTCGCGGCAGCGACTTTCGCAGCGGCTACCACGACTTCCGCATCCTGTCCGGCGGCATCGCCGTGTATCCGCGACTTGCGTCGGCCGAACACGGGCTGGCCTTCGAGCGCACGACCGTGGCCAGCGGCGTCGCGGCACTGGACGAGCTGCTCGGCGGCGGCATCGATCGGGGGACCTGCACACTGGTCTCCGGGACACCGGGCACCGGCAAGTCGACGCTGACTTTGCAATACGCTGCCGCCGCCGCGGCGCGCGGCGAGCATGCGGCCATCTTTGCGTTCGACGAAATGCGTTCGCTGCTGCTGCATCGCGCGGCAGCGCTCGGCATCCCGGTGAGCGAGGGCACCGGAGGCGGCCAGATCGCGGTCCGGCAGGTCGACCCGGCCGACATCACGCCGGGCGAGTTCGCGCATGTCGTGCGCCAGTGCGTCGAGCGCGATCGGGCGACCGTCGTCGTCATCGACAGCCTCAACGGTTACCTGAACGCGATGCCGGACACCGGTTTCCTCTCCGCGCAACTGCACGAGCTGCTCGCCTACCTGAACGGGCAGGGCGTCGCGACCTTCATCGTGGTCGCACACCGCGGCTTCGCGATGCACGATTCGATCTCGTCGCAGATCGATTCGAGCTACCTCGCGGACACGCTGATCTCGATGAGGATGTTCGAGCACGCGGGCACGGTCCGCAAGGCGATCTCCGTGCTCAAGAAGCGCAGCGGTCCGCACGAACAGTCGATCCGGCCGATCTGGTTCGATTCGAACGGCGTTCACCTGGGCGAGCCATTGATGCACCTGCGCGGCATCCTGACCGGCGTGCCGGTGGAGACCGCGGGCATCGGTTCAGACGATACGGTGCGGGCCGACCAAGCTCATGGCGATTGAAACGGCATGCGACGAAGCGATGCGCGTGTTGATCGCCGCGCCGACTCGACGCGATCTCGATGTCACGATGCAGCTCCTGCGCAAGGCAGGCGTGGAATCGATTCCGCTGGAACGCGAGCCGGCCGCCATGCTGCAGCAGCTTCGTACCGAGGTCGGCGCCGTGCTGCTGGCCGACGCATCGCTCGATGTCCGGCGCATGGACGCGCTGCTCGCCGGCCTGCATGGACAACCGGCGTGGTCCGACGTGCCGGTGGTCATGCTGACCCGCGACCGCGAGCGCTCGCCCTCGGCGGCGCGCATGGTGGCCGCGCTGACGAACCTCACGCTGCTCGATCTGCCGCTGTCCACGGCTTCGATGGTCAGCGCAGTGCTCGCCGCGCTGCGCGCGCGCCGGCGACAGTACGACATCCGCGACCAGCTCGTCGCACAGCGCGAGGCCGAGCAGGCGCTGCGCGAGGCCGACCGTCGCAAGGACGAATTCATCGCCACGCTGG
>JAAZBL010000330.1 GCA_012513825.1 Limnobacter sp. | reverse complement strand
GCGCCGATCCACCGGATCTGCGGCGCGAACGTCGTGCTGCACACGCACCAGACCTGGGCGCTGGCGCTGAACATGCTGCAGGACAACCGGCTGCTGCCGACCAGCCAGACCGCCGCGTTCTACGACGGTCACATTGTCTACGACGACGGCTACACCGGGCTGGCCGACACGCTGGCCGAGGGCGAGCGCCTCGCGGGCCTGCTCGGCACCGACAAGCACACGGTGTTCATGAAGAATCACGGCGTTCTGGTCGTCGGCGACACCGTCGCCCAGGCCTATCGCCGGCTGTACCGGCTCGAGCGCATCTGCCGGATGCAACTGCTGGCGATGGGTTCGGGGCATCCGCTGCAGGTCCTGCCACCCGAGGTCGTCGCGCGCGTGCAGGCGCCGAACCCGAACAACACGCATTCGCAGGAGGAGCGCGAACGGCTGTTCTTCGAAGCGATGATGCGGGTGCTCGATCGCGAACTGCCCGGCTACGCCGACTGATCCGACTGCACGGCCCGCGGGCCGATTCCGGCGTGCGCACCCGCGACGCCGGCCCGACCACCGACCTTTGCGCGACAACAAGATGAACAGCTCGGACTTCGGAAAACTCGTCCTGCGCCTCTCGCTCGGGATCCTGATCCTGCTGCATGGAATCGCCAAGATCACCGGCGGCGTCGATCCGATCCTCGGCATGGTCAGCAAGTTCGGCCTGCCGGCTTCCTTCGGCTACCTCGTCTTCGTCGGCGAAGTGCTGGCGCCGCTCCTGGTGATCGTCGGACTGTGGACGCGGCCGGCGGCGCTGGTGATCGCGATCAACATGATCTTCGCCGTGTTGCTCGCGCACATGGGCGAGCTCGGCAAGCTCGGCCGGACCGGCGGCTGGGCGCTCGAGTTGCAGGGCATGTTCTTCTTCACGGCGGTGGCCATCGCGCTGCTCGGGGCCGGCCGGATCAGCCTGGGCGGAGCCGGCGGCAGGTTCAACTGAGTCCCGCCCGGCTCGCCCCCCGCATCGCGGGCGATGGCGGGCGGGCGGCAGCGACCGGACGCCGACCGGCGAAAGCAGCTGACCGAGGCCGCCAGCGCCGGGCTGTATAAAATGCCAGCCTGGAGAAGCCCGCTGACGGTCGATGTTCCCCGCTCATCGCTATTACTACCTGCACAACTTCCAGCGGGCCCTCGGCTGGATCGGCGAGCGCTACGACGACCTGCTCGACGAGACCGAGCGCCGCTTCCTCGCGCAGTTCGAACGACTGCCGAAGCTGTCGCAGGCGCTGACGGTACGGCTGCTGATGCGGCGCGGACCGTGGTTCCGCGCCGGCAAGCTCGCATACGATGAGATTCCCGATACCGGTGCCGCAGCGCTTCCGTTGCTGCGACTCGGCTGGCTGAGCGCCGATCACCCGCTCGGGCTCGACGAACTGTTCGTGCTGCACACCAAGCCCGAGCTGCTCCGCCTGTTCGCCGGTACACCGATTCATGGGGGAATGCGAAAGGCGCAGATGCTGCAGGCACTGCGCGACGGACACGATCGCCTGCAGCCGTACGCCGAGTGGAATCCGGGATCGGATGAAGCCGTCTGGCGAGTCATGGTCGGGGACCTGTGCGAACGCTTTCGCCTGATGTTCTTCGGCAACCTGCACCAGGACTGGTCGGAGTTCGTGCTGGCCGACCTGGGGATCTTCCGTTACGAGACGGTGCCGTTCGACGCCGCCTCGCGCGCGTTCCGGTCCCGGGACGACGTCGATCGCTACCTGAACTTGCAGGCCTGCCGGCAGGCGCTCGATGAAGGCGTCGACGCCGAAACGCTGTTGCAGGCTGCAGCGCTCTGTGCCAGCGACAATCCTTGGCTGGAAAGGCGCCGCGCCAAGGTCCTGCTGCGCATCGGCCAGGCCTGCGAACGTGCCGGCGACTGGCCGAAGGCGGAACGGGCCTATCGGCGATCCAGCCATCCCGGCGCGCGTCACCGGCTGATGCGCGTATACGAGCGGACCGGGCGCTTCGCCGACGCCCTGTCGCTCGCGCTGGCTGCAGCGGCCGCTCCGGAAAGCGACGAGGAGTACCAGCGGGTCGCGCGGATGCTGCCGCGACTGCGCCGCCGGCTCGGGGTACCGGGCGACAAACGCGCCGCGTGCCTGACTGCATTCCCGGCGAAGCTGCGAGCGAACCTGGAGCTCGACCCGCCGCGCGAGCCGGCGACCGTCGAACCGCTGGTGCGCGACCACTGGCACAGCGACGCGGCACCGGTGTTCTACGTCGAAAACGCACTGATCAATTCGCTGTTCGGTCTGCTCTGCTGGCCCGCGATCTTCGAAGCGCTGCCGGGCGCGTTCTTCCATCCGTTCCAGAGCGGTCCGGCCGACCTCGGCGCGCCCGATTTCGCACGGCGCCGCGCAGCGGCCTTCGATGCCTGCCTCGCGCGGCTCGACGACGGCAGCTATCGCGAGACGATCCGGCAGCGGCATGCGGACAAGCACGGCCTGCAGTCGCCGTTCGTATCGTGGAGCCTGCTGACCGAACCCCTGCTCTCGCTCGCGCTCGATTGCATCCCCGGTGCGCACCTGAAACTGTTCTTCGCGCGGCTGCTGGGCGACCTGCAGGCGAACCGCACGGGCCTGCCCGACCTGGTCCGCTTCTGGCCCGCCGAGCGCCGCTACGAACTCGTCGAGGTCAAGGCCCCGGGCGACAGGCTGCAGGACAACCAGGTCCGCTGGCTGCAGTACTGCGACGCGCATGGCATCCCGGTCAGCGTCTGCCATGTGCGTTGGCGCGACCGGCCGGGAACCGCGCCGGCCGCTTCGGCGGCGCCGGACAGCCGAAGCATCGCGGCGAGCGCGACATGAGCTACACGGTGGCCGTGCGCGCGCTCTGCGATTTCACTGCGCGCGAAGGCGACCTCGACCTGCGCTTCACGCCGGCACCCAGCGCGCTCGAAGGGATGGCCGGCCACGGCCTGGTCCGATCGCGTCGCGGCCCGGGCTACGAGACCGAGGTCGCCCTTGCCGGCCGGTACGAAGACCTGCTGGTACGGGGTCGCGCCGACGGCTTCGACCCGGCGGCGGCGCAGCTCGAAGAAATCAAGACCTACCGCGGCCGGCTCGAAGGCGTGCGCCCGCACCATCGGGCGCTGCACTGGGCGCAGGCCCGGATCTACGGCCATCTGCTGTGCGAGGCGCGCGGGTTCGAACGATTGCGCGTGGCGCTGGTCTACTTCGACATCGACACCCAGCAGGAGACCGTGCTGGTCGAGACGCACGAGGCCGCGGCCCTGCAGGCCTTCTTCGAGGACCAGTGCGCCCGCTTCCTCGCCTGGGCGCGCAACGAATCCGCGCATCGCCAGGCGCGCGACGCGGCGCTGACGGCGCTGCCGTTCCCGATGGAGCGCTTTCGGCCCGGGCAGCGCGAACTGGCGGTCGCCGTCTACCGCTGCGCCCGCAGCGAAACGGGCGGCCGCTGCCTGCTGGCACAGGCGCCGACCGGCATCGGCAAGACGCTGGGCACGATCTTCCCGATGCTCAAGGCCTGCCCGGCGCAGCGGATCGACAAGCTGTTCTACCTGACCGCCAAGGGCACCGGTCGCAGCCTGGCGATGCAGGCGCTGGCCGCGGTGGCCCGCCGACTGCCGGAACGAGACCGGTCTGCGACGCTGCGCGTGCTCGACATGCTCGCGCGCGACAAGGCCTGCGTGCACCCGGACAAGGCCTGCCATGGCGAATCGTGCCCGCTGGCGCGCGGGTTCTACGACCGCCTGCCGGCCGCGCGGGCCGCCGTCGTCGAACGGTCGCAGCCCTGGGATGCGACGACCGTGCGCAGCGTGGCGCTCGATCACCAGCTGTGCCCGTACTACCTCGCGCAGGAACTGCTGCGCTGGAGCGACGTGGTCGTGGCCGACTACCACTACTACTACGACGGCGCAGCGATGCTGCACGCGCTGGCGCAGGCGCAGCAGTGGAAGGTCGGCGTGCTGGTCGACGAAGCCCACAATCTGCTCGAACGAGCGCGGCGCATGTACACGGCCGAGTTGTCGCCGTTCGCGCTGGCCGAAGCGCGCAAGACGGCGACGGGCCCGATCCGCAAGGCGCTCGACAGGCTGCACCG
>JAAZBL010000329.1 GCA_012513825.1 Limnobacter sp. | reverse complement strand
CGCCAGATCGAGATCAGCAACCAGACGCCGCCAGCCACCGCGCCCGCGAAGCCGAGGATGCCGAAGCGCGACAGGCCCGAATCCGGATCGACGCTGATCACGATCGCCGACCCGATGATCAGTGCGGCCGTGACGATGCCGATCGTCAGGCGGCTCGCCGCGCGGTCGATCTGCCTGCCGAAGCGCTCGAGCGGCGGGACGTCGACGCGAAGCTGGAGCTGGCCGCGCCGCGCCGAGCGCAGCAGCTCGTGCAGGTCCTGAGGCAGGCCGGCCATCAGCTCGAGCATGCTCCGCAGCGCACGCCGGCCGCGTCGGGCCAGCACCGCCGGCGAGTGCTGGGCGATCAGCGCCTTGCGCAGCCAGGGTTCGGCTTCGGCGGCCATGTCGAAGTCGGGATCGAGCTGGCGTCCCATGCCTTCGAGCGTGATGAAGGTCTTGACGAGCAGCGCCAGGTCGGGCGGCAGCGCCAGCCCGTGGTCGCGCAGGATCCGCATCAGGTCGGACAGCAGCGCGGCCAGGTCGAGCTGGCCGAGCGGCACGCCGTGATACTGGTCGACGAAGGCACCGATCTCGGCGCGCAGCCGCGCCGGGTCGGCGTCCGAGGGCTCCTTGCCGTCGCGCCAGTCGAGCAGGACCTTGGCGACCATCTCCTCGTCGCTGGTGGCCAGTCCGTGCAGCAGCGCCACGACCTCGAAGCGGCGCGTTTCCGTCAGGCGACCGACCATGCCGAAGTCGATGAACGCGATCCGGTTGCCGGGCAGGTAGAAGACGTTGCCCGGATGAGGATCGGCGTGGAAGAAGCCGTCTTCGAGGATCATCTTCAGGACCGCGCCGGCGCCGCGTCTCGCGAGCAGCTTGCGATCGAGCCCGGCCGCGTCGACGGCAGCCAGGTCCTTGCCCGGGATCCCGTCGACGAAGTCCTGCGCGTTCAGCCGTTCGCCGGTCCACTGCCAGTGCACGCGCGGGACGACGATCTCGGGGTGCGCGGCGAGGTTGGCGGCGACGCGCTCGGCGTTGCGGCACTCGGCTGCGAAGTCGAGCTCGCGGCGCAGCGACACGGTGAACTGGCGCGCGACTTCGCGAAGACGGTAGCGGCGCAGGTCGGGCATCTCGGCGTCGACGATCTCCGCGAGCCGCGTCAGCAGCCGGAGGTCGGCTTCGACCGTGCGCCGGATTCCCGGACGCCTGACCTTGAGCACGATCTGCCGGCCGTCGGAAGCCAGCCGGGCGCGGTAGACCTGCGCCAGCGAGGCGGCCGCCATCGCCGTCGGTTCGAAGTCGGCAAATGCGGTTTCGGGCGCCTCGCCGAGGTCCTCGGTCAACTGGGCGCGGACCTCGTCGAAGGGCACGGCCGGCGCCCGGTCCTGCAGCCGGCCGAACTCGGCGATCCATTCCGGGCCGAACAGGTCGACGCGGGTGGCCAGCACCTGCCCGAGCTTCACGAAGGTCGGGCCGAGTTCCTCGAGCGCGCGGCGCACGCGTGCCGGCGGCTCGAGCCGCGCCAGCTCGTCGGGAGCGCGCCAGTTCAGCGCACGGCCGGCGCGCTCGAGCGCACCCGACAGCCCGATCCGGCGCACGGCATCGCCGAAGCCGTAGCGGACCAGCACGGCGGCGATGTCGTGCGCGCGGCCGAGATCGCGTGCGGCGGTGAAGGCCTCGAGGATCATCGGTCGGTTTGCGAGCCCGTGTCAGCCGATCGGCGACAGCACGTGGATCGTCCGGCCCGCGAGCAGGTCGCGGGTCTTCTCGCCGTAGGCGCGCATGTGCGCTGACCCGGCGTGCGCCTTCAGCGCGTCGAGGTCGCGCCACTTTTCGATGATGGCGAAGGCGTCGGGACCGAAGGGCGCCTGGATAGGCAGGGCCGGATCGGCGTCGATCGCGGCCTCGTACTCGAGGCAGCCGTCTTCGGCCAGGACGGCCGGGCGGTTGGCCCGGAAGGCCGCGAGCACGGCGTCGCGCTGGCCGGGTTTCGCGGTGATGATGGCAATGACGTGGATCACTTCTCTCCTCCGGTCGTTTCGTCGAACCTGCGTTCCCGCCCGGTCCGAGGTTCTTCGCTCAGGTGTTGGTCTGCTCGGGCGGCACGTCGGGCGGCAGGGTCGCGGCCGCGGCGCCTCGTTCGTCGACCACGGCGACGTCGGCGCCGACGCCGAAGCAGGTCATCGACAGCGATCCGAGACTGTAGCCGGTGACCAGCGCGCTGGCGCTGCCTTCGCCGGCCGCGGCAAGGCCGGCCGTGTACAGCAGCGGAATGAAATGGTCGGGCGTCGGCACGGCGAGCGCGTAGTCCGGGTGTTCGACGAGCTTCAGGACGGCGCCGGGGTCCTCGGCCATCAGCGCGATCGCAGCCTCGTCGAAGCGCCGGGTCCAGTCGAAGGCCCCGTCCGGTTCGTTCCACCGGATCCTGCCGAGGTTGTGCACGACGTTGCCGCTCGACAGGATCATCACGCCGCGTTCGCGCAACGGGGCGAGCCGCCGGGCGAGCTCGAGGTGGTATTCGAGCGGTTTCAGCGCGTTGATCGAAAGCTGCACGGTCGGGACGTCGGCATCCGGATACAGATGCGCGAGCACGCTCCAGGTGCCGTGGTCCAGCCCCCACTGGTCGAGGTCGAGCCCCGCCCAAAGGGGCTTGACCGTCTCGACGACCTCCTGCGCGAGCTCGGGTGCGCCCGGCGCCGGATAGTCGAAGTCGAACAGCGCCTGCGGAAAGCCGTAGAAGTCGTGGATCGTGCGCGGCCGCGGCATCGCGGTGACCGCCGTCGCCCCGAAGAACCAGTGTGCCGACACGACCAGCAGCGCGCGCGGGCGCGGCAGCGCGGTCCCCATGCTGCGCCAGGCCTGCGTGAATCGGTTCAGCTCCAGCGTGTTCATCGGGCTGCCGTGACCGATGAACAGGGCGGGCATCCTGTCCACGAGCGTCTCCATGAAGTCCGGAACGCGGTCCGGTCGGTAGGGGAACTATAAACGTCGGGGAATCGCGCCCATGGTGCTGCCGCGTATCCCGAACTTTCGAGTGCGACCGCTGGGCATCGCCGTTGCACCGTCGATGGCTGCAATACCGCAACCGGAGATTGCGATGTCGGAAACACTGAACCATCGAGCACAGGGCGGGGACTCGGCCGAAGGCGCAGGCCGTAAGAATCCCGGCGACGAAGTCGCGCCTGGCACGCCGCAGAGCGGCGAGAATGTCTGTCCGCGCTGCCAGGGCAGCGGCAGGATCGAAGGAAACGAGTGTCCCGACTGTGGCGGGTCGGGGACGGTGATCGTCAATGTCGGAGACGCCTGAGCGCCTGGCCGGCGCAGCAAGCGATAACCCGATGATCGCCGCGGCCCGCTCGCGTTGCCGCCTCGGCGAGGCCCGGACATGAACTCTTCGGTTCGACGAAATGCGCGCTCGGCCGAAGAGCCCACGTCGCCGACAACCAACAACCACGCTGTGCGGTCCTTGCACTTAGAGCAAGCGCGCTTCGATCTGCGCCCATGGCATGCGTTGGGCGAGAAGGGCAGCGGATGACGCAGATCGATCATCCGATCGAGCGACTGCGAAAGAAAGCGTCCGTGCGGAGCGGGGCGCGCGTACCGATTACGGAGGAACTGTGCCGGCACGTCTTCTCGGCCACAACGACTGCAAGAGCAACAAAGACGTGGACGGGGCCTTGAGCGCACTCCAGGAGCCGTACCGGTACCTGATCGCGGGCGCGCACGACGAGGAGGTGCACATCGACGAGATGATTCGCTGGCAGGCAGTGTTGATTGCCATCGGGATCAGTGAGGGACTGGGAAGAACGCGGACACATCGGCCCAGCGTGAGTCCTGATCGCCCGTTTGACGAAATCGTCGGACTTAGCCTTGTATGAGTCACCAATCCAATTTCCCCGCACCAGGAGGGGAGGGAGGAAGCCCCCACCTCGACTGAGTTTCCTCGTAGCGAACAATCGGGCGCGGAT
>JAAZBL010000003.1 GCA_012513825.1 Limnobacter sp. | reverse complement strand
GCAGCGCCGACGCCTGGTGGCCGACCTCGTGGATCAGCGACGAGGCGATGCCGCTGCCGATCATCCGCTCGCGCGGCACCCGGATGATCGCCACCGGGTTCGCGCCGCCGCCCGGCATCCGCGTGCGCGCCCGCCGGATCGCCGCGCCGACGCCACGGTCCAGGTAGCAGACCAGCGGCGGCACCTGGTAGTACCCGCCGGGCAGCGTCAGCGCGTCGCGCGCGACGATGTCCAGCCCCGCGAGCCAGACACCGACATCGTGCTCGCTGCGCTGCGCGACCGCATCGGAGAACAGGTCGAACTGCGTGAGCACGGTGTTGAACCTCAGGCGCAGCATCGCGAAGCGGCGCTGCGCCTCGGCGGTGCTTGCCGCGCTGGTGCGCGACACCTCGAGCCAGTCGAGAAACAGGATCACCATGTCGCGCAACTCGCGGCGCCCGTCGATCAGGTAGCGCTCCGTCGCCGCCTGCGTCGAGGGCAACAGCCCGGCAGCCGGCACCATCGGTTCGAGCAGCGCGAACGGCCGGACCCGGGTCAGCCGGGTCAGCAGTCCGCGCGCTTCGAGGGCCAGCGTGCGCGCTGCGAACGGGCTGATCGCCACGGTTCATGCCCCGTGGAGAACGATCGTCGTGCCGCGACGCGTCCAGCGGCCGCTCTGGCCGCCGCGCGAGGCCGCGCCCGACGCGCCGCCGCGTCCGCCCTGCGACGCACCGAGCAGCCCCGGAGCCAGCTTCTTCGCGGCAGCGACGGCGGCATTCTGGGCGACCGTGCGCGGATCCGCGCCGGCAGGCGCCGACGCCGCCTTCTTGACGGTCTCGGCCGCCAGTCGGACGTACTGCTTCGCCCCCTCGAACTCGAGCTCTTCCTGCTCCATCGTCTCGGCTTCGAGGCCCAGCGCACCGCCGGCCGCTTTCGCCAGCCCGCTGCCGATCTTTGCGCCGAGCGGGCCGCCGAAGTAGCCGCCGACCGCCTTGCCGGCCATCGGCAGCGCCTTCTTCGCGACGCCCTTGAGCACGCTGCCGACCTGCTGACCGAGCGGCGAACGCACGGCCTTGCCGACGGCCTTCGCGGCCTTGCCCAGCAGCTTGCCGAGGAACTGGTCGAGTTCGGCCTCGTCGGCGACCTCCATCAGCTCCATCGCCAACTCGGTCTCGTCGGCCTCGCCGAGGATCTCTCCGTAATACTCGCCGGACCATTCGTCCTCGAATTCCTCCTCATACTCGAACTCCGACATCTGCGGGCTGTATTCGAGCTGGGTGCGATCTAGGTCGTGCATGGCAGTCTCCCTGGCTAATGGGCGCCGATCGGGCGCCGCGTTTCGATCCGTCGGGATCGGGACCGGGCCGGCCGCGACCGCGCGTCGACCCGTCGACGCGCGGTGAGCCGCAGCCATCCGGGCGCATGGCGCTGCGCGGCCCTGGCGGCCGCGATGCGGGCGATCGCCTCGGCAGGCAGCCGCGGCGGGGTCAGTGCGGCGTTGCGCGCCGCATCGCCGGCGAACAGGACGAAGGCCTTGGCCGCCTCGAACTCCTGGTCTTCCGGACTCAGGCCTTCGAGCGAAAGGCCGAAGAACGCGCCGCTGGGCAGCGTCCGGGAATCGGCGACCGGCAGGCCCGCGCCGTCGCGCGCGGCACGCCGCGGCACCGACGGAATCCCCGGCATCGACACCCGTGCGGCGCGACGCAGGAGCCGCGTCAGGGCTCCGGCCGTCGGCGCGTCGACCAGGTGGCCGACGCTGGCGCCGGCGCGCCGGATCAGCGTGCGGATCTTCGCTTCCAGCTCGGCTTCGCTGCCGGTTTCGAGCAGTTCGGCGGCAAGCGCCATCGTCGTCGCCGCGTCGAAGATCCATCCGCTCGTCGCCGCCCGGACCGGAACGACACGAGGCGTGGCGGTCGCGACTTCGTAGACGTCGAGCTCGGGGCTGTAGCCGAGCAGCATGCGGTTCATCAGCGCGCTCCGTCGGTTCGGAGGCTTTGTGCCCCCTGCGAGGAGTCGTCACGCATGGGCCGTGCCAGGCACGGCACTCCGATGGAATTCGCGCGCTAGCTCGCTCGAAGCGAGCGCGCGCCGCGGGCCGCTCGCGGCCCCGGCGAATCGGGAGGAGGCGCCAGGAGGCTGTCCGACGGTCTCCTAAGCGGCCGAACGGCGGCCGACCGGCCGATCGATGAGGTCGAGCGGCCGCGAAGCCGGCTTCGCGGTGCGCCGCGTAGATGGAGGAATCAGCGAAGCGGCCTTCGCGAAGGCCGCTTCATCGCCCGCGCGGCCATTGCGGCCGAACCGGCGGTCCTTCGAACGGATGCGTCAGAACAGGCTCGACGCATCCACCGGCTTGCCGTCGTACAGCGCCAGCCAGCCCTTGACGACCCGGTAGATCGCCCAGATGCCGACCGCCACCAGGATCGGAAAGCCGATCAGCACGAACATCAGGATCCAGCCGACGACGAGGCCGGCGATCGTGTACCAGAAGGTCTTGATCTGCCACTCGAAGTGGCTGGCGACCCAGGTACCGGCAACGTCGTCGCGCTTCAGGTAGTTGATGATGATCGCGCCGATCGCAGTGATCCCGATGATGCAGGACACCGCGTACAGCGCGTAGCAGATCGTGGCGAGCTTCTTCGCTTCCTCGGTTCGGCGATCGTCGATACGCGGTGGGTCGATCTCGGTTCTCACCGGGTCCATTCGTGTTCTCCGTCGGTTCGTTTCGAGTGCCAGCGCATGATAAAGCGTCAGGCCTTCGGCACCCGCCCCATCAGGTAGAACTCGTCGTTCGGCATCATGCTCGAAACGTTCGCCATCCGGTTCGACAGCGCGAAGAACGCCGCGATCGCCGCGATGTCCCAGGCGTCCTCGTCGTCGAAGCCGTGTGCGGCCAATGCCTCGAAGTCGGCCGGCACGATGCTGGCCGAATCGGTCGCGACCTTCATCGCGAATTCGATCATCGCCGCCTGGCGCGGCGTAAGCTCCGCCTTGCGCCAGTTGGTCGCGAGCTGGTCGGCGATCCGCGGATTCTTCGCGTAGATGCGCAGGATCGCGCCGTGCGCGACGACGCAGTACAGGCACTGGTTCGCGCCGCTGGTGGCGACGACGATCATCTCCTTCTCGGCCTTCGACAGCTTGTTCTCGCGCAGCATCAGCGCGTCGTGGTAGGCGAAGAACGCACGGAACTCGTCGGGACGGCGGGCGAGCTTCAGGAACACGTTCGGCACGAAGCCGGCCTTGTCCTGCACGGCGAGGATCTTCTCTCGGATGTCGTCGGGCAGGCCGGCGATCTCGGGCAGCGGATAGCGGTCGGCCGCGGCAGGGGTGGCACTCATCGGAAATCTCCTTGCGATCGGTGGGAACGATGCGGCGCAGCACCCGCTGCGCCCGACCGGTACCATCCTACCGGGTCCACGAACGGGACGACCACCAACGCCTCTCGACAGGGGTTCATCGCGTGCGCAAGCTTTCCGTCTACATCATCGCCTACAACGAAGCCGAAAAGATCGCCGACGCGATCGACAGCGTGCGCTGGGCCGACGAGGTGATCGTCGCCGACTCGCACAGCACCGACGACACGGCAAGGATCGCCGAGTCGATGGGCGCGCGGGTCGTGCAGATCGAGTTCACCGGCTTCGGCGCGCTTCGCAACGAGGCGATCCGCGCCTGCTCGCACGACTGGATCTTCAGCCTCGACTCCGACGAGCGCTGCACCGTCGCCGTACGCGACGAGATCCGCGCGATCCTCGCCGAGGCCGAGCCCGCGCACGGCGCCTACCATGTGCCGCGCCGGAACTACTTTCTCGGGCGCGAGATCAGGCACTCCGGCTGGTATCCGAACTTCCGCCAGCCGCAGCTGTTCCGCCGCGATGCGATGAGGTACGAGGACAGCCCGGTTCACGAGGGCTACGAGATGATCGCGCCGGGCGCGACGGTCGGGCAGCTGCGCCAGGCGATCTGGCAGTTGCCGTACAAGGACCTGGCCGAGGTCATCGCGAAGATGAACCGCTATTCGACGCTGGGCGCGAGCAAGCCGCGCCAGGCGGGTTCGAGTTTCGCCAAGGCGCTCGGACACGGCAGCTGGGCGTTTCTGCGCCACTACGTATTCAAGGCCGGCGTGCTCGACGGCTGGGCCGGCTTCGTGATCGCGCTCGCGTACTTCGAGGTGACCTTCTATCGCTACGCGAAGGCGGTCGAGCTCGCGCATCGCGCCGAGTGGGACGACGGCTGGAAGAACATCCTGAAGCGCTGACGCCGCCGATCAGCGCCGCCGCTCGCGGCTCGCGTCGACGAGCTCGCGATACAGCGCCTCGACCCGGTCGAGCATCGCCTCGATCGAACAGCAGTCGAGCGCCGCGGCGCGCGCACCGGTACCCAGCCGCGCGCGCAGCCCGGGATCGTCGATCACGCGCTGCAAGGCGTCGCGCAGCGGCTCGACCTCGCCCGGGGGCACGAACAGCGCACTCTCGCCGTCGCACGCGATCTCCGGGATGCCGCCCACCGGCGTCGTGACGCAGCACAGGCCGACGCCCATCGCCTGCGACAGCGACTGCGGCACGCCTTCGTGCAGCGTCGGCAGCACGAACACGTCGAGCGCACGCAGCCACGGAAGCACTTCGGCCTGCGCGCCGGCGAACAGCACCCGGCCCTCGGGCAACAGCGCGTCGGCCTGCTTCTCGAGCGCCGCACGCTGCGGGCCGTCGCCGACGACCAGCAGCCGTGCCGGACGATCCAGTCCGGCGAGCGCCTCGATCAGGAAGTGGTGCCCCTTCGAGCGCCGCAGCGACGCGACGGTGCCGAGCACGGGCAGCCCGTCGTCGGGCAGGCCGAGCGCGCGACGCGCTTCCTCGGTAGCCGTCGGCGTTGCCGCGGGCTTGAAATAGCCGAGGTCGATGCCGGTCGGGATCGCGACGATGCGCCGCCCGTCGAAGCCCTGGTCGCGAACCAGCGACTGGCGCACCGATTCGCCGGTCGTCACGATACGCGTGGCGGCGCTCATGTACAGCCAGCGGGCCGCCGGACCGTGCGGCACCGGCGCCGTCGCATGGTGCGTGCGCACGATCGGCGGCGCGCGGCGCAGGCTCGCACAGGCGAGCGCGGCCAGCCAGCTGTCGATCGTGCCGTGCGTGGCCAGCGCGTCGAAGCCGCCGTCTCGAACCAGCCGCCGCATCGCGATGCAGGGCTGCAGCCGCGTCGGCAGCGGGCCGTCGGCGGGCGGCAGTTCGACGACCGGGATCCGCAGTCCGGCGGCGCGTCGCCCGATCGGCGAGCCGGCCGGACTGGCGATGACGACTTCGTGACCGCGCGAGCGCAGGCCGGCCGCTTCGGTCAGCGCCCGGATCTGCGCCCCGCCCCAATGCGGCGACGACGAAATCTGCAGGATCTTCATCCCTGCTCGGGCGCACGGGCCGCCGCGTACTGCACCTGGTGCAGCCCGGCATAGGCACCGCCGCGAGCCAGCAGCTCCTCGTGGCGGCCCTGCTCGACGATGCGCCCGCCTTCGAGCACGACGATCCGGTCGGCGCGCTCGATCGTCGACAGCCGGTGCGCGATGACGAGCGTCGTGCGGCCCGACGTGCCGCGCTCGAGCGCGAGCTGCACCTCGCGCTCGGTGTTCGTGTCGAGCGCCGACGTGGCTTCGTCGAGCAGCAGGATCGGCGCGTCCTTCAGCAGCGCGCGCGCGATCGCCAGCCGCTGCCGCTGCCCGCCCGAGAGCTGCGCCCCGCGCTCGCCGATCGGCGTGTCGAGCCCCTGCGGCAGGCCGTCGACGAAGTCCATCAGCGCGGCCTTGCGCAGAGCCTCGCGCACGTCTTCGTCGTCGACCTCGCCGCGCACGCCGAAAGCGACGTTCGCACGCACGGTGTCGTTGAACAGCACGATGTCCTGGCTGACCAGCGCGAGCTGGTCGCGCAGGCTGGCCAGCGTCAGCTCCTCGATCGGCACGCCGTCGATCAGGATCCGTCCGGACGTCGGCGAGTGGAAGCGCGGCAGCAGGTTGGCCAGCGTCGTCTTGCCGCCGCCCGAGCCGCCGACGAAGGCGACCATCTCGCCGGCGCGCACGTGCAGGTCGATGCCGGCGAGCGCGTCGCGTTGCGCACCCGGGTAGCGGAAGTAGACGCGCTCGAAGACGACTTCGCCGCGCGCGCGCGTCATCGTCCGCGTGCCCTCGTCCGGCTCGGCCTCGCGGTCGAGCAGCGTGAACACGCTCTCGGCGGCAGCCAGCCCGCGCTGCAGCGGCCGGTTCAGGTCGGCCAGGTGCTTCAGCGGGCCGAGCAGCATCAGCATCGCGGTCACGAACGAGGCGAAGCCGCCGACCGTGACCTGGCCGCCCTGCGACTGGACCAGCGCAATCGTCACGACCGCCGCGACCGCCGTCGCCGCGCACAGCTGGCTGATCGGCGACATCGCGCCGCCGGCGATCGCCTCGCGCATCGCGAAGCCGCGCAGCCGGTCGACCGTGCGGCCGAACAACTCGATCTGGCGCTCGTAGGCACCGAAGACCTTGATGACCTTGAAGCCGTGCACGGCCTCCTCGACGACGCGCGTCAGCTCGCCGGTCTGCTGCAGGTTCTCGCGCCCCAGGTAACGCAGCCGCCGGCTGAACACGCGCACCAGCACCGCCATCACCGGAATCAACGCGAAGGTGACCAGCGTCAGCTGCCAGTTCAGGTACAGCAGCCAGCCGAGCAGGCCGATCACGATCAGCGAGTCGCGAACCAGCGTCGACAGCACCGTCGTCGACGCCGCCATCAGGTTGTTGACCTCGAAGACGATGCGCGAGATCAGCAGGCCGGCGGCTTCGCGTTCGAGGTCCGAGGCCGGCAGCCGCAGCGCGTGCGCGAACATCTGCCGGCGCACCGAGGCCAACACGTGGTTGGCGACCCAGGCCATGCCGTAGCTGCCGGCGAAGCTGCCGACGCCGCGCGTGACGAACATCGCGACGATCGCCGCCGGCACCATCCACAGCGGAATGTTCCCCTTTGCGACGAAGCCCTCGTCGAGCAGCGGCTTCATCAGCGCCGGAAAGAACGGTTCGGTCACCGCGGCCAGGATCATGCCGAGGATCGCGATGACGAAACCCTTGCGGTACGGACGCGTGTAGGCGAGCAGCCGCCGGTAGGTCGCCAGGCTGCCTTTCATCACGTCGTCTCGGTTGTCCGCGCCGGCAAAGGCGTGAGGCCGGGTGTCACTTCAGTACTCGATCGCCGTGTCGACCGGGCGCAGCATTTCCCGGATCGCGCCGATCAGGTCGTCGTGCGGGTGCACGCGCCAGTGCTCGCCCAGTTCGATCGCGCAGGCGGCCCGGCGGTTGCCGTATTCGAGGACGACGGGCAGCGCCGGCACGTCGCGCCGCTCGCCGATCGCGAACGGCGCGATGGCGCCGCGCAGCGCGGCGCTGTCGGCGGTGCCGTTCAGGCGGATGCGCAGCCGCTTGCCGAACTCCTGGCGAGCGCCGACGAGATCGAGGATGCGCTCGGCCACGACGCGCTGCCCGCCGGTGTAGTCGTCCTTGCTGATCTTGCCGTAGACGACGAGCAGCTCGTCGTCGCGGATCTGCCGACGATGCGCGTCGTACAGCTCGTTGAAGACGGAAACCTCGAGCTTGGCGCTGCCGTCGTCGAGCGTGACGAAGACCATCTTGCCCCGCCGCGTCATCATCGTGCGCTGGGCCGCGACGACGCCGACCATCCAGACCGGCTGCTGCTGCGGCTGCAGGTCGGCGAGCTTCGTGCGCACGAAGCGACGGACCTCGTCGCGGTAGCCGTTGAAAAGGTGCCCGCTGAGGAAGAAGCCGAGCGCAGCCTTTTCTTCCTGCAGCCGCTGGCGCTCGCTCCAGGGCGGCGCCGGCAGCCATTCGGGCGCGCTCGGCATGCCGGTGTCGTCGCCGAACAGGCTCGCCTGGTCGATCGCCGCGCCGGCCGCCTCGGCGGCGTCCATCGCGCGGCCGACGTTGGCCAGCAGCTTCGCGCGGTCGTCGTCCAGCGTGTCGAAGGCGCCGGCGCGCACCAGCGCCTCGATCGTGCGGCGGTTGACGATCTTGCGATCGATGCGCTCGCAGAAGTCGAACAGGTCGCGAAACGGCCCGTCGGCGCGCGCGCGCAGGATCTCGACGACGGCCCCTTCGCCGGTGCCCTTGACCGCACCGAGCCCGTAGCGCAGCGCGCGGTCGGACACCGGCTCGAAGCGGTAGCCCGAGGCATTGATGTCCGGCGGCAGCACGTCGACGCCGTTGGCCTTCGCATCGTCGACGAACAGCTGCACCTTGTCGGTGTCGTCCATGTCCGAAGACAGCGTGGCCGCCATGAACTCGGCCGGATACAGGGCCTTGAGCCAGGCCGTCTGGTAGGTGACGACGGCATAGGCCGCCGTGTGCGACTTGTTGAAGCCGTATTCGGCGAACATCGCCATCAGGTCGAACAGCTTGTTCGCCAGCTCGACCGGGTAGCCCTTCTTCTCGGCCCCCTCGACGAACAGGCCGCGGTGCTGCGCCATCTCCTCGGGCTTCTTCTTGCCCATCGCGCGACGCAGCAGGTCGGCGCCGCCGAGCGTGTAGCCCCCGATGATCTGCGCGATCTGCATCACCTGTTCCTGGTAGACGATCACGCCGTAGGTCGGCTCCAGGCAGGCCTTCAGGTCGGGGTGGAAGTAGTCGATCGCCTGCTGGCCCTTCTTGCGCAGGATGAAGTCGTCGACCATGCCCGATCCGAGAGGCCCGGGCCGGTACAGTGCGAGCACGGCGATGATGTCCTCGAAGCGGTCGGGCGCGAGCTTCTTCAGCAGCTTCTTCATCCCTTCGCTTTCGAGCTGGAAGATCGCGGTCGTGTTCGCGTCCTTCAGCACCTGGTAGGCGCGCGGGTCGGTGAAGGGCAGCGCGTTCAGGTCGAGGTTCAGCTCCGGGTGGCGCGCGTTGATGTAGCGCACCGCCAGGTCGATGATCGTCAGGTTGCGCAAGCCGAGGAAGTCGAACTTGACGAGCCCGACCGCCTCGACGTCGTCCTTGTCGAACTGGCTGACGACGCCGCCCTCGGCGCCGGGCGGCCGGTACAGCGGACAGAAGTCGGTCAGCTTGCCCGGTGCGATCAGCACGCCGCCGGCGTGCATCCCGATGTTGCGCGTCAGGTCCTCGAGCGGTTCGGCCAGCGCGAGCAGCTCGCGCACTTCGTCTTCCTTCTCCTCGCGCTCCCTGAGCAGCGGCTCCGCCTCGCGCGCCTTGGCCAGCGACAAGGGCTTGTTCTGCACGACCGGGATCAGCTTCGACAGCTGGTCGCAGAAGTTGTAGCCCATGTCGAGCACGCGGCCGACGTCGCGGATCACCGCCTTCGAAGCCATCGTGCCGAAGGTCGCGATCTGCGAGACCGCCTGCTCGCCGTAGCGCTCGCGCACGTATTCGATGACCTTCCAGCGATTGTCCTGGCAGAAGTCGATGTCGAAGTCGGGCATCGACACGCGCTCGGGATTCAGGAAACGCTCGAACAGCAGCGCGTACGGGATCGGGTCGAGGTCGGTGATGCCGAGCGCGTAGGCAACGAGCGAGCCGGCCCCCGAACCGCGGCCGGGACCGACCGGCACGGCGTTCTGCTTGGCCCAGTTGATGAAGTCGGCCACGATCAGGAAGTAGCCGGGGAAGCCCATCTGGACGATCGTGTCGCACTCGTAGTCGAGCCGTGCCGCGTATTGCCGGCGCTTTTCGTCAAGCACGTCGGGCGGCGTCGATTCCGGCGGAAACAGCACGGCCATCCGCCGCTCGAGGCCTTCGCGCGCGAGCTGGCGCATGTAGTCGTCGAGCGTGAGCCCCTCGGGCGTCGGGAACTGCGGCAGTTGCGCCTTGCCGAGCACCATCGCCACGCTGCAGCGGCGCGCGATCTCGACGCTGTTGGCCAGCGCCGACGGCAGGTCGGCGAACAGCTCGCACATCTCGTCCTGCGTACGGAAGTACTGCTCTTCGGCGAAACGACGCTGGCGGCGCGGGTTGGCCAGGATCTCGCCCTCGGCGATGCAGACGCGCGCCTCGTGCGCGCGGTATTCGTCGCGGCTCAGGAACTGGACCGGGTGCGTGGCGACCAGCGGCAGGCCCAGCTCGGCGGCCAGCCGCGCGGCTGCACGCGTCTGCGTCTCGGCCGCCGGCGGACCGTGGCGCTGCACTTCGAGGTAGAACGCGTCGGGAAAGCGTTCGGCCCATCGCCGGGCGGCCGCCTCGGCGGCCTCTCGGTTGCCGGCCAGCAGCGCCATGCCCACCTCGCCGTCCTGCGCGCCCGACAGCGCGATCAGCCCGTGGCCGCCGGGCCGGCCGTCGGGGCCGGTTTCGTCGAACCACTCGGCGCGCAGCTCGGCGCGGCCGCGATATTCGTTCTCGAGCCAGGCGCGGCTCAGCAGCTCGCACAAGCGCAGGTAGCCGGCCCGGTCGCGCGCGAGCAGCAGCATCCTGAACGGCCGCTCGCGCTCGGCCGGATTCTCGACCCAGCAGTCGGCGCCGCAGATCGGCTTGATGCCGGCGCCCCGGGCTGCGCGGTAGAACTTGATCCAGCCGAACAGGTTCGCCAGATCGGTGACGGCGACGGCCGGCTGCCCATCGGCGGCGGCCGCGGCGACGAGCCTGTCCAGCCTCACGATGGAGTCGCTGACCGAGTATTCCGAATGGACGCGAAGGTGGACGAAGCGAGGCTCTGACATCGCTACAATTCTAGCCGGCAACCGGCCCCCGCACGGCGCCGGACTCCCCGCACCCCCGCCCTGCCCCGGCGTACCCCGAGGTATCGATGCCCCGCGAACTGTCCCACCGGAATGCGGCACTGCTGCTCGCGTTTTGTGCACTGTGCTGGAGCATCGCCGGGGTCTTCACCCGACACCTGGAGCGCGCCGACAGCTTCGAGGTCACGTTCTGGCGCAGCTTCTTCTGCGCGATCGCGATGCTGGCGATCCTCGGCTGGCAGCGCCGGCGCGCCCGGCCGACGAACGGCACGGCGCCCGACGGGATGCCGCGCGGCGGCGCGCCGGCGGGACCGCTCGCGGCGATCGTCGCGATGGGTTGGCCCGGCCTGTTTTCGGGGCTGATGTGGTCGATCATGTTCACCTGCTTCATGGTCGCGCTCACGCGCACCAGCGTCGCCAACACACTGCTGGTGCTCAGCGTCTCGCCGCTGTTCGCGGCACTGCTCGGGCGCGCGGTGCTCGGCACGCGGGTGTCGCCGATGACCTGGGCTGCGATCGTGCTGGCCGGCTTCGGGATCTGGTGGATGGTCCGCGACGGCGTCTCCACCGACGGCCTGGCGGGAATGCTGATCGCGCTGGCCGTGCCGGTCGCCGCGGCAATCAACATCGTCACGCTGAAGAAGCTGCAGGCCGACGTCGACCTGGCGCCGGCGGTGCTGGTCGGCGCACTGCTGTCCTGCCTGTTCACGCTGCCGCTGGCCTGGCCGCTGCAGGCGACCGGCAACGATCTGGCCATCCTCGCGCTGCTCGGCGTCTTCCAGCTCGGCGTGCCCTGCTTCCTGATGATCCGGGCCACGCGCTCGCTGGCGTCGCACGAGGTCGCACTGATCGCGCTGCTCGAAGTCGTGTTCGGCCCGGTCTGGGCCTGGCTCGGTGCCGGCGAGGCGATGCCGGCAGCGACGATACAGGGCGGGTTGGTCGTGATCGCCGCGCTCGTCGGCAACGCGCTGGCGAGCCGGCCGCAGGCGCCGCCCGCGACCGCGGCCAGGATTCCGGCATGAGCCCGACCCGATGAGCGAACGCGCCCACGACCGGCTGCAGCCGCTGGCGGCCTTCGACGCGCGAGGCGTGCGCGGCGTGCTCACCGATCTCGACGACACGCTGAGCACCGACGGCCGGCTCGATCCCGACGCCTTCGCATCGATGGCGCGGCTGCAGGCGGCCGGCCTGCGCGTCGTGCCGGTCACCGGCCGCTCGGCCGGCTGGTGCGACCATTTCGTGCGCATGTGGCCGGTCGACGCGGTGATCGGCGAGACCGGCGCCTTCTACATGCTGCGCCAGGGCGGCAGCGTGCGAACCGTGTTCACGCCCGACGAGGCGGCACTGCAGGCGGCGCGCACGCGCCGCGACGCGATCGCCGCCGAAGTCCTGCGTGAGGTGCCCGAAGCGGCGCTGGCCGGCGACCAGCCGTACCGGCTCGTCGACCTCGCGATCGACGTCGCCGAGGCCGTGCCGCCGCTGCCGGCGCAGCGCGTCGCGCGCATCGCCGAGATCCTGCGAAGCCACGGCATGCACGCGCAACCCAGCTCGATCCACGTCAACGGCTGGTTCGGCGAGTTCGACAAGGGACGCACGGCACGGCGCCTGCTGGCCGAGGTCTTCGGCGACGACGACGACGCGGCTCGCGATCGCTGGGTCTGCGTCGGCGACGCGCCGAACGACGCGCCGCTGTTCGCAGCCTTCCGCAACTCGGTCGGCGTCGCGAACCTGATGGACCGGATCGACCGGATGCCGGTGCTGCCGGCCTGGATCACGCGGGCGCCCAGCGGCGCCGGCTTCGCGGAACTGGCCGCGCATCTGCTGGCGGCGCGCGGCTGAACCGGACGCTGTCCGAACTCGTCTGCCCATGGTCGAAACGGCCCGGCCCTTTACCGCGTACACCGGTCGCTTCGCGCCCTCGCCGACCGGTCCGCTGCATGCAGGCTCGCTGGCCACCGCGCTCGCGAGCCGGCTCGACGCGCTGGCGCACGGTGGACGCTGGCTGCTGCGCATCGAGGACCTCGACCCGCCACGCGAGGTGCCCGGGGCCGCGACGTCCATTCTCGACACCCTCGACCGGCTGGGTTTTCGCAGCGATGGCCCGATCGAATACCAGAGCCTGCGGTACGCGCTGTACGAACGAGCCTTCGAGCGCCTGCGCGAGGCCGGGCACGTCTACCCGTGCGCCTGCACGCGGCGCGAGATCGCCGATTCGCTGAGCCGGATCGGCCAGCAGCACGCACGCCATGCCGAACTCGTCTATCCGGGAACCTGCCGGCACGGCATGCCGGCCGGTCGGCAGCCGCGCGCCTGGCGGCTGCGGGTCGGCGACGCGGTCGTCGCCTGGCGAGACCGAAGCGGACGCGCCTTCGAAGACGCGCTGGCCGACCAGGTCGGCGACTTCGTGCTCAGGCGCGCCGACGGCCTGTGGGCCTACCAGCTCGCCGTAGTCGTCGACGATGCGGCGCAGGGCGTCACCGACGTGGTCCGCGGCGACGACCTGATCGGATCGACCTCGCGCCAGATCCTGCTGCAACGGCTGCTCGGGTTGCCGACGCCGCGTTACCTGCACCTGCCGCTGGTGGCGGGTCGCGATGGCGAAAAGTTGTCGAAGCAGAACGGCGCCGAGCCAATCGACGCCGATGACGCGCTGGCGGCGCTGAATGCGGCGATGCGCCACCTGGGTCTTCCGGAAATCGCGGGCGCACCGTCCGGGGACGCGACACGAACGAAGCCCGGTTTCCGATCTGCGGCGCTCGCGGCGTTCTGGCCGGCCGCCGTCCGGGGCTGGCGCCAGTCGCGCTGGATGAGCAGCGCGGGCCAGGCGGAACCGGGATCCGGCCTCGGTGCTTCCTGAGCCCCGCCTCGATGCGTCCCGAGCCCGGCCTCGGTGCTTCCGGAGTCCGGCCTCAGTGCTTCCTGATGCCGCCGAGCAGGGCCGGCAGCGGCTGCTTGCGAGCACGCCGCCCGGCCGCGGTCCGGGCCGGCTCGCCGCCCGCCGGTGCGGAACCGGCAGCAGGTGAATCGGCGGCAGATCGACGTTCGGAAGCCGGCGCCGGCTCGGCCGGAACGTACGGCTGATGGAACAGCGGGTCGTCGCGCAGTACCGGCCGGCGCAGGTCGGCCGCGGCTTCCCGTGCTCGCCGGGGGCGCATCGGCGCGCCGCCGGCCGCGGCGTCGCGTGACGAACCGTTGCTGCGCGACACGTCGCGCCGCTCGTCGTCGCGTCCGCCCGAACCGTTGCGCGCGCGGCCGCCGCGCTCCGCCCGTTCGCCGCGCACCGGGCGCTCGCGCACGAGCGGTCCCACGTCGAGCGGCTCCGGCGTCAGCTTGCGCTTGATCAGTTTCTCGATTTCGCCGAGCAGGCGTTCGTCGTTGCCTTGCGTCATCAGCGACAGTGCCAGGCCGCTCGCGCCGGCGCGGCCGGTACGGCCGATACGGTGGACGTAGTCCTCGGGGCTGTACGGCAGGTCGTAGTTGATGACGGCCGGCAGCTCGGCGATATCGAGGCCACGGGCGGCGACGTCGGTCGCGACCAGCACGCTGACCGCGCCGCTCTTGAAGGCCTCCAGCGTGGCCAGCCGTTCCTGTTGCGACTTGTCGCCATGGATCGCGCTGGCGTTGAGGCCGTCGCGTTCGAGCTGGCGCGCGAGGCGGCCGGCGCCGATTTTCGTGTTCGTGAACACGATCACCTGCCCGATCTCCCGGTCGCGGATCAGCTTGGCCACCGCTGCGCGCTTCGAGTCGCTGTCGGCGACCCGGTAGACCGTCTGCTCGACGTTCTCGGCAGTGGCGTTGCGCCTCGCGACCTCGATCGAGACCGGGTCGTTCAGGAAGCTCTCGGCCAGCTTGCGGATCTCGTTCGAGAACGTGGCCGAGAACATCAGGTTCTGCCGCTTCGCCGGCAGCAGATTGATGATCCGCTGGATGTCGGGCATGAAGCCCATGTCGAGCATCCGGTCGGCTTCGTCGAGCACGAGCAGCTCGGTCTGCGCGAGCGACACCGTGCGCTGGCCGACGTGATCGAGCAGGCGGCCCGGCGTGGCGATCAGGATCTCGGCGCCCTGGCGCAGTGCGGCGATCTGCGGCTTGATGTCGACGCCGCCGTAGACGACGGCCGGCCGCAGCCCCGAATGCCGTGCGTAGTCGCGCACGTTGACGAAGATCTGGTCGGCGAGCTCGCGCGTGGGCGCGAGGATCAGCGCGCGCACCGGGTGGCGCGCCGGCGACGCGCTGCTGTTCGCGTGGCGCATCAGGCGCTGCAGGATCGGCAGTGCGAAGCCGGCGGTCTTGCCGGTGCCGGTCTGGGCCGCGCCCATGACGTCGCGACCTTGCAGCACCACCGGAATGGCCTGTGCCTGGATCGGCGTGGGTTCGCGATAACCGAGTTCGTGGACGGCGCGAAGGATCGGCTCGGCCAGGCCGAAAGAGTCGAAAGTGGTAGTCAAGAGCTGGACAGACTTGCCGCAGGATGCGGCAGCGGGTGAAAAGAGAACATTTTCCGCCTTTCCTGCTGCAACGCAACCGGAACTGCTGATCGGGACGTGGATTTCGCCTATTTTGATGCGTTTCGCCAATACAGACGCCCGGACCGCCGGCTCGGCATTGTGCATCGCACAAAAATGAGACAATCCGCATGCTTCGACAACCGCAGCCCCGCACGGCCGTGCCCGACCTGCAGCGCAACCGGATTCCCCGCGACTCGCCCAAGGCGCAGGCGCCGGGCCGCCTTGCGGCGGCGATTTTCTGCGGCGCCCTGCTGGCCGGCTGCCAGTCGCTGCTGCCCAGCGGACGCGACGATACCGTCGTCCAGTGGCGCAGCTTCGAAGAGGCGCGCGAGGCGATCGAGGCCATCGAACCGTTCCACACGACCCGCGCCGAGCTGTCGGCGCAGGGGATCGATCCGTACAAGAACCCGTCGGTCACGCTGATGTCGTACCCCGACGTCGTCCAGCGCTTCGCTTCCGGCACCTCGGTGCGACCGGACCAGCTCGACCCCGGCATCCTGCACTGCCTCGTCTCGGGCAAGGAATGCACCGGCTACTCGATTGCCGTGCGCCACATGTCGAGAAAGCGGGTCGGAAACTTCTGGGCCGACTCGTTTTCGTTTCGTCGCGAGACGGTCAGCACCGGGTACCACTTCACCGCGACGATCCTGTTCGTGGGGGACTATGCAGTGTTCGCGGTCTACGGCGGCCAGCCGATGCTGCGCGAGCGCTCGGTGCAGCGCAACCCGCTCGGGCCGCTGCAGGGTTGGGGGGACGCTCTGCGGATTCGATGAGCACGCTCGAAGGAGCGACCGAGGCCCGCGCTTTGCATCCGGGTGTTAAAATGGCCGGTTTCCCGGAGCAAACGGGGAATCCGGGATCGGTACGCGCCGGCATCGGCCGACCCGCGTACGTAGCGGTACACACAGCATGAATGCAGGAAGATGGCGAGCGGCTCAATCGCAAACGAAGTAAGGCGCAGACGCTCGTTTGCGATCATCTCGCACCCCGACGCCGGCAAGACCACGCTGACCGAGAAGCTGCTGCTGTTCTCCGGCGCGATCCAGATCGCCGGCACGGTGCGCGCGCGCAAGGCGAGCCGCTTCGCGACGTCCGACTGGATGGAGATCGAGAAACAGCGCGGCATCTCGGTGGCCAGCTCGGTCATGCAGTTCGTCTACCGCGACTGCGTGATCAACCTGCTCGACACCCCGGGCCACCAGGATTTCTCCGAGGACACCTATCGCGTCCTCACCGCCGTCGACGCGGCGCTGATGGTCATCGACGGCGCCAACGGCATCGAACCGCAGACGCGGCGTCTGCTGAAGATCTGCCGCGCGCGCGAGATCCCGATCATCACCTTCGTCAACAAGTTCGACCGCGAGGTCCGCGAGCCGCTCGACCTGCTCGACGAACTCGAGCGCGAACTGGAGATGACGCCGGTCCCGGCGACCTGGCCGATCGGCATGGGCAACCGCTTCCGCGGCGTGTTCGATCTGCGCCACGACCACGTGCGCGTGTTCCGGCCCGGACAGGACCGTCTCGGCGACGACGAACTGCTGTCGGCCTCGGACCCGGCGGCGCTCGAACGCCTGGGCCCCGAGTGGCTGACCGCCGCGCAGGAGATCGAGCTGCTGCAGGGCGCCTCCGATCCTTTCGAGCGCGAAGCCTTCGTCGCGTCGCAGCAGACGCCGGTGTTCTTCGGCTCGGCGATCAACAATTTCGGCGTGCGCGAGGTGCTCGACGCCGTCGTCGACTTCGTGCCGCCGCCCGGGCCGAAGCCGGCCGAGCAGCGGCTGGTCTCGCCGACCGAGAGCGCGTTCAGCGGCGTCGTCTTCAAGGTGCAGGCGAACATGGACCCGCAGCACCGCGATCGCGTCGCCTTCGTGCGCGTCTGCTCGGGACGCTTCGAGCGCGGGATGCCGCTGGTCAACGCGCGCACGAAGCGCGCGCTGCGTCCGCAGAACGTCGTGACCTTCCTGTCGCAGCGTCGCGACATCGTCGACGAGGCCTGGCCGGGCGACATCATCGGGATTCCGAACCACGGCACGCTGCGGCTCGGCGACACGCTGACGCAGGGAGAGACGCTTCAGTTCACCGGCCTGCCCTGGTTCGCGCCGGAAGCCTTCCGCTCGATCGAGGTCGTCGACCCGATGAAGTCGAAGCAGCTTCGCGCGGCGCTCGAGCAGCTCGGCGACGAGGGCGCGATCCAGGTCTTTCGCTTCGACGACGGCCAGATGCTGCTCGGCGCGGTCGGCGTGCTTCAGTTCGAGGTCGTCGCGCACCGGCTCGCCGCCGAATACAACGTGGCCGCGCGGATCGGGCCGTCGCCGTACATCGCCGCGCGCTGGATCAGCGCCGACGACGACGCCGAGCTCGAGCGCTTCATGGCGCAGCACGACACGCGGATCGCGCGCGACACCGTCGACGCGCCGGCCTACCTGGCGAAGATGCTGGTCGAGCTCGACGTGGCGCGCGAGCGCTGGCCGTCGATCCGCTTCAGCGCGTTCAGGGAGTTCGGCAGTTCGACCTTTGCGAGCGTGGCCGGCAACTAAACGATCTTCCCACCGCGTCGATAGCCGATTGACGCTAGCGAGGCGGGCCTCCAATCCCATCCAATGAAATGGTTAAAGCGCGGATCAACATGTCCAGAAAGGGCCAGCATGTCGTTCCGTCGGCGAACGGGTGCAGCGTCAAGAAATCCGGCGCTTCACGTGCCTCCAGTACTCATGCCACGCAACAGGAGGCTATCGCGGCTGCCACGCAAATCGCGCGCAACCAACGAACGGAGCTTTACATTCACGGGCGGGATGGACGAATTCGTGAGCGAAACTCCTATGGCACCGATCCCCACCCGCCCAAGGGATGATCGCGCCGCCATTCGAACGGTCGGTTTTCGTCAACTGCCCATTTGATGAAGAATTTGCACCGCTCCTACAGGCGATCGCCTTTTGTGTCGTTGACCTCGGCTTCTACCCACGGCTTGCGCCCGAGAATGCCAACAATGCCGCCAATCGCCTCGATCGCATCATCGAACTGATTCGCGGATCGAAATACGTTATTTGAGTCGCTGCAAGTCGAATTCAGCAGGTGAGTGCTCGCTCCCGCGGGTTACTGACGGTCGCAAGCCGTGCTCTTCGAGGTTCATTTGAAGTAGACGGTCTGGTGGCTGCTCGCCAGCATCGCACCGCCCTCGCCCCAGATCGCCGACGCCTGGTCGAAGAACCCGCCGCCGAACGCTTGCGCCTGCGCCCGCGCGAGCACCGGCTGCGTGCCCTGCCGCGCGAGCATGGCGGCGTCGGCATGCAGCGTCGTCGTGATCGTGATCGTGCCGGCCGGCGCGATCTGCGCGGCGCGCAGGTAGGTCCGCGGAAAGAACACGTCGGACAGCGCGACCAGCGACAGCGGGTCGAGCGGGCGCGGCGGATCGTCGCGCACCCAGAGCAGGCTCGTCGAATCGTCGAGCATCGGCATCCGGCGCGGATCGGGAAAGGCCCCGCGCACGAAGCGCATCTCGTAGTTCCGGACCCAAGCGACGCGGGCGCGTTCGATCGGCCAGCGCTCGGCCTCGTTCGGCGCCGGCGCCGGCGGGGCGCTCGCCTCGGTCGACGCCCAGGTTTCGCGCCGGATCGCGAAGACCGCAGTGGCGGTCGTCGCGACGACCCCGTCCTGGCTCAGTTCGATCCACCAGTGCTGGGTCGCCCGGTTCGTGCGCACCGGCCGCGCCGCGACCCGGAACGCGCCGTCGGCGACCGGTCCGGCGTAGTTGACGGTCAGCGATACCGGCTCGCCGAGCCGCTCCGGATGCAGGCAGGCGGCGTTCAGCATCGTCGCGGCCGTGATGCCGCCGAAGGGGCCGACCATGTTGCCGTAGGCGGCGCTCGTTTCGCCGCGGTAGACGCCCGGCGCTTCGGGAACCAGCCGGATCGCGTCGTCGAAGACGTGACCGGGCGCCGCGCCGTCGCGGCCGGTCGTGGCGGCCACGGTCGTGCCGGCCGGCGTCGGCCGACTCGCGTCGGCGCTCATCCGAGCATCCCCGCCAGCCGCTTCGAGACGATCGACTCGGCCTGCTGCATGATCCGGTCGATCAGCTCCTTGACGGTCGGGACGTCGTCGACCAGCCCGGCGACCATGCCGCAGGACCAGGCACCGGCATCGAGGTCGCCGTCCTGCATCACGCGCGGATAGACCCCGCCGACCTCGTCGATGATGTCGGCGAAGCCGATGTCGGCGCCGAGCCGGCGCTCCTTCTCGAGCAGTCGCTGGACGGCGGCGTTGTTCAGCACCCGCTCGGTGTTGCGCAGCGGGCGCATGACCAGCCGTGTGTCGAGCTCGCTCGCCTCGACGATCGCGCGCTTGACGTTCTCGTGCACCGGCGCCTCCTGCGTCGCGATGAAGCGCGTCCCCATGTTCATGCCGTCGGCGCCCAGCGCCAGTGCGGCGACCAGGCTTCGGCCGTCGGCCATGCCGCCCGAAGCCACGAACGGGATCTTCAGCTCGTCGGCGGCGCGCGGCAGCAGGATGAAGTTCGGCACGTCGTCTTCGCCCGGGTGGCCGCCGCACTCGAAACCGTCGACGCTGATCGCATCGCAGCCGATGCTCTGCGCCTTCAGCGCGTGCCGCACCGACGTGCACTTGTGGATGATCTTGATGCCGGCCTCGTGCAGGTGTCCGACCCACTTCTGCGGGTTGTTGCCGGCGGTCTCGACGATCCTGACCCCGCCGTCGACGATTGCGCGGATGTAGCCCGGATAGTCGGGCGGGTTGCGCGCCGGCAGGAACGTGAGGTTGACGCCGAAGGGCTTGTCGGTCATCGACCGGCAGCGCTCGATCTCGCTCGCCAGCGCCTGCGGCGTCGGCTGGGTCAGCGCGGTCAGGATGCCCAGGCCGCCGGCGTTCGACACCGCGGCGGCGAGCTCGGCGAGCCCCACGTAATGCATGCCACCCTGGATGATCGGGTGCTCGATGCCGAACAGTTCGGTGATTCTCGTTTTCATCGATCGTCTTCCTTTCGTTTCAATCGGGATGCCAGGCACGCGAGCGCATGCCCATGACGTTGAACAGACCATAGGCGCAGGCGCCGAGCGCCATGCCCAGAAAGTAGCCTTCGACTCCCATGCCGACGGGGTTCGCGAGCATCCAGCCGCCTCCGACGGAAATCAGCACGCGCGACAGCCCGGCCGCCAGCGGCCAGCGCATGCTGCCCGCGCCCATCGATGCGAAATACAAGGCCAGGCCGAGGCCGAACACGCCGAAGGCCGGCGCCGTGTAACGCAGTACCTGTGCGGCGTTCGCGCGCAGTTGCGGATCGTCGGCGAACAGGCCGGCGAACGATACCGGAGCCAGCGCGACCGCCATGCCGGCCAGGCCGGCAACGACCATCGCGAAGAAGCCGCCGGTCCACGCGATGCGCCGCGCCGCGCTCCAGTCGCGGGCGCCGACCGCCCTGCCGACCATCGCCGTCAGCGCCGAGCCGATGCCGAAGACCAGCGGCACGATCAGGAACTCCAGCCGCGCGGCGATGCCGAATGCGGCGATCGCCGCCGTGCCGTAGGCGGCAAGCTGCATCGTCACGCCGATCGTCGCAAGGTTGAACAGCAGCGAGATGAGGCACGCGACCAGCCCCACCGACAGGATCCGGGCGAACAGGTCGCGTCGCGGCCGCCCGCGCAGATGGGGTACGAAACCGGCAGCGCCGCGAAGGACCACGACGATCATCGCGATCGCGACGACCCAGTAGACGCTCGCGAAGGCGGCAGCGATCCCGACCAGCCCCAGGCCGGCCCATTCGGAAAGCACCCAGGCGAGCAGCGGAAACGACAGCCAGGCCGACGCAACGAGGCCGGCCGCCAGCGCGTGGCGCTCGCCGCCGCGCAGCACCGACGCGAGCGTGTTCGCAAGCCAAACCGGGGCCGCGCCGGCGCCGAACAGGCAGATCGCGTAGCCGGCAGCAGCAGCCGCCACGTCGGCCCCGCCGATCGCACCGAGCACCTGGTGCGGAAAGATCGCCAGCGGAACGGCGAACAGCGCGCTGCCGGCCAGCGCGATCAGCAGCGCATGGAGCACGAGCGCCGAAGCTTCGTCGGGCTTTCCGGCACCGAGCGCTCGCGCGATCGAGGCCGACACGCCCCCGCCCATCGCACCGGTCGACATCTGCTGCATCAGTTGCGCGAAGGGCAGCACTATGGCCCAGCC
The DNA here is from genome assembly GCA_012513825.1 of Limnobacter sp. GTDB lineage: Bacteria > Pseudomonadota > Gammaproteobacteria > Burkholderiales > Burkholderiaceae_E > Zeimonas. The sequence goes on along the minus strand of JAAZBL010000003.1, from coordinate 1,697 downwards.
CGCGAAGGCGAGCACGCCCTGGCGCGACGCGAGCCAGACCTCGAACAGTTGCGCGACCACCTGCAGGCCCGCCAGCAGCCCGGTCGGCGCAGCCAGCGCGAGGATGTTGCGCAGGACTGCCGTGCGCGGCGGCGGCAGCGCGGCGCCCGAGGCGATGGCCAGCGGCACGGTGCGTCTTCCGAAGCGGGAGCGGCGAAGGGCTCAGGCGCGGCCGCGCGCCGCCACGCGATGGAGCGCTTCCTCGACGTCGCGCAGCCGATCCTTGCCGAAATAGATGTCGTCGCCGACGAAGAAGGTCGGCGAACCGAAGGCGCCGCGCTCGCAGGCCTGCTGCGTGTTGGCCAGCAGTTCGGCTTTCACGTCGTCCTGCTGGGCGAGCGTCGCGAGCCGTCCGGCGTCGAAACCGGCCTCGGCGAGCGTCTGCTCGATGACCTGCGGATCGTCCATCTTCAGGCCGCGCTCCCACATCGCCGCGAAGACGACGTCGACGTAGCGTTCGAACACGCCTTCGCGCTGCGCGGCGATCGCACGGCGCATGATCTGCAGCGTGTTGACCGGAAAGTGCGGGTTGCGGGTGAACGCCGTCAGCTCGTGGCGTTCGACGAAACGCTGCAGTTCGAGCCGCTCGTAGTCGAGCTTGTTGCGGATCCCTGCGTAGGCCTCGAAGGGGGAGCGATTGCCGGTCAGCTTGAACAGGCCGCCGAGCAGAACGGGAACGTAGCGGAAGCGGGCTCCGGTGCGCGCCTCGATGCCCGGGACGAGCTTGTGCGACAGGTAGGCGTTCGGGCTTCCGAAGTCGAACAGGAAATCGACGTTCACCGTGTTCACGGGCAGCTCCCTGATGGTTTTCGAGGTAGGGGTTGCGGCGACCGCCGAAGGCCTTCGGGGGCGCTACGGACGCGGCTGGCGGCGACCGAGCCGGCTCTCGACCTTGCCGACGAGTTCGAGCAGCATCGGTCCGAACTCGTCCAGGACCTTGTCGCGCGGGTAGGCCTGCGCGAGGCCGGCGACGTTGATCGCCATCCGCGGCAGGCCGCCGCCCGGATCGAAGGGGGCGGCGATCGAATTGACCTGGCTGTTCCATTCGCCCATCGACGAGCAACAGCCGGTGCGTGCGTACTCGTCGAGCGCCGCGTCGACGCCCGCCTCGACCTTCTGCCAGCTCGCATCGTCGAGTTCGCGCAGGCGCTCGAGCACCTCGTTGCGCTCGGAAGCCGGCGCGGCGGCAAGATAGGCGCGGCCGATCGCCGTCGTGGCGATCGGGATACGGGAGCCGACGTCGAGCCTCAGGGTGACGATCGAGCCGCCGCGGCAGCTCTCGACATAGATGATCGACAGGCGGTCGCGGGTGCCGAGCGAAACGAGCGCGCCGGTCGCGTCGGCCAGCTCCTGCATCAGCGGCCGGGCGATCTGGCGAACGTCGAGCCGTGCGAGGATCGCGGCACCGAGCGCCAGCGTCGCGGTGCCGAGCCGGTACTTGCCCGACTCGGGCACGCAGCTCAGGTAGCCGAGCTGGACCAGCGTGTGGGTCAGCCGCGCGACCGTCGACTTCGGCAGCCGGCACATCTGCGCGATCTCGGTCAGGCCGAGCAGCCTGTCGCCTGAGCCGAAGCAGGTCAGCACCTCGAGGCCGCGTGCGAGCGCCGTGACGAAGTCGCGGTCTTCGCGCTGGCCGATCGCCGCATCGCTCATCCTGG
>JAAZBL010000328.1 GCA_012513825.1 Limnobacter sp. | reverse complement strand
CTCGCGCTGGTCGGCACAATCCTGCCGGCGGTGTTGAACTACCTGCTGCTGCAGCGCGTCGGCGCCACGCGCGCTTCGATCAGCATGTTCCTGATGCCGCTGTTCGCGATCGGCTTCGGTGCGCTGTTTCTCGGCGAGCGGCTCGGCGCCGGTGCCTTCGTCGGACTCGCGCTGATCCTGGCGGCGAGCCGCCTGGTCACGCATGCGCCTTCGACGCTGCCGCGGGCCGGCGTCGTCGAACCGCAGGCTCAGCGATGAAGGTCTTCGGGTTCGCCGGCTACTCGGGCGCGGGCAAGACGACGCTGATCGAGCAGCTGATTCCGCGCTTCGTGCTGCGCGGGCTCGAAGTGTCGCTGGTCAAGCACGCGCACCATCTGTTCGACATCGATCGACCGGGCAAGGATTCGTACCGGCATCGCGAAGCCGGTGCCCGCGAAGTGCTGATCACGTCGGACCAGCGCTGGGTGCTGATGCACGAACTGCGCGGCGAAGCGGAGCCGTCGCTGCACCGGCAGCTCGAGCGCTTCTCGCCCTGCGACCTGATTCTCGTCGAGGGCTACAAGCACGCGAGCATCCCGAAGATCGAAATCCACCGGCCGTCGGCGGGCAAGCCGCTGCTGCATCCGCACGACGCGAACATCGTCGCGGTCGCCAGCGACGAGCCCGTGGACACTGCATTGCCGACGCTCGACCTGAACGATCCCGACGCGATCGCGCAGTTCGTCCTCGACCATCTGAACATCGACCCCGGGAGGCCGACATGAAACCTGGATTGATGTCCTTCGACGATGCGCTGGCCGCGCTGCTGGCGCAGGCCGACGGCGAGGCGGAAGCCTTGGGCGTCGACAACGTCGACATCGTCGACGCGTCGGGACGCGTGCTGGCGCAGGACGTGCGCGCCACGCTCGACGTCCCGCCGATGGACAACACGCAGATGGACGGCTATGCGCTGCGCAGCGCCGACGTCGCCGGCGCCACCGGGTCGACGCCGGTGCGGCTGCCGGTCGCGCAGCGCATCCCGGCCGGCCAGACCCCGGAGCCGCTGGCCGAGGGCACTGCGGCGCGGATCTTCACCGGCGCGGCGATTCCGCCGGGCGCCGACGCAGTCGTCATGCAGGAGCAGACCCGCGCCGACGGCGACGCGGTGCTGATCATGCATGCACCGAAACCCGGCGAGTGGGTGCGCCACCGCGGCGAGGACATCGTCGCGGACAGCGTGATCCTGCCTGCCGGCACGCGGCTGACGCCGCAGGCGGTCGGCCTGGCCGCATCGGTCGGGCTGCCGGCGCTGCCGGTGAGGCGCCGGCTGCGCGTGGCCTGCTTCTTTACCGGCGACGAGCTCGCGAAACCCGGCGAGCCGCTGAAGCCGGGCGCGATCTACGACAGCAACCGCTACGTGCTGATCTCGCTGCTGCGCCGCTTCGGCTGCCAGGTCACCGACCTCGGGCTCGTGCCCGATTCGCTCGAGGCCACGCGCGAAGCGCTGGCCGCCGCCGCCGACGGCAACGACCTGATCGTGACCTCGGGCGGCATGTCGGTCGGCGAGGAAGACCACATGCGCCCCGCCGTGCAGGCCGAGGGCGAGCTGACGATGTGGCAGATCGCGGTCAAGCCGGGCAAACCGCTGGCGCACGGTCGCGTGCGGCGCCGCGAGCGGGCCTCGGCCGCGATGCTGGCCGCTGCGGCGCTGGGCGGCGTACCGCTGACCGTGCCGCCGGGCGATTCCGGCGAAGCGCACTTCATCGGGCTGCCCGGCAACCCGGTGTCGGCCTTCGTGACCTTCCTGCTGTTCGTGCGACCGTTCCTGCTGCGGCTGCAAGGCGTGCAGCAGGTGCTGCCGCGGGCCCTGCCGATGGTCGCCGGCTTCGACTGGCCGAAACCGGACCGCCGGCGCGAGTTTCTGCGCGTTCGCGTCGGTGAGCAGGGTACCCTCGAACTGTTCCCGAACCAGGGGTCTGCGGTGCTGACCTCGACGGTCTGGGGCGACGGGCTCGTTGACAATCCGCCCGAGACGGCGATCCGCCGGGGCGAGACCGTACGTTACCTGCCGTTCCCGATGTTGCTGAGTTGAACAGATGAGCATCAAGGTTCTCTACTTTGCCGGGCTGCGCGAGGCATTGGGCAGCAGCGGCGAAACCATCGTTCCGCCTTCCGGCGTCGCAACCGCCGGGCAGTTGCGCGGCTGGCTGCGCGAACGGGGCGGCGTCTGGGCCGACCAGTTCGCCGACGGTCGTGCCGTCCGCGTGTCGGTCGATCACCAGATGGCGGAGGCTTCGACGCCGATCCGCGCCGGCGCCGAAGTCGCGTTCTTCCCGCCGGTGACCGGCGGTTGATCCGCATGATCCGTGCGCACGGACGAGCGCCGCGCTCGATCGACTGACCCGCGGAGCCCGAACATGCCGATCCGCGTCCAGCGAGAGGACTTCGACGTCGGTGCCGAAATCGCCGCGCTGCGGGCCGGCAATCGCCGGATCGGCGCGATCGCGAGCTTCGTCGGCACCGTACGCGAGCTGAACGAGGGCCAGGGCGTCGCCGCCATGACGCTCGAGCACTATCCGGGGATGACCGAGCGCGCGCTCGAAGCCATCTGCGCGCAGGCGCGCGAGCGTTGGGATCTCTACGACGTGCTCGTCATCCATCGCTACGGGCCGCTCGAGCCCGGCGACCAGATCGTGCTTGTCGTCGTCGCGTCCGCGCATCGCGGCGAAGCCTTCGCCGCCTGCGAGTTCGTCATGGACTACCTGAAGACGCAGGCGCCGTTCTGGAAGAAGGAACGCACCGGGCAGGGCGAGCGCTGGGTCGAAGCGCGCGCGAGCGACGACGAGGCGGCCTCGCGGTGGTGAACCGGGTCGCGGGTGCCCGGTCCTCGCGCCCGCCATCGGCCCGGGCTGCAGCGGCCATCGATCGATGAGCCCGATGCCCGTCGGGCCGACGTTCACGATCTCCGGCTTCGTCGCGGTCGGCATCGGCGCCGTTCTCGGAGCGTGGGCGCGCTGGGCGCTCGGACTCTGGCTGAACGCGGCCGGTCGGCCGCTTCCGCTGGGTACGCTGGTCGCCAACCTGATCGGTGGCCTGATGATCGGGATGCTCGTCGCCGCGTTCAGCCGGCTTCCGGACCTCGACCCTGCCTGGCGCCTGTTCGCGATCACCGGCTTCCTCGGCGCGCTGACGACATTCAGCAGCTTTTCGATCGAATCCCTCGGCCTGATCCAGCGCGGGGAATTCGGCTGGGCCTTGCTGCACTCGGGGCTGCATCTGTTCGGCTCGCTGCTCCTGGCCGCCGTCGGATATCGGCTGGCGAGCTGACGATGGCGTGCTGACCCTGCCCGGATGAGAGCGTTCGGATGACGACCGGCGTGCCGGCCTGGCTGTGGATCGTCTGCGTCGTCGGCGCAGCGGCGGTGCAGACCGCGCGCAACGCGATGCAACGCAGTCTCACCGAGCGCGTCGGAACGGTAGGCGCCACGCACGTGCGCTTCCTGTTCGGGCTGCCGTTCGGTCTGCTGTTCCTGGCCGCCACGGCTTCGTTCGTCGATCTGTCGGCGATGACGCTGTCGTGGTCGTTCGCCGCCTGGGTGCTGGCGGGCGCGACCTGCCAGATCCTGGGCACCGCGCTGATGCTGGCCGCGATGCGCGAGCGCTCGTTCGTCGTGACGATCGCCTACATCAAGACCGAGCCGGTGCAGATCGCGCTGTTCGGCCTGGTGTTTCTCGGCGAAGGGCTGAGCCTGCCGGCGCTCGTGGCAATCGTCGTCGCGACCTGCGGCGTGCTGCTGATGTCGATGCCGACCGGTGCGGCCAGGCTTGCGGCCTCGTCGAAAGCGGCAGGCACGAAGGCGGCAGTCTCGCAGAACGCCGCGCTGATCGGGATCGCGTCCGGCGCGATGTTCGCCCTGTCGGCGGTCGGGTTTCGCGGCGCGATTCTCGAACTCGGCGACGGCCCGTTCTATGCGCGCGCCACCATGACGCTCGCGGTCGGGCTGGCGATGCAGACGGCGATGCTGACGCTGTGGCTGGCATGGCGCGACCGCCGCGCATTGTTCGCGATCTTCCGCCTCTGGCGTCCGTCGCTGCTGGCAGGCGCCGCCGGCGCGCTCGCGTCGCAGCTATGGTTCCTCGCGTTCTCGCTGCAGACGGCGGCCGCGGTGCGCACGCTGGGCCTCGTCGAGATCCTGTTCGCGCAGGCCGTCTCGCACCGCCTGTTCGCGCAGGGCACGACCCGGCGCGAGGGGGTCGGGATGGCGCTGATGGTCGCCGGCGTCCTTGCTTTGCTGCTGTCCGCGCGCTGAAAACGATCGGGCGGTCAGTCGAGCAACGCCGCGAGCAGCGCCCGCGCCTCGCGCAGCGACGGGACGATCGCGTGCGCGAGGGCCTCGTATTCGGGCAGCGGCGGCCGCAGATCGGGGACCACGATGCAGCGCAGCCCGGCGCCGTGCGCGGCGCGCAAGCCGACGTCGGTGTCTTCGAGCGCGATGCAGCGCGCCGGATCGGCGGCCAGGCGCTCGACGGCCGCGAGATAGACGTCGGGCGCCGGCTTGCCGCGGCCGACCTGGTCGGCGCAGGCCACCGTGACGAACCGGCGGTCGATGCCGGCGAGCGCCAGCTTTTCGCGTGCGAGCTCGCTGCGGGTCGACGTGGCGACGGCGACCGGCACGCCGCGCGCAGCGAGCCAGTCGAGCAGTTCGAGCAGGCCGGGTTTCAGTCCGATGCCTTCGCCGCGCAAGCGCGCCAGGTAGGCGACGCGTGCCCGGGCCGACACCTCGGCCAGCGGGAAGCGCTCGTCCAGGCACTCGAGCAGGACCCTGCGCGATTCGTGCTGGTCGAGGCCGACCAGCTTCAGGCAGGTTTCGCGCGCGAGCTCCCAGCCCAGTTCGGTCGCGGTCGCCGTCCAGCATTCGAGCGCGATGCGCTCGGTGTCGAGCATCAGGCCGTCCATGTCGAAGACGACGGCCTGCAGGCCGGCGGCGGGGATCGACGCGGTGGCGGTGTCGCCGCCACCGTCGACCGGCAGCGTGCGCATCAGCGTTGCCCGAAGACGACCTTGCCGAACAGTTCCGGATGCTCGCGCGGCTGGCAGCGCCAGTACTGGCGCGGGGCCTCGACGCTCGCGCCGAGTTCGGCGGCGGCCTGCCACGGCCAGCGCGGATTGTTCAGCATCGCACGGGCCATCGCGACCATGTCGGCCTTGCCGCTGGCGACGATCTCCTCGGCCTGCCGGGCTTCGGTGATCAGCCCCACCGCGATGACCGGGATGCCGACCGCCTGCTTGACCGCCTCGGCGAAAGGCACCTGGTAGCCGGGGCCGAGCTGGATCTTCTGCTGTGGCGAGACGCCACCGCTGGAAACGTCGATCCAGTCGGCGCCGATCTGCTCGCAGCGCTGTGCGAACGCAACGGCGTCCGGCACGTCCCAGCGGGCGTCGGCCGGCAGGTCGGGCCGCCAGTCGGTCGCCGAGATCCGGATTCCCATCGGCTTGTGCGCCGGCCAGGCCGAGCGCATCTCCTCGAAGACCTCGAGCGGCCAGCGCATCCGGTTCTCCAGCGAGCCGCCGTACTGGTCGCTGCGCTTGTTCGCGATCGGCGACAGGAACTCGTGCATCAGATAGCCGTGGGCGCCGTGCACCTCGATCGCGTCGAACCCGAGCCGGTCCGCGCGCAGCACGGTGTCGACGAAGCGCTCCTTCAGCGCATCGAGTTGCGGCAGGCCCAGCGCGTGCGGCGCCGGTTCCTCCTCGGTGATCGGCTCGGCGCTGGGCGCGACCGGCGTCCAGCCACCCGCATGGGCCGGGATCAACCGGCCTCCCTCCCACGGACGGCCGCTGGAGGCCTTGCGGCCGGCGTGACCGATCTGGATCGCGAGCGGAATCGGGCTCACGCTGCGCACGGTACGAACGACGTCGGCCAGCGCTGCCTCGGTCTCGTCGTCGTACAGGCCCAGGCAGCCCGGCGTGATGCGGCCGGCCGCCTCGACTGCGGTGGCCTCGATGATCAGCATGCCGGCGCCGCTCAGCGCGAGCTGGCCGAGGTGGACGTGGTGCCAGGGCTGGGCGCGTCCTTCGACCGCCGAGTACTGGCACATCGGCGAGACGATGATGCGGTTCGGCAGGGTCAGCGCGCGGAGCTTCAGCGGAGAGAAGAGTCGGGACATGGCCTCGGGCGTTCTGGGCGTTCGGGAATCCGACAAGGATCTCACGACGCGCTCGGCGACGCGATCCGATGCGCGCCTGGGTGGAACGCGCAGCGTCGCGGCTTGAAACTATCGCCCGGAGCCCCCAGATCCCCGACAATCAGGCGGTCGTCCGAAAGCGGCCGTCGTGCCCCGATCCGACAGGGAACCCCAATGCGCCTAGACAAGCTCACCACACAGTTCCAGCAGGTGCTCGGCGACGCCCAGAGCCTCGCGCTGGCCAACGACAACCAGTACATCGAACCGGTTCACCTGCTGGCGGCGATCGTCGCGCAGCCCGAAGGCGCCGGCCGCACGCTGCTCGAGCGTGCCGGCGTGCGCGTGCCGCCGCTGAAGGCTGCGGCCGAGGCCGCGATCAAGCGTCTGCCGCAGGTCTCCGGCACCGGCGGCGAGGTCCAGGTCAGCCGCGACCTGGTGAACCTGCTGAACCTGACCGAGAAGGAAGCGATCAAGCGCGGCGACCAGTTCGTCGCGACCGAGATGTTCCTGCTCGCGTTGACCGAAGACAAGGGCGAGGCCGGCCGCATCGCCCGGGAGGCCGGGCTCGATCGCAAGTCGATCGAGGCGGCGATCGAGGCCGTTCGCGGCGGCGCCAGCGTCGACAACCCCGAATCCGAGGGCCAGCGCGAGGCGCTGAAGAAATACACGATCGACCTGACCGAGCGTGCGCGCCAGGGCAAGCTCGATCCGGTGATCGGCCGCGACGAGGAGATCCGCCGCACGATCCAGATCCTGCAGCGGCGCACGAAGAACAACCCGGTACTGATCGGCGAGCCGGGCGTCGGCAAGACGGCGATCGTGGAGGGCCTCGCGCAGCGCATCGTCGACGGCAGCGTTCCCGAGACGCTGAAGGACAAGCGCGTGCTGGTGCTCGACATGGCCGCACTGATCGCGGGCGCCAAGTACCGGGGCGAGTTCGAGGAGCGCCTGAAGGCCGTGCTCAAGGAACTCGCCGCCGAAGAAGGCCGCACGATCGTCTTCATCGACGAGATGCATACGCTGGTCGGCGCGGGCAAGGCCGAGGGCGCGATGGATGCGGGCAACATGCTCAAGCCCGCGCTGGCACGCGGCGAGCTGCACTGCGTCGGCGCAACGACGCTCGACGAATACCGCAAGTACATCGAGAAGGACGCCGCACTCGAACGCCGATTCCAGAAAGTGCTCGTTGGCGAACCGACGGTCGAAGACACGATCGCGATCCTGCGCGGCTTGCAGGAACGTTACGAATTGCACCATGGCGTCGACATCACCGACCCGGCGATCGTGGCCGCGGCCGAGCTCAGCCACCGCTACATCACCGACCGCTTCCTGCCCGACAAGGCGATCGACCTGATCGACGAGGCGGCGGCTCGGATCAAGATGGAGATCGACAGCAAGCCGGAATCGATGGACCGGCTCGATCGGCGCATCGTTCAATTGAAGATCGAGCGCGAAGCGGTCAAGAAGGAAACCGACGAGGCGTCCAAGAAGCGTCTCGACATGATCGAGCAGGAGATCACCAGGCTCGAGAAGGAATACGCCGACCTCGACGAGCTGCTGCGCGCCGAGAAGGCCGCGGTGCAGGGCAGCGCCCAGATCAAGGCCGAGATCGACCAGCTGCGTGCGCAGATGGCCGACCTGCAGCGCAAGGGCCAGTTCGACAAGCTCGCCGAGATCCAGTACGGCAGGCTGCCCGAGCTCGAAGGACGGTTGAAGGCGGCCAGCGAGGCCGAGGAAGCGCGCAGCCAGGGCGGGGCCGGTTCGGACAAGCCGAAGTTGCTGCGCACCAAGGTGGGTGCCGAGGAGATCGCCGAGGTCGTTTCGCGCGCCACCGGCATTCCGGTCGCCAAGATGATGCAGGGCGAGCGCGACAAGCTGCTGAAGATGGAGGAATACCTGCATCGACGGGTCGTCGGCCAGGACGAGGCCGTCCGCCTCGTGTCCGACGCGATCCGGCGTTCGCGCGCCGGCCTGTCGGATCCGCGCCGGCCCTACGGTTCCTTCCTGTTCCTGGGCCCGACCGGCGTCGGCAAGACCGAGCTGTGCAAGGCGCTGGCCGAATTCCTGTTCGACAGCGAGGAGCACCTGGTGCGCATCGACATGAGCGAGTTCATGGAGAAGCACTCGGTCGCGCGGCTGATCGGCGCGCCGCCCGGTTACGTCGGCTATGAGGAAGGCGGCTACCTGACCGAGGCCGTGCGTCGCAAGCCGTACAGCGTGATCCTGATGGACGAGGTCGAGAAGGCGCACCCGGACGTCTTCAACGTCCTCTTGCAGGTGCTCGACGACGGCCGGCTCACCGACGGGCAGGGCCGCACCGTCGACTTCCGCAACACGGTCGTCGTGATGACCTCGAACCTGGGCTCGCACGAGATCCAGCGGCTGAGCGCCGACCCGAAGCTCAACGATCCCGAAGTGATCAAGGACGCGGTGATGGTCGAGGTCCGCGCGCATTTCAGGCCGGAGTTCATCAACCGAGTCGACGAGATCGTCGTGTTCCACGCGCTCGGAACCGAGCACATCGCGTCGATCGCGAAGATCCAGCTCAAGGATCTGGAACGCCGGCTGGCCGATCGCGACATGAAGCTGGAAGTCTCCGATGCCGCGCTCGCCGAGATCGCGAAGGTCGGCTTCGACCCGCTCTACGGCGCGAGGCCGCTGAAGCGCGCGATCCAGCAGCGGATCGAGAACCCGGTCGCGAAGCTGGTGCTCGAAGGGCGGTTCGGGCCGAACGACACCATTCCGGTCGATTTCAGGGACGGCGAATTCCGGTTCGACCGGGTCGCCTGAAGCGAACGGCCCCGGGCATCCGGGGCGCGGGGCGAGCAGATGCGGGGGCGGTGACGCCCCCGCGTCGTTTCGGCCCGGCTTGGTCGTTCGTGTTCAGCTCAGTCCGCTGACCGGCACCGCCGCCCCATGGACGGCACGCGCGGCGGACGAAGCGAGAAAGAGGATGACGCTGGCCAGGTCGGCCGGCGCGACCCAGCGCGATGGATCCGCGTCGGGCATCGCGGCACGGTTTTCCGGCGTGTCGATGATCGACGGCAGCACGCAGTTCACGTTGATCCCGCGCTCGCGCAGTTCGGCCGACATCGACTCGGTCAGCCGGATGACCGCGCTTTTCGACGCGCAATAGGGGCCCATCAGCGCGGCCCCCTTCTGCGCGGCGAGCGCGCCGACGTTGACGATCCTTCCCGATCCGGCGGACAGCATGTGCGGCACGACCGCGCGCGCCATATTCAGCAGCGTGCGCGCGTTCAGGTCGAACAGGAAGTTCCAGTCGGCATCGGTGGTTTCGTGCAGCGGTGCCCCCATCCTGAAGCCGCCCGCGATGTTGCACAGCACGTCGACGCGTCCGAAGCGCTCGATGGCGGCATGCACGGTCGCGTCGACCTCGGCGCGGTCGAGCAGGTCGGTCGGCGCGAGCAGGTGTGCCGACGATGCGTCGTCAGGGTTGCGGAGACGTGCCGACGATGCGTGGGCAAGGCTGCGGGCGAGCGCGTCGCCGTCGACATCGACGAGCACGAGCCGTGCCCCCGCGGCGGCGAAGGCGTCGGCCGTGGCTCGCCCCAGATTGCCGGCGGCGCCGGTCACGATCACGGTCTGTCCAGCGAAACTCTGAGCATTCATCGGGGCGTCTCCAAGTGACTCGGGGGCAGGGTGGCCGGCGGGAACCGATCCGGCTAGCGGAGGCTTCGCGTGACGACGATGGCCGTGTCCGCGCTCCCCTGTTCGTCGGTCATCGTCACACTGATCGCATTGGATCCCGGGACGAGCGGGATCTCGCCGCTGCGCCAGTCGATGGCGTCGGCCGGACAGTGCCAGTTCGCGAAGGCGTGGCCGCGCGTGCCGTTCGCGTCGTTGACCCAGACGATCGCGAAGACCCCGGGGCGGCAGCCGCCGCCGGGGTCGCGCAGCGAGCCCGCGGGCAGTGCGGCGACACCGTTCAGGACGATGAACGCGCGATCCGTATGCAGGTGAGGCGGCGCGTTGATCGAAACGAACAGCCGGATGCGCAGGTCGCTGCCGCAGGCTGTCAGCAGCAGGCCCGCAAGCAGCACGGCGACCGTGCGGAGTGCTCGCATCGCGCAATGAGAGCGTTGACGGAACTCCACTATATGACGGAGACACTGGCGCAGGCCACGCAATCGGACCGGGGGCGTAGGCCGAACGGTCGATGGCGTCTTGCACGGAGAGCCGGCAAGCTGCGAAGCGTCCATATGAAGGGAAGCCGAATGTCCGCCTGCAACTACGAACCTGACCACCTCCGCGAATGCCGCGTGTCGCGGGAAACTGGAAGCGTGGCCTGCGGCATCCGGCGGAGAGGCGAAGCCGACGGCGATCCATGGCGTCTCGCGGCGGGCCGCGATGCCGAATCGATGGTCCGGACGACATCGCCGCTCGAAGCAGCTTTGTTTCTCGCGGACCTGCCTCCGGCGGTGCGTCAGTCGGTGGGTCGGCGCGCGGCGTACACGCGCGCAGCGTCTACCGCGGCACCCGACCGTAGCTGATCGACTGCACGCGCCCCCACATGAAGCGAACGGTCGCCGTCAGGTTCCCCGGGCCGCGATCGTAGATCCATTCGTCGACGACCAGGCAGGGAATGCCCGGCCCGGCCAGCGGCGCGGGCAGGTAGGGTGCCCCCGGAGCGTAATAGACCGGCGAGCAGTACGAATCGGCAAGCGTCGGTTCGCCGCATTTGTAGAGCACCGAAAGGCGCGAGTCGCCGACGTCGGCGAAGCCGCCGCTGCACCGCAGCGAGTCGGCTCGCGCGGGGAGCGCGGTGCCGGCAAGCAGCGATGCGACGAACACGAGGATCAAGGGCTTCATTGCGCCCTCCGGCGCAGCTCGGCACGAACGTGCAATTTTCGCATCCCCCGACCGCAGCTGCAGAACATCGTTTGCAAGCCGGGTTCGCGAGCTTGCGGCACCCCGATGAACGGAGCCGGAATGTGTACGATCGACCGGCTGCTCGGAAGCGAGCTGATCGCAACGGGCGATCTCATGCTGACGGAAGTCTTGCAGGGATACTGCGACCGGCACTCGCCTATTAGCGCCTGTTCCCACAGCGCCTCGTTCGATCGGCTCGGCGGGCATCGGCGCGGGGACGATCCTGGTGGGAACAGGCCCTAAACGCGTGGCAGAATCGCCGCTCCCGAATCACCGCCTTTCAGTACCGCCGATGGACGCAGTCACGCAGGATCCCGCAACAGCCGCCCGCATCGTTTCCCGCATCGCCGAAGAGCTGTCGGTGCGGCCTTCGCAGGTCGCGGCGACCGTCGAACTGATCGACGACGGCGCCACGGTGCCGTTCATCGCCCGCTACCGCAAGGAAGCGACCGGCGGCCTCGACGACACGCAGCTGCGTACGCTCGAGGAGCGCCTGTTCTATCTGCGCGAGCTCGAGGAGCGGCGCGCCGCGATCGTCGAAAGCATCGCAGGCCAGGGCAAGCTGACCGACGAGCTGGCTGCGCAGATCGCGGCCGCCGACACGAAGCAGCGCCTCGAAGACCTGTACCTGCCGTACAAGCCCAAGCGCCGCACGAAGGGACAGATCGCGAAGGAGGCCGGACTCGAGCCGCTGGCCGACGCGCTGCTGGCCGACCCGACGCTCGATCCGCAGCTCGAGGCCTCGAAGTACCTGCGCCCGGCCGACGAGAACGGCGAGCACGCGGTCGCCGACACGAAGGCGGCGCTCGAAGGCGCGCGCGACATCCTTTCCGAACGCTTCGCCGAACGCGCCGACGTGCTCGAAGCCTTGCGCGAACGGATGTGGACCGAAGGCTGGATCGCCGCCAAGGTCTATGAAGGCAAGGAAGCCGAGGGCGAGAAGTTCCGCGACTACTTCGACCATGCCGAGCCGATCGCGACGGTGCCCTCGCACCGTGCGCTCGCGCTGTTTCGCGGTCGCCAGCAAGGCGTGCTGTCGCTGAAACTGCAGCTCGAGGGGGAGCTCGAACAGCAGGTCCCGCATCCGAACGTCGTCCGGCTCGCCGGCCTCGTCGGCCTGTCGCAATCGGTTCGCAATGCGGCCGCCGCGGCGACTTCGGCGGCGGTCCGAGGCGGCGCAGCGAGCGCCACGAGCGCCACGGGCCAGGCCGACGGGCAGGCGCGCCCGGCCGATCCCTGGCTGGCCGAAGTCTGCCGCTGGTGCTGGCGCGTCAAGCTGCTGCCGCATCTCGAAACCGAGCTGTTCGGGCGCCTGCGCGAAGCCGCCGAGCAGGATTCGATCCGGGTGTTCGGCGCGAACCTGAAGGACCTGCTGCTGGCGGCGCCGGCCGGGCCGCGTGCGGTGATCGGGCTCGACCCGGGCATCCGCACCGGCGTGAAGGTCGCCGTCGTCGATGCCACCGGCAAGCTCGTCGATACGGCGACGATCTTTCCGCACGAACCCCGTCGCGACTGGGACGGCTCGATCGCAGCGCTCGCGAAGCTCGCCGAGCGGCACAAGGTCGCGCTCGTCGCGATCGGCAACGGGACCGCGTCGCGCGAGACCGACAAGCTCGTCGCCGACCTGATCAGGCGGCACCCGGAACTGCACCTGCGCAAGCTCGTCGTGTCCGAGGCCGGCGCCTCGGTCTACTCGGCCAGCGAGATGGCGGCGAAGGAGTTTCCCGATCTCGACGTGAGCCTGCGCGGCGCCGTTTCGATCGCGCGCCGCCTGCAGGACCCGTTGGCCGAACTCGTCAAGATCGATCCGAAGTCGATCGGCGTCGGACAGTACCAGCACGACGTGAACCAGCGCGCGCTGGCTCGCCAGCTCGATGCGGTCGTCGAAGACTGCGTCAACGGCGTCGGCGTCGACGTGAATACCGCGTCGGTCCAGTTGCTCTCCCGGGTGTCGGGGCTGACGAAGGCGGTCGCGCAGCGCATCGTCGAGCATCGCGATGCGCACGGCGCGTTCGAGAGCCGCGAAGCGCTGAAGAAGGTGCCGTATTTCGGCGACAAGGCCTTCGAACAGGCGGCCGGCTTCCTGCGCATTCGCGACGGCGAAAATCCGCTCGATGCATCGGCCGTGCACCCGGAGGCGTATCCGGTCGTCCAGCGAATCCTCGAGCAGGTCAGCAAGAACGCGCGCGAGCTGATCGGCAACCGCGACGTGCTGCGCAGGCTCGAGCCGAAGCAGTTCGTCGACGAGCGCTTCGGCGAGCCCACGGTGCGCGACATCCTCGCAGAACTCGAGAAGCCGGGCCGCGACCCGCGCGGCGAGTTCGTGACCGCCTCGTTCCAGGAGGGGGTCGAGCAGATCGCCGACCTGCGCCCCGGCATGAAACTGCAGGGCGTCGTCACGAACGTGGCGAACTTCGGCGCCTTCGTCGACGTCGGCGTGCACCAGGATGGGCTGGTCCACATCTCGGAGCTGGCCGATCGCTTCGTCAAGGATCCGCGCGAAGTCGTCAAGGCCGGCCAGGTCGT
>JAAZBL010000327.1 GCA_012513825.1 Limnobacter sp. | reverse complement strand
GTCGCGATCCGCCCGGCGCGGTCGGCGAACACGAGCGCCGGTTCGGGGCGGAAGCGCACCTGCGGGTAGCGCTCGCGAAACGTACTGAACCCGATCGCGCGGCCCGCGCCGATCCTGCCGGTCGCGCGGTCGCCGGCTCGAGGCGCCGCGCACCTCGAGCCGCGCGGATTCGACCGGATCAGGCGCCCGACTGCTTCGCCCCGGCCAGGTGCTGCCTCAGCACGTAGTGCAGGATGCCGCCGTGTTCGAGGTAATGGGCTTCCATCGGCGTGTCGAGCCGCGCGATCACCGGGATCGCCTTGTCGCCGGCCTGCAGCGTCAATCGCGCATGGATCAGCGATTGCGGGTCGACGCCGGCCAGGCCGCGAATCGAGAACAGCTCGGTGCCGTCGACGCCCAGCGACGCGAAGCTCGCACCGCCGTCGAGCTGCAGCGGAAGAACGCCCATCCCGATCAGGTTCGAGCGATGGATGCGCTCGAAGCTTTCGGCGACCACGGCCTTCACGCCGAGCAGCGCCGTGCCCTTGGCGGCCCAGTCGCGCGACGAGCCCGAGCCGTATTCCTTGCCCGCCAGCACGACCAACGGCACGCCCTCGCTGCGATAGCGCTCGGCGGCGTCGTAGATCGACATCCGTTCGCCCGAGGGCCGGTGCACGGTCACGCCGCCTTCGGTGCCCGGCGCGAGCCGGTTGCGAATGCGCACGTTCGCGAAGGTGCCGCGGATCATCACCTCGTGGTTGCCACGGCGTGCGCCGTAGGTGTTGAAATCGGCGACCGCGACGCCCTGCGACTTCAGCCACAGGCCGGCGGGACTGGCGGGGTGGATCGCACCGGCCGGCGAGATGTGGTCGGTCGTGATGCTGTCGCCGAACAGCGCCAGCGCACGCGCGTTCTCGATGTCCGTCAGCGGAGCCGGCTGCAGCTGCAGGTCGTCGAAGTACGGCGGTCGGCGCACGTAGGTCGATTCGTCCGACCATTCGTAGGCGCCGCCGGCCGGCACCGGCAGCGACCGCCAGTGTTCGTCGCCGTCGAAGACCTTCCCGTAGGCACCGAGGAACATCTCGGAGACGAGCGCCGACTGGATGACCTCGTTGACTTCGGCCATCGTCGGCCAGATGTCGCGCAGGAAGACGGGTCGGCCATCGCCATCCTTGCCCAGCGGCGTATTGACGATGTCGATGTCCATCGTGCCGGCGATCGCGTAGGCAACGACGAGCGGCGGCGAAGCCAGGTAGTTCATCCGGACTCCGGGGTTGATCCGCCCCTCGAAGTTGCGGTTGCCCGACAGCACCGAGACCAGCGCGAGTCCGTGATCGTCGACGGCCTCCGCGATCGGCGCGGGCAACGGACCCGAGTTGCCGATGCAGGTCGTACACCCGTAACCGACGAGGCTGAAACCGAGCTTCGCGAGATCGTCGGTGAGTCCGGCGCGATCGAGGTAGTCGGTGACGACCTTCGAGCCGGGCGCCAGCGAGGTCTTGACCCAGGGCTTGCGCTGCAGCCCGCGCGCCACTGCCTTGCGGGCGAGCAGGCCGGCGGCGACCATGACCTGCGGGTTCGACGTGTTCGTGCAGCTGGTGATCGCGGCGATCGACACGTGACCGTGGTCGAGCTGCACGTCGAGCGGCTGCTCGAGGCCCGAGTCGGCGCCCAGGCGCACCGGCACCCGCTTGTGCGGCCGGCTCGCGGCGGTCGGGCCGCTGCCGTCGGCGTGCACGCGCGGCGAGCCGCCCGGATCGCCGTCGGGCAGGCCGCTGGCTGCCGCCGCCGGCGGGTCGCTGGCCGGGAACGAATCCGCGTCGGCCTTGTCGTAGTCGCGATCGCTCTGGCGCTGGCCGGCGGCGACCGCCTCGGTCGGCGCCGTCGGCTCGGCCGTCAGGTTCTCGGGCAGCGAGCCGACGAGGTCGGCGGCGAAACGCTCGCGCGCCTGGCGCAGCGGCACACGGTCCTGCGGGCGGGCCGGGCCGGCGATCGACGGTTCGATCGACGACAGGTCGAGCTGCAGCGTTTCGGTGAAGACCGGCTCGGCCGTCGGATCGTGCCAGAGGCCCTGTTCCTTCGCATAGGCCTCGACGAGCGCGACCAGCTTCTCCGGGCGGCCGGTGAAGCGCAGGTAGCGCAGCGTCTCGTCGTCGATCGGGAAGATCGTGATCGTCGAACCGTATTCGGGCGACATGTTGCCGATCGTCGCGCGGTTCTCGAGCGGCACGTTGGCCACGCCGGGGCCGTAGAACTCGACGAACCGGCCGACCACGCCGTGGGCACGCAGCAGGCTCGCCACGGTCAGCACCAGGTCGGTCGCGGTCGTGCCTTCGGGCATTTCGCCCTTCAGCCGGATGCCGACGACTTCCGGAATCAGCATCGAGATCGGCTGCCCGAGCAGCGCCGCCTCGGCCTCGATTCCGCCGACGCCCCAGCCGACGACGCCCAGGCCGTTGACCATCGGCGTGTGCGAGTCGGTGCCGACCAGCGTGTCGGGAAAGGCCCAGCCGTCGCGGGCGGTCACGACGCTGGCCAGGTATTCGATGTTGACCTGGTGGCAGATGCCGGTGGCCGGCGGCACGACGGAGAAGCGGCCGAAGGCCTGCTGGCCCCAGCGCAGGAACTGGTAGCGCTCGCGGTTGCGCTGGTAGTCGAGCTCGTTGTTTCGAGCCAGCGCGTCGGGGCGGCCGAAGACGTCGACCTGCACCGAGTGGTCGATCACCAGATCGACCGGAATCAGCGGATCGAGCGCTGCGGGATCGCCGCCGTGCTCGGCGACCGCGTGCCGCATCGCGGCCAGGTCGACGACCGCCGGCACGCCGGTGAAGTCCTGCATCAGCACGCGCGC
>JAAZBL010000326.1 GCA_012513825.1 Limnobacter sp. | reverse complement strand
GTCTGCAGCGCGCATCCGCCGGTCGTCGGGTTCGCGATCGGGCCGCGCCCGCGGACCGCGAGCGGAGCCGTGATCGCGAAGGACACGCTGGCCAACATCCGCGCGCATCGCGAACTGGTCGTCAACCTCGTGCCCGAGTCGCTGCTCGAGCCGATGGTCGCAACGTCGACCAACCTGGCGCCCGGCGAAGACGAGTTCGCGCATGCCGGACTGGTGCCCCTGCCTTGCGAATCGGTTCGCCCCCCGCGGGTGGCCGGTGCGCCGGTCGCCTTCGAATGCACGCTCTACGATGTGATCGAGATCGGCAACCACCATTGGGTCATGGCGCAGGTCGTGCGCACGCACGTCGACGAGCGCGTCTACCTGGGCGAGCGGAAAGGCGTCAACCACCGGGTCGACCCCTTGCAGGACGAGTCGCTGAGACCGGTGGGACGCCTGGGCCGCGCGAACTACGTGCGCATCCGCGACATCGAGACGGTGCTGCGCGTCGACGGCCCGAACGAATGAAGTGACGGATTTCCATACGATCGGCCATTCGACGCGCTCGGTCGACGAGCTCGCGAGCCTGCTGCGCGAAGCGGGCTGCGACTTTCTCGTCGACGTGCGCACGATTCCGCGTTCGCGAACGAACCCGCAATTCAATGCCGACGCGCTACCCGCCGGCCTTCGAGGCTTCGGCATCGACTACCGCCATGTCGCCGCGCTCGGCGGCCTGCGCGGGCGCCGCAAGGATGCGCCGTCTCCCAACGGCTTCTGGCAGAACGGCAGCTTCCGGAACTATGCCGACTACACCGGGACGGCCGCGTTCCGCGACGGCCTGGCCGAGCTGCGCGATCTCGGCCGCTCGCACCGCTGCGCGATCATGTGCGCCGAAGCGGTCTGGTGGCGCTGCCACCGGCGCATCATCGCCGACTACCTGATCGCCGGAGGCGATCGCGTCTGGCACATCATGGGGGCGGGCAAGATCGAGGCGGCCACGCTGAATCCGGCCGCGATCCGGCAGGCCGACGGCACGCTCGTCTATCCGGCCGAATAGGTCGCTCCGGAAAAAGAAGTAGCTCCGGCTGAACGCGCTTCGGCGGGCGACGCGATTGCACTATTCTCGGCCGATGACCTCCAGTTCGAAGATCCTGACCGTCACGCTGAACCCTGCGATCGACGTTGCCACCAGCGTGGCGGAGCTGACGCACGAGCACAAGCTGCGCTGCGCCGCCGTACAGCGCGACCCCGGGGGCGGCGGCGTGAACGTCGCCCGCGTGCTCGCCCGCTTCGACGTCGACTGCCGGGCGCTGTACATGGCCGGCGGGTTCCTCGGACGGCTGCTGCAGCGATTGCTCGCGCAGGACGGCGTGCGCAGCATCCCGATCGAGGTCGACGCCGAGACCCGCGAGAGCTTCACGGTGCTCGATCGATCGAGCGGCCGCGAATACCGTTTCGTGCTGCCCGGTCCGA
Organism: Limnobacter sp.; assembly: GCA_012513825.1. Taxonomy (GTDB): domain Bacteria; phylum Pseudomonadota; class Gammaproteobacteria; order Burkholderiales; family Burkholderiaceae_E; genus Zeimonas. Next base: position 10,690 of record JAAZBL010000326.1, on the reverse strand, counting down.
GCCTCGAAGCGTCCCAGTGGCGCGCGTGCCTGGACCGCGTGGCGGCCATCGAGCCGGTACCCGACTGGCTGGTCGCCAGCGGCAGCCTGCCGCCGGGCGTGCCCGACGACTTCTACGCCCGTCTGGCGCGCATCGCACGCGAGCAGGGATCCCGGATGGTGCTCGACGCCTCGGGGCCGGCGCTCGCGGCCGCGCTCGACGAAGGCGTCCACTTCGTCAAGCCGAACCTGCGCGAAATGCGCGAACTGACCGGCGAGCCGCTCGAAACGGAAGATTCGTGGGTTTCGGCGGCCGCTCGTATCGTCGACGAAGGCAAGGCCGAGATCGTCGCGCTGACGCTCGGGCATCGCGGCGCCCTGCTGGTCGCCGATGGCCGGCGGCTGCGGGCCGAAGCGATTCCGGTCGCGATCGCCGGCACGGTCGGCGCCGGCGACAGCTTCGTCGCGTCGTTCCTCGCACGGCTGGCGGCCGGTGCCGGCATCGACGAGGCTTTCCGATACGGGGTGGCCGGCGGCACCGCAGCACTGCTCGAAGCGGGCACCAGCCTTGCGTCCCCGGACGAGGTCGAGCGCCTGGCGAGGCTGGTCGAGCTCCGGGAAACCTGACGTCGACGGCCCCGCAGGCGGAGGCCCTACCCTACCGACGAGGTCGTCAGATGCTCCAGCCCACCCCCGATCATCCGATCGCGATCGCCCCGAATCCTCGGCGCGTACGGGTCGTCTTCAAAGGCCGCGTGATCGCCGACACGCGTTCGGCGCTGACGCTGCAGGAGTCGACGCTGCCCGCGGTCCAGTACGTTCCGCGACAGGATGCCGACATGTCGGTAATGACGCGCAGCGAGCACCGGACGCATTGCCCATACAAGGGCGATGCTTCGTACTACACGGTGCGCGTCGACGGCGACGAGGCCGTCGATGCGGTGTGGAGCTACGAAGCGCCGAATGCGGCGGTCGCGCAGATCGCCGGCTACCTGGCCTTCTATCCCGACCGCGTCGATGCCATCGAGGAACTGGCGGACTGAATTCGCCTCCGCCTGCCTTCGCGCGCGCCGCACGCGCGACCGAAGATGCCTGCCCTCAGGCGGCGAGCAACTGCTCTGCCTCAGGCAGGTCGAGTCCGTCGAGGATCTCGCGCAGTCGCGGCCCGCTGATCGTTTCCTCGGCGAGCAGCAGTTCGCCGAGCCGCTCCAGCCGGTCGCGATGCGTGGCGAGCACCTGCACGCACCGCGCCTGCGCCTGCCCGAGCAGGTCCTTCGCCTCGTCGACGAGGCTGCGCTGCAGGTCGGGGCCGATCAGCTCGGGCGGCATGCCGTTCATGCTCAACAGGCCGAAGGTCCTGCCGAACCCGTAGCTGCCGATCATCGAGGTCGCCAGCTCGGTCGCGCGGCGAAGGTCGTCGGCGGCGCCGCTCGAGGTGTTGCCGAAGACCAGCATTTCGGCTTCGCGACCGCCGAGCATCATCGCCAGCCGCGAGTGCAGCTCGCGTTCGCCGTACAGCGGTTCGTCGACGTGCCGCGTCACGTAGGTCACGCCGAGCGCACCGCCGCGCGGCTCGATGCTGACCCGCTCGACGCTGCCGGCCTCGCAAAGATGCGCGACCAGCGCGTGACCGGCCTCGTGCACGGCGATCCGGCGCTGCGTGTCGCTGGTGATCACGTCCTTGACCGACGACACCTCGCCGCCGAGCTGGTGCGCTTCGAGCGACTGGTAGAGGCGTTCGACGTCGACCTCCGTTTCGCCGGCCTCGGCCGCGTACGCGGCGGCACGGTTGACGCAATTGGCGATGTCTGCCGGCGACATGCCGGCAGCCGTTCGCGCCAGCGACGCGACGTCGATGCCTTCGGCTGCCCGGACGCGCTGCAGGTACAGCTCGAACAGCGCGCTTCGCTCGGGCAGCGTCGGCATGGCGACGCGCGCGACGAGGTCGAAACGCCCGGGCCGGCGCAGCGCCGGATCGACGTTGTCGACCGCGTTCGTCGCGCCGACGACGACGACGTTCTCGAGTGCCGAGAAACCGTCCATTTCGACCAGCAGCCGGTTGATGATCCGGTTCTGCTCCTGTTCACCGCCGTTCGGGCTGCTGCCGGGGTTCGAGCGCTTGCCGATCCCGTCGATCTCATCGATGAAGACGATGCACGGCGCGTGCTTGCGCGCCTGCGCGAACAACTGCCGGACCTTGCCGATGCCGGCACCGAAGTACATCGAGCTGAAGTACGAGCCGTCGACGCTGATGAAGCTCGCTCCGCACTCGCCGGCCAGCGCCCGGGCAAGCATCGTCTTCCCGGTGCCCGGCGGGCCCTCGAGCAGCACGCCGCGCGGCGCGCGCGCGCCGAGTTCGGTGTAGGCGCCGGGATCCTTCATGAACGCGGTCACGCGGCGCAGCGCCTGCCTGGCTTCCTGCGCCCCGATCACGTCGTCGAAGCCCGCGACCGGTTTTTCGGCAAGCTCGGCGCCGCCCCCGAGCAGACGATCGCGCATCCGGTAGCCGAGCAGGCCGAAAACCACCAGCACCACAACCAGCAGGCCCAACGGACGCCCGAGCGTCGCCATCGTGTCGCTGAACCGCTCGACCGGGCCGCGCGGGTCGATGTCGGCGAAGGTGAGCGCGAAACCGTGGCGCGCGCTCAGCTCGCCGAGACGGGAAAGCAGCGCGCTGGTACAAGCCGGGCCGCAGTCGATCAGGCGGGTGCTTGCCCGTTCGCCCGTCACCGAGGTGTACAGCAGCATCGGGCCGCTGACTGCGACCTCGGCGATCCTTCCATCGGCGACTGCCCTCTCGAAATCGGAGGCCGCCTGCGGTCGCGCCAGCCAGCTTGCGGATTCGGCCTCGAAGGCCAGCGCCAGCGGATCCTTGCGCGCCTGGGCAGCGTCGCCCGCCGCGGATTTGACGACCATCGCGGCAGCGAACAAGGCGATGGCGAGCAGGGCCAGGCCGGCCCCGGCGAAGACGCGCCAGCGCGTCAACAGGAGTTTGGACAACACGACGAATAAGGGTTCATCGCCGGCACGCGACGGCGCAGACGCTCACGCGTGCGGCAGGCTTCGGGAGACGGCGCCGCCGCCCGATGGCGGCGATGCGTCAGGCCGGGATTTTACGCGGCCGGCGGCAATCGCGGTCGAAACGCCGACGAGCGGCGCTGAGCGGGCGCAATGAAATGGCGGGTAACATCGAACGTCCTTGTCCGATCCACGAGACTTCGATGCAATCGTCGCTGCCGTTTGCCGGCACCCCCAACGCGATCGTCCGGAAGCTGGCGGCCTTCGCCCGGCAAGGCTTGAAGGAGCCCGCCTTGCTCGAGACCTACGCCTCGCTGGGCGCCCGGCCGGTCGGCAGCAGCCCGGAGGAGTTCGCGGCCTATACGCGATCCGAAGAGCAGAAGTGGGCGAAGCTCATCGAGCTCGCGAAGGTGCCGAAGCAATAGGCCGTCAAGGCGCAGCCGTCCAGGGAGCCTCCTAGTAAGACTTGCTGCGCCGCATCGCCATGACCTTTTCCGGAGCGCCGAACGAGTCGCTGCGCGCATCGGCCCAGAACGACCGGAACACCGCGTGCTCGGGAACGCCGTCGAGCAGCTCGCCGGGCTCCATGAACCGGTAGAGGGCGGCCAGCGCCCTCACCTCGATCCGCGAAACCCGGCGCAGGATGTGCTCGGGGCCCAGTTCGTTCGGGTGCTGCAGACCGGCCGCGCAGATCAGGTCGCGCAAGGCGATCATCGTGTTGTGGTGATAGCGCTGCACGCGCAGCGCCTTGTCGCCGATGTCGAGCTGGCGCCAGCGTCGCGGGTCCTGCGTCGCGATCCCGGTCGGGCATCGGTTCGTGTGGCAGGCCATCGCCTGGATGCATCCGAGCGCGAACATGAAGCCGCGCCCGGCATTGCACCAGTCGGCGCCGAGCGCCAGCGTACGCGCGATGTCGAAAGCGCTGATGATGCGCCCGGCGGCGCCGATCCGGATGTCGTCGCGCAGCCGCAGGCCGACCAGCGTGTTGTGGACGAGCATCAGCGACTCGTTCATCGGCACGCCGACGTGGTCGATGAACTCGGCCGGCGAGGCGCCGGTGCCGCCTTCGGCGCCGTCGACGACGATGAAGTCGGGCAGGATCCGGCTCTCGTGCATCGCCTTGGCGATGCCGAACCACTCCCACGGGTGGCCGATCGCCAGCTTGAAGCCGGTCGGCTTGCCGCCCGACAGCTCGCGCAGTCGCGCGACGAACTCCAGCAACTCGAGCGGCGTCGAGAACGCGCTGTGCTGGGCCGGCGACACGCATTCGACACCCTCCGGAACCCCGCGCGTAGCAGCGATCTCCGCGCTGACCTTGGGCGCCGGCAGCACGCCGCCGTGGCCCGGCTTCGCACCCTGCGACAGCTTGATCTCGATCATCCGGACCTGCGGGTCGTGCGCATTGGCGACGAAGCGCTCCGGATCGAAGCTGCCGTCGGCGTTGCGACAACCGAAATAGCCGGAGCCGATCTCCCAGACGAGGTCGCCGCCGCCCTCGCGGTGGTACGGCGAGATCGAGCCCTCGCCGGTGTCGTGGTAGAAGCCGCCGAGCTTCGCGCCGCGACTCAGCGCGCGAATCGCACTGGCCGACAGCGAACCGAAACTCATCGCCGAAATGTTGAACAGGCTCGCCGAGTAAGGCTGCGTGCTGCGCTCGCCGATCGTCACGCGAAAATCGGGGTCGCCGTGCGGGGTGGGCACCATCGAATGGTTGATCCACTCGTAGTCGCGACCGTAGACGTCCTTCAGCGTGCCGAAGGGCCGGGTGTCGTTGACCGACTTCGCACGCTTGTAGATCAGCTCGCGCTGTTCTCGCGAGAACGGCACCTCGACGGTGTCGGACTCGACGAAATACTGGCGGATCGCAGGACCGACGGTTTCGGCACCGAAACGAACGTGCGCCAGGATCGGGTAGTTGCGCCGCAGCGTGCTGGTGCTGAAGAACAGGTCGTGCGTGCCCAGCGCGGCCAGCGCGCCGAACACGAGCAGGCCCGAGATCCACGCCGGCTCGAACCAGACCGCGACGAACGAGAACAGCGTCAGCGCCACCGACAGCAGGAACGGCAGGTAACGAAGCATCGAGCGGTCCAGCGCGGACGGTGCGAACAGCGATCGTACGAACGGGGGTCTGTCAGGCATGCGGCAATCCGGTTGTCCGGTTCGAGGCTAGCAGGGAAAGGATCGACGAACCAAGGCTCGGCATCGAAAATCGGCCTTCGACGATTTCAGCCAGACGACGAGCATGCGCCGAAAGACTTCGAGGGTGACGCTGGCCGCCGTGCTGTCCGTTCTGACGGGCCTGGCAGCCTTCGTGCTATCGAACCGTTACGGGCCGCCGCAGGAACGTCGCCCGGCAGCCAGCGAGGACCCGGTCGCGTCGATCGCCGACGACCTGTCATGGGCCGCCTACGGTTCAGACCCGGGGATGACGCGCCATTCCCGCATCGCGCAGATCACGCCGGAAAACGTCGGCCGGCTGCGCATGGCCTGGACCTACCGGACCGGCGAAGTCGAGCGCCGGGGGCGCTGGGGAAAGTGGGGCAAGTTCCAGGCGACCCCGATCGTCGCCGCAGGGCATCTGGTGTTCTGCACGCCCTTCGGCAGGGTCGTCGCGCTCGATCCCGCGAGCGGTCGCGAGCGCTGGATCCACGAACCGGCAGTCGCGCTCGGGCCGCGCTTGCCGGGCGAGCGCTTCGGTTGCCGAGGCCTTGCGCGGTGGCGGGCGAACGATGAGGCAAACGGCAAGCCCTGCGCCGAGCGGCTGTTCCTCGCGACGACCGACCGGCGGCTGCTCGCGCTCGATGCGCAAGAGGGCACGCCCTGCCCCGGATTCGGCAACGGCGGCGAAGTCCGCGTGCCGCTCGAGCGAGACGGACTCGGCGAGGACGAGCTGCAGTTCACGTCGGCGCCGGCGGTGGTCGGCGACGTGGTCGTCGAGCACGGGCGCCTGGCCTGGGAGGTGCCGCTCGGAAACACGCGCGAACTCGCGCCGTTCGGCATGGCCTTTCGCTTCGGCACGCCGGGCTTCGGCGGGCCGGTCGTCACCGCCGGCGGCCTCGTCTTCATCGCCGCGACGATGGACAACTTGCTGCGTGCCTTCGATGCGCGGACCGGCGAGGAACTCTGGGCCCGGCGAACTTCCGTATGGCGGCCAGGCCACGCCGATGACCTATGCGATCGGCGGCCGGCAATTCGTCGTCGTGGCGGCGGCCACCCGTCGATCGGCAACGAGGTCGGGGATGCGCTGGTGGCGTTCGCGCTACGCTGAAAGCCGACGGTCGCCAAAAGGCGCGGGCGGTCGCAACGGTACGGTCCTCACGGTGGCGCGGGCGCCGAGGGCGTCACGATGCTCAGGCCGGGTTCGCCGCGTTGTCGGCGACGCCCTCGACGCCCGACTTGCGCGCGCAATGGGCGCAGCAATAGATCGCCTCGCCCGACTGGATGCCATGGCCGATGATCGTGCAATCGCAGTGCGCGCAGCGCGGGGCCATCATGTGGATTGCGCATTCGAAGCTGTCGAAGGTTTCGGTCCGGCCTGCCAGGCTCACTTCGAACGAACGCGGATAATCGTTTCCGCAGACTGCACAACGTCCCATCAGTCGCTCCTTTGCCGGTGGATCCGGCTGTCGAGCATCGACTCCAGCAAGCGAGGTGCGCGGCAAGTACGGTGCGCCGCACACCGTTCGGCTGCACGACGTCGATCAGCGGGCGCAGACCTCGCTGAGCAGCGCGTCCCACTCGGCGACGAATCGCGTGATGGAGAATCGGCTTCGCGCCGTCGCGCGCGCCGCCTCGCCCCATCGCCGTGCGGTGTCCGGATCGTGGATCAGCGCGTTCATCGCTTCGACCAGCCTCTGCGGACGCGTATCGACGTAACCGTTGACTTCGTTGCGGATGACCGTCGGCAACTCGGTCGTGGCCAGTCCGACGATCGGCATGCCTATCGCCATCGCTTCGACGACGGCCAGCCCCAGGCTCGTATAGCGGATCGGATTGAAGAAGAAGCGATAGGCGGCCATCGTCGCCGGCAGCTCGAGGTTCGGGATCTCGCCGTCGCCGCCCAGCGATTCGCTGTCCATGCCGACCAGCGTCAGCGGCACACGCTCGCGCGCGAATTCGAAGACGTCGAGCCCCAGCCGCCGGCCGCGTCGTCGCAGATGGTTGACGACGACGATCCCGCGCGCCAGTCGCCCGCTGTAGCGAATGCCGTCCGGCACGAGCACGCCATGTTCGATCACGCGGACCGGCGTCTGCCCGCTCTCCCACATCAGCGCATTGAACGGCGTGACGTGGACGAGCATGTCGACGAGCCCGGCGGCCCAGTGGCGGGTCTCGGTCGGGTGCTGCTGCGGAGGGTCGTGCTCCAGGTAGATGGCCGGCAGGCTTCTCTGCGCCGGCGACAGGTAACGCAGCCGGTCTTCGTCGAAGTCGCGCTTCGACTGGTAGAGCACGCAGTCGAACTCCCTGCCGTTCAGCTCGTCGGCACGGACTTCGTGGACGTTCGCACCCCATGGGAGGCTGCCGACACGGCCGGCGTGACCCGGCGGATCGCCCGGCAGCGTCACCAGGTGCAACTCGTGCGGGATCTGGCTCAGGTAGTACAGGTAGTTGCCGTGCACGTGCCAGGTCAGCACGCGCAGCGGCCGCGGCGCAAGACTCATCGGACCGCCTCCTCGGGCATCGCCGGACGCCCGGCTGCTTCCGGGCGGGCCCTTCGCCGGTCGCCGCTCGCCAGTTCGTGCCCTGCAAGCGGCGACAACATGCGCCGCACTTCGGCCAGCACCTCGGGCACCTCGATCGCGGTCGCGCATTCGTGACCGTACGGACAGACCGGGAACGCGCAGGGCCGACAGGCGACGGGCGCCGCGAGCACCCGATGACGCGAGCCGTCCAGCGGTGACCAGCGGCTCGTGTCGGCGCCGCAGCTGACGACGACGCTCGGCGTACGCAGCGCCGCGGCGACGTGCGAGATTCCGGTGTCGTTGCTCACGACGAGTGCCGCTCGCTCGACCAGCGCTCCGAGCGTCCACAAACTCGTGCGGCCGACCAGGTCGACGCTGTTCGACTGCATCGACCGGGCGACCGACTCGACGAGCGGCTTCTCGCCGGCGCTCCCGGTCAGCACCACGGTGAAGCCGAGTCCTGCAAGATGGTCGGCAACCGCTGCGAAGCGCTGCGCAGGCCAGCGTCGCGACGGAAGCTGGGACCCCGGATGCACACAGACATAACGCCCCCGTGCCTCGGCAAGATCGGGCCAGATCCGGGTGATCCGGTCGCGATCGGCGTCGTCGACCGGAAAGTCGAGGCCGGTTCCGCGATCCGCCATCTGCAGGTGCCGGGTCAGTGCGAGCAGGCGATCGATTTCATGCCCTTCCTCGGGCCAGCGGACGAACAGCCGATTCGCGGCGTCGTCGGCAAACCCGCGCCGAGCGGCACGCTCGTCGAAGAATCCGGCGAACCGGCGTGCCTCCCATCCGCGCAGCAGCGGATTGACGACGCCGCCGCTGCCGTGCAACTGGATCAGCAGATCGAAGCGTCGTTCGCGCATCCTTGCGCAGAAGCCCGGCCAGGCCCGCAGATCGGGGGCGCGCTCGGGCAGATCCGGGTGACCGGGAAACTCGATGAACTCGTCGACGCAAGCGATGCGCTCGGCAAGCTCGCGCGCCCACGGCAGGCCGATCAAGGTCACCCGCGCCTGTCGACAAGCGGCGCGGATCGCCCGAAGCGCCGGGACCGCGCACAGCATGTCGCCGAGCATCAATGCTCGAAAGACGGCGACGCTGCGCACGCTCGACCAGTCGAAGTCGTTCGCGTCCGTGGTCACGGAAACAACACCCGGAAGCGCCAGGCGCCCAGCACCCGCCAGTAAAGTGCGAGGAATGGAATGAAGGCCGAGGTCAGCAGCATCTCCAGCACGTGCGCCGGCGCCAGCGACGTGCCGTCCAGGCGCCTGAACGCGAACACGAGGATGCCGGCCCCCGCGACGCCGGCCAGCAGCGATGCGAGCCGCGGACGGCCGGCCACCGCGGCGGCGAAGGCGCCCACGGCTGCCACGACGATCGCCAGGTACAGCCATGGCGGTCGACGCCGGATGCGCTCGACGAACAGCCGCGGATGCTTGCGGTACAGCAGCGCGTCGAAGAAGACGTTGTGCTGCTGCAACAGCGAAATTCCCCACGGCGCCGGGCGCACCGGGTGCACGACGATCGCGTCGGGCGCATGGCCGATTGCCGCGCCGGCTTCGATCAGCGAGAACTGCAGGTCCGAGTCCTCGCGCCAGGGTCGCGTGAACCTTTCGTCGAAGCCCCCGACTTTGAGCAGCGCGTCGCGCCGCACGAAGACGTTGGCGGTCACGAACTCGGCCGACGCGAGGCCGCCTGTCATGCGCCCGTGGTCGGTCGGCCGTTCGGGAAGCGGAACGACGACGCGCCCGGTCACCGCGTCGGAGCCTGCGCCGATCGCGGCGAGCCCGGCGCGCAGCCAGTCGCGATCCGGCACCGTGTCGTCGTCGGTGAATGCAATGATTGCGGCCTCGCTTGCCCGCCAACCCAGGTTGCGTGCAGCGGCCGGTCCGCGCGTCGAGACGGTTCGAAGACAGCGCAAGGCAGGCGTCCCGCACGTTCGAGCGGCCAGCTCCCCGACCAGCTTCTCCGTCTCGTCGCTTCGGCCGTCGTCGACGACGATGATCTCGTATCGCGATGGCTCGAGCGTTTGCGCGAGCAAGGCGTCCAGGCAGCGGCGCAGCAGCGCCGGCCGCCTGCAGGTGGCCATGACGACGCTGAGATCGGGTTTCGCTGTGGGCGGCATTCGAGCGGAACGCGCGAGCGGCACGTCAGGCGCTCTCGCCCTGCAGCGGCGCGACGCCGAGCCCGTCGACCGCGAGCCGCGGCAGCGCGCCCGCGGCCGCCAGCGGCGCAACTGCCGGCGCCGGCCGATCGACGACCAGCAACTCGAGTGCGGCCGCGGCCACCTGCTCCGACGAAACGCCCAGTAGGCAGGCGTGATGCCCTTCCGGGCAGACGCTCTTCAGGCAGTCGCGACACGGGACTTCGCGGTACAGCACGCGGCTCGGTACGCGCCACGGCGTGTGCTGGGAATTGGTCAGCGCGTACGGGACCACGACCGGCGTCCCGAGCGCGGCCGCCAGGTGGGCCGGCGCGCTGTTGTTGCACAGGACGAGCCGGGCGTGGCCGATCAGTGCGGCGAGTTCGCCGAGACTCAGCGCGCCGGTCAGGCACGCGGCGGTGCCCCGCGCCCCCTGCACGACCTCGTCGGCCTGCGCCGCCTCGGAAGGGCCGGCCACCACGATCAGCTGGCTGCCCGTCTCGCGCGCCACGCGTGCAGCCGCCTCGCCGAAACGCACGGCAGGATAGCGGCGCGACGGCGCGCTCGCTCCAGGATGGACGACGATGTAGCTGCGCTCGAGGTTGGCGCCGCTGCCGGCCAGCTTTTCGAGCAGCGAGACGTTGTCCTGCGGCCGGCAGGCGAACTGCAGGCTGGTCTCGGGCGCCTCGAAACCGACCGAGCGCAGCAGGTCCAGCTGGCGTCGAACCTCGTGGCGCCCGCCCGCGCGCGACGTGTCGCGGTCGACGACCCAGTCGGTCAGCAGCCGGTACGGATTCTCGCGAGCATAAGCGAGCCTCAGGCCGATTCCGGCGAGACGGCACATCAGCGCGGCGGGCAGCGCGCTCTGC
>JAAZBL010000325.1 GCA_012513825.1 Limnobacter sp. | reverse complement strand
GCGCTCGCCGTCGCCGCGTAGTCGGCGAAACTGCGATCGGCGCCGTCGTCGTCGGTCCAGAGCCGCATCGGAATGCCACTCGGCTCGTGGCGCGATGCGAGCGGCCCGGTGGCGCCGCAGGCGCCGAGCAGCGCTGCGAGCACCAGCGCGCAGCACCAGCGGGCGCCCCGGGCGCCGGCCCGATCGCGTGCCCGATCGCCTGGCGCCCCCACGCTAGGCCTGCGGCGCCCGAACCAGCCCTTCGCCGACATCGAAAGGATCGAAGCCGTCGGTCAAGCCGTCGAAGCTGGCCGAGCCGACCAGCCGGGCCGTCAGGTTCAGGACGTTGAGCGGACCGGTCCGGAGGATCCGCTCGGCCCACAGCGCCGCGACGCCGGCCACGTGCGGGCAGGCCATGCTGGTGCCGCTCATCGTGCGCAGCCCCCCGCCGAGCCCGGCCGACACGACGCCGACGCCGGGACCCGAGACGTCGGCGCCGGTATTCGAGAAATCGGCGACGCCGAAACCGCTGGCGCCCTGCCCGAGCGCAGCCACCGAGATGATGCCTTCCGAGACGGCCGGCGGCGACACGGCGATCTCGAAGCGCTCGTCTTCGCTGCGACGGCTCTCGTTGCCGGCGGCGGCGACGATCAGTGTCGGCTGGCTGCCGGCGCGCACCAGCGAGGCGAGCCGCTCGAACAGCAGCACGTTCGCTCGATAGCCTTCGAGTGCGCGCGAGGTCGCCAGCTCTTCCGGGAAACCGGCCTGCTCGCGCAGCCAGCGCGCGTAGCCGGGGAAATCGATGCCCAGCGACATCGAGATCACGTGCGCACCGTTCTGCACGGCCCACTGGATCGCGGTGACGATCTGCTCGCTCGAGCCGCCCCCCTCGCCGAGCACCTTGCCGATCAGCGCGCGCCGCACGCCGGGCGCCACGCCGATCCGCGTGCCGCTCAGGCTGCGTCCGAAGATCGTGCCGGCGCAGTGCGTGCCGTGGCCGTGCTCGTCGTCGTCGCCCTCGTCGGTGAAGTTGCGCCGCATCAACTCGACGCCGGCGAAGGCCGGATGCGAAGCTTCGATGCCGGTGTCGAGCACGGCGACGACGATGCCGTCGCCGCTGAACGGCGAACTGTCGGCGCCGACCGCGCGCAGGCCCCAGGTCACGTCGCCGGCTTCTTCCGGCGTCGCCTCGTGGTCGTCGAGCGGGGCGATCAGCCGCATCGGCATCGGCGGCGCGACCGCCATCACGTCGGCATTGCGCGTGATCTTCGGAATTTCGCGCCGCTCGACCTCATCGACCTCGACCTTCATTTCCTGCTGCGCCGCCGACTCGAAGCTCGGCCCGCGGAACGGGTCGCGCGTGGATCCGCCACGGCGCAGGATGATCATCTTCTCCTTCATGCTCGCTCCCCTGCTTCGGGATTGCTGCAGTCTGCGAGACTACGCCGGACTGCGGGCCTTGCAATCCCCCCGATTTGCGAAGCGCCTTCGCCGGCAGCGATTGCCGATCGCCGGCGGCGCGGCTACATTGAAGCCACGGAGCCCGCGATGAAGCCACTTGCCTCGCTTGCCATCCCCGGCGCACCGGACAGGCGGATCGAACTGCTGCAGGGCGACCTCAGTGCGCCCGGCGCAGCGCATCGTTTCGACCTGCTGGTCGTCTCGGCGTTTCCTGACAACTACGTGCCGACCGAGGGCTCGCTGATCGGGGCGCTCCATCGGCGCGGCGTGTCGCTGGCCGAACTGGCCGCGCGCAAGGAGATCGACCTTCGGCAGCACTTCTCGTGCTGGCTGTCCGGCGAGCTGCCGTCGCCCGACCTCGGCTTCCGGCGCATCCTGTGCTTCGAGCCGCAGGTGCGCGGCGAACCGCCCAGCGTCGTCGGCGACATCTTCCG
>JAAZBL010000035.1 GCA_012513825.1 Limnobacter sp. | reverse complement strand
CCCGGTCGACCTGCGTCGCCGCGTCGACCTGCGCGACGTCCCGCTGGTCACGATCGACGGCGAGGACGCGCGCGACTTCGACGATGCCGTCTACTGCGAGCCGATGGAGATCGGCGACGGCTACCGCGACTCGGTCGGCGATGCCTACGGCGAGGAAGACGGCGCCGGCGACAGCGACGTCGAGGGCGGGCTGGACGGTGCCGGTGCTGCCGCGGCCGCCGCCGGCGAAGCGCCCGCCGCGAACGGATTCCGGCTCCTGGTCGCGATCGCCGACGTCTCGCACTACGTGAAACCGGGCGACCCGCTCGACGCCGACGCGCTCGAGCGCAGTACCTCGGTCTATTTCCCGCGTCGCGTGATCCCGATGCTTCCCGAGAAGCTGTCCAACGGACTGTGCTCGCTGAATCCGCAGATCGACCGGCTCGTGCTCGTCTGCGACATGGTCATCGACGCCGACGGCCGGATCCGCGCCTACCAGTTCTACGAAGCCGTCATGCATTCGGCGGCGCGCCTGACCTACGACGAGGTCTGGACGATGCTGTCGGGCGGCCCGAAGCCGCCGCCGGGCCGGCAGGCGCTGTTGCCGCATCTGCGCAACCTGCACGAACTGTACCGCGTGCTGGCGCGCGCTCGCGCACGCCGCGGCGCGATGGAGATCGAGACGGTCGAGACGCAGATCATCTGCGATCCGGCCGGCCGCATCGAGCGCATCGTCCCGCGCACCCGCAACGACGCGCACCGGCTGATCGAGGAATGCATGCTGGCCGCCAACGTCTGCGCGGCCGACTTCATGCTGCGCGGCAAGCATCCCGGACTGTTCCGGGTCCACGAGGGACCGACGCCGGAGAAGCTGCAGTTGCTGCGCGAGTTCCTGCGCACGGTAGGCCTGTCGCTGGGCGGCGGCGCCGAGCCGAGCCCGCGCGACTATGCAAGGCTTGCCGCGCAGATGCAGGCGCGCCCCGAATACCTGCTGATGCAGACGATGCTGCTGCGTTCGATGCAGCAGGCGGTCTACTCGCCGGACAACGTCGGCCATTTCGGGCTTGCCTACCCGGCGTATGCGCATTTCACGTCGCCGATCCGCCGCTACCCGGACCTGCTCACGCATCGCGTGATCAAGGCGCTGCTGCGCGGCGAGCGCTATCGGCCGGCGCCGCTCGACGGTGCCGACGGCGGCGAGGCGGCCGGCAACCCGGCGCGCCGTTCGCGAAGCCGGCGCGACGCCGAGGCCGAAAGCGCCGAGGTCCAGGAGATCTGGCGCTCGCTCGGCATGCTGTGCTCGGAACACGAACGCCGTGCCGACGAGGCCTCGCGCGACGTCGAGGCCTGGCTCAAGTGCATGTACATGCGCGAGCGCGTCGGCGAGCAGTTCGCCGGGCGAATCACCGGCGTGGCGCCGTTCGGCGTCTTCGTCACGCTCAACGAGCTGTACGTCGAGGGCATGGTCCACGTCTCCGAACTGGGCGGCGAGTACTTCCAGTACATCGAGGCCGGCAACGAGCTGCGCGGCGAGCGCACCGGGCGGCGCTATCGCTTGACCGATCCGATCGACGTCCAGGTGTCGCGCGTCGATCTCGAGGCGCGGCGGATGGAGTTCCGGCTCGTCGAGCGCACCGACTTCCGCAGCCTGGTGCGCGATCGGCAGCGCGCGTCGCGCGACAACGCCAGGCCGAGCGTGGCTGCGCGCGTGGCGGCTGCCGACGAGGCGGCGCGAAGCGCGGCGGGCGAGGGCGGCGCGGTCCGCAGCTTGCCGGCCGACGGCAAGACGGGCGACGGCAGGGCAGCCGACGGCAAGGGACTCCGGAGCGGAGTGGACCGGGATGCAGAAACCCGGAGCGCTCGCGATGCGGAATCGTCGGCCGGCGCGGCGGCGAAGGACTTCGCCGACGACCTGCCGGCATTGTCGCTGCCGCCACGGGCGCTGTCCCGGATCGCGGGGCGCAAGCTCGCGAAGCTGGTCGGCGGCAGCGGCAAGGCCGAGCCGGGCGGCAGGGCGGGCGCCGACGTCGGCGACATCGGCAAGGGCAAGCCCGGTGGCGCAGCGAAGTCGGCCGCCCGCAGCGCGGCGGCGGCCGGAAAGAAGGCCGACAAGGAACGGAAGTCCGCCGGCAAGGGCAACGGCGGCGCTTCGAAGACAGCCGACAAGGGCGGCTCGCGCAAGGTCGACAAGAAGAAGGGTCGCCACTAGGACATGGGAAGGGGTCGCGCGCCGCACGGCTGTCCGACCCGCGCATGAACGATGCCAATGGAGCAGGCGTGCTGATCTACGGTTTTCATTCGGTTCTCGCGCGCCTGCGGCGCGCACCGGACACGATTCGCGAGCTCTACGTCGACGAGGCGCGCGACGACGGCCGCGTCCGCGAACTGCTGAAGCTGGCGACCGATGCCGGCCTGCGTCCGCACCGGGTCGGCCACGAGCGGCTCGAACGCCTGTGTCCGCGCAGGCGGCACCAGGGCGTCGTCGCCGTGGCCGAGGCCGCGTCGGCGCCTGCGGTCGCGCTCGAGGAACTGCTCGAGCGGATCGAGCGGCCCGCCACGCTGCTGCTGCTCGATGGCGTGACCGACCCGCGCAACCTCGGCGCGTGCCTGCGGGTCGCCGACGGTGCCGGCGTGGCGGCGGTCATCGCACCGAAGGACCATGCCTGCCTGCTGACCGACGTCGCGGTGCAGACCGCCAGCGGGGCGGCCGAGACGGTGCCCTACATCATGGTCACGAACCTGGCGCGGGCGATCGACACGATCCGCGACGCGGACTTCTGGGTGATCGGCACCGCCGACGAAGCCGATCACTCGCTCTACGAGGAGAAGCTCGACGGTTCGCTGGCCTGGGTGCTCGGCGCCGAAGGCAAGGGCTTGCGGCGACTGACACGCGAGCATTGCGACGTGCTGGTCAGCATCCCGATGCTCGGTCAGGTCAGCAGCCTGAACGTGTCGGTGGCCGCCGGCGTCGTGCTCTACGAAACGCTGCGACAGCGCCAGGCCGGGCCGCCGCTCGGCGAGCGCCAGCCCAGGCCGCCGCTCAGCGCGGGTTCCGCCTCCTGAACTCCCACGGCGGCTCCGGCGCGT
Organism: Limnobacter sp.; assembly: GCA_012513825.1. GTDB lineage: Bacteria > Pseudomonadota > Gammaproteobacteria > Burkholderiales > Burkholderiaceae_E > Zeimonas. The sequence goes on along the minus strand of JAAZBL010000035.1, from coordinate 6,948 downwards.
CGTCGCGCCACAGGCCGAGTCGTTCGCGGCGCGCGATCGCGGCCGCGCCGGCATAGCGCAGGCGCAGTTCCGGCGACAGGTCGCGGTCGTAACGCGCGAAGTGCCAGGCCAGGCCGGCCTCGAGCATCGCCAGCGCTGCGTCGACGCCGTCGACGTCCACATGGGCGACGAGCCGTCCGAACGGGTCGATCTTGATCGGCGCAAGCACGACTTCGCGCTTGCCGATCAGCGCGTCCAGACGACGGCGTGCGACGGCCGAGTACGGCTGCGATTTCTCCGGGGCGTCGATGCCGGCCAGCCGTACGCGCAGCCGGGCGCCGTCGGCGCCACGCACGACGAAGGAGTCGCCGTCGCTGACGGCGATCGTCGCGGCCCGGAACGCCTCGCCGGCATCGAGGCCGCCGTGCCTGCTCCGGTCGGCGAGTCCGGCCTCGGCAGGCGGACGCGCGGCCGGGGCCTGCGGCGTGCGTGCCGCGGCCCGGGGCGAGGCCAGGAAAAGCGCGAGCAGCAGGCCCGCGAACAGCGCGGCCTGCCTACGGGTGGCGGAAGGCGGCGCGGCCATCGGGCCGCGCGGAAGGGTCACCGGAAGACGAGGACCGGGATGCTCGAGTGGGTCAGCACCTTGTTGGTTTCGCTGCCCAATACCAGCGCGCTGAGGCCGCGCCGGCCGTGCGAGGACATGAAGATCAGGTCGCAGCCCTTGTCGCGCGCGACGTCGATGATCGCCCGGTAGGGTTGCGTATGCCGCAGCGCGACCGTTTCGCAGGCCACCGAAGCATCGTCGGCGGTCTTCTTCGCTGCGCCGAGGATCGACTTTCCGGTTTCCTCGGTCGCCTTCATGAACTCGGCGAACGAGGCCTGTCCGGCGGCAGGAAATTCGGCGAAGGCCGGCGGGATGTATTCGGGCATCACGTGCAGCACGGTCAGTCGCGCGCCGGTTTCGCGTGCGAACTGGACGGCTTTCGTGACCGCGTCGTTGGACAGGTCCGAGCCATCGGTCGGAACGAGAACGTGTTTGTACATCGCAGACCTCCTGGAGCCGTGTGGGGTCGGTTTCACCCGGTGAGCATATCCGAAAGCACGAGCGCGCCGACGACCGCGCCGCTGCGCAGGCGGTCGAGCGCCTGCTGCGCCTGCGCGAACGGCAGGCCGGCGACTTCGGTCGCGATCGGCACGCGCTCGGCAAGCGCCATGAATTCCTCGCCGTCGCGGCGCGTCAGGTTCGCGATCGACTTCACGCTGCGTTCGCCCCACAGCAGGCGATACGGGAACGACGGGATGTCCGACATGTGGATGCCGCCGCAGACCACGGTGCCGCCGGGCACGACGCGCGCCAGCGCCTCCGGCACGAGCTCTCCCGCCGGAGCGAACAGGATCGCTGCGTCGAGCGGTTGCGGCGGCGCTTCTCCGGACGCGCCGGCCCAGTGGGCGCCCAGTTTCAGCGCCAGCGCCTGCGCGGCCGAATCGCCGGGGCGGGTGAACGCATGGACCTCGCGGCCTTCGGCGACGGCCAGTTGCGCCACGATGTGTGCGGCCGCGCCGAAACCGTAGAGACCCAGCCGGCGCGGGTCGCCGGCGGCGCGCAGCGCCCGGTAGCCGATCAGCCCCGCACAGAGCAGCGGCGCGACGTGCAGGTCGTCGTAGCGTTGCGGCAGGCGCAGGCAGAAGCGCTCGTCGGCCAGCACGTAGTCGGCGTAGCCGCCATCGACCTGGTAGCCGGTGAAGCGCGCCTGCGGGCACAGGTTCTCGTGGCCCCTCGCGCAGGCCGCGCAGTCGCCGCAGGCCCAGCCCAGCCACGGCACGCCGAGCCGCTCGCCGGGCTCGAAGCGGGTCGCACCGGGCCCCCGCTCGACGACCGTGCCGACGATCTCGTGGCCGGGAACCACAGGCAGCAAGGGATCCGGCAGTTCGCCGTCGACCAGGTGAAGATCGGTGCGGCAGACGCCGCAGGCATGCACGCGAAGCAATACCTGACCGGGACCGGCAACCGGCACCGGGCGGACGCGCCCGGTCAGTCGTCCGCGGGTGCCTTCGTAGCATTGGCAGCGCATCGTCTTCATCGAGGTCAAGTATGCGGCAGGGCGCGCGGCGCGGATGCTGATCGTCGTCAAGGCACGCCGCGGCGAAATGCCGTCCGTTTCGTTACAAACCGTTACCGACCGTTGCCGCCCAGCCATCGAGAGCGTGGCCGGAATCGCTAGATTCCCTGCTGACAGGACCCGACACAATCCGAAAGACGACGGAGCAACGCATGTTCGATACCAGCCCCAGCCCTGCAGTTTCCGGCCATAGCGGCATCGTCCCGGGCGTTTCTTCAGGTCGGGTCTCGCAGGCTCGGCCGGTTCACGGCGGGCTCGATCCGCTGCTCGCGCGCTTCGGCGGCGGCATCCGCCGGCGCGTGCGTCGCGGCGAATACCTGTTCCACTGTGGCGCCTCGTTCCATGCGTTGTACGGCGTGCGCGCCGGATCGTTCAAGTCCGTGCTGCTGACCGAAGACGGCCGCGAGCAGGTCACCGGCTACCACATGGCCGGCGAGATCCTGGGGCTGGAGAGCATCGGTTCCGAGCTTTGCAGCAGCGACGCGATCGCGCTCGAGGACAGCGAGGTCATCGAGATCCCGTTCGCCGAACTCGATGCGCTCGCCTGCCGCGACGCGGCGCTGCAGCGCGAACTGTTCCGGCTGCTGGCCGCGGAAATCCAGCGGGAGCGCGGGCTGATGCTGCTGCTCGGGTCGATGCGCGCCGAGGAGCGGCTGGCGACCTTCCTGCTGAACCTGTCGAAGCGGCTTGCCGCGCGCGGCTGGTCGGCCACGCATTTCATCCTGCGCATGACGCGCGAGGAGATCGGCAGCCTGCTCGGACTCAAGCTCGAGACGGTCAGCCGGATCCTCTCGCGCTTCCAGACCGAAGGCTTGATATCGGTGCGCAACCGCGAGATCACGATCAAGCGGATGGACGCGCTGAAGGCGGTGATCGGCCGCGCCGACGCCCGCCGCGAGCCCGAGGTTTCCTAGTCCGCTTGCCTCTCGCCGCGCCGGCCGTCGCGTTGCGGCGGCCGGTCGAGCGAGCGACGCAGCATCCGGGCAAGCTGCCCGATGCGATAGGGCTTGCTGAGCAGCTCGAACGAAACGTCCGGTCCGATCTGCCGCGGCAAGGCATTGCGTGCGTAGCCCGACGTGAACAGCACCTTCAGTTCCGGGTGGCGGCGCAGCGCTTCGCGGGCGAGTTCCGGACCGTCGACTTCGCCGCGCAGGACCACGTCGGTGAACAGCAGCGCGATGTCCGGGTTGCGATCCAGTTGCTCGAGCGCATCTTCGGCGCTGCTCGACTCGAGCACGCGGTAGCCGAGCCGCGCGACGAAACCCACGGCCACTTCGCGCACCGATTCGTCGTCTTCGACGATCAGGATCGTTTCGTTGCCGCCGCGAATCTCCTCGACGTTCGCCGGCGAGGCGCGCAGGGCGAGGTCGCCGGCCACGGGAAGGTACAGCTTCATCGAGGTCCCGACGCCGGATTCGCTGTAGACCTTCAGGTGGCCGCCGGACTGCTTCGCGAAACCGTAGACCAGGCTCAGGCCGAGGCCACTGCCCTTGCCGCGCGCCTTCGTCGTGAAGAAAGGCTCGAAGGCGCGCGACAACACTTCGGGCGGCATCCCGGTCCCGGTGTCGCTGACGGCGATCTGCACGTATTCGCCGGGCACCACTTCGGGCTCGCGCGCGGCGTAGTCGGCATCGAGGATTTCGCGGTGCGCCTCGAGCGTGAGCCGGCCGCCGTCCGGCATCGCATCGCGCGCGTTGACCGCCAGGTTCAGCAGGGCCGTATCGAGCATGCCCGGATCGGCCTTGGCCAGCGGCAGGTCGTCACCGAGCACGGTCTGCACTTCGATGCGGGCGCCGAGCGTGCGTCGCAGGATCTCGGCCAGCGAGCCGAGCAGCTGGCCGATGTCGATGGCGCGCGGCTGCAGGGTCTGGCGGCGCGAAAACGCAAGCAGCTTTCGCGTGAGATCGGCACCGCGCCCGGTCGCGCGCAGGGCCGACTTGACCAGCTTCGCCCCCAGCGGATCCTGCTCGAGGCGCTCTTCGAGCATCTGCAGGTTGCCGGAAACGATCGTCAGCAGGTTGTTGAAGTCGTGTGCGACCCCGCCGGTCAGCTGCCCCAGTGCTTCGAGCCGCTGCAACTGGAACAGCCGCTCCTCGGTGTGCTGGCGCAGCAGCACCGCGCCGACCGTATTCGCCAGTGCGCGCAGGAAGCTGCCGTCGTCGCTGCTGAAGCTGCGATCGGCGGGCGCTTGTGCGACCAGCATGCCGCCGCCGCCATCCTCGTCGGGGATCGGGCACAGCAGCAGGTTCGCCTCGTCGTCGATGTCGGGCAGGCTCACTGCGAAGGTCGTGCACTGGTCCTGCGCAAGGCCGTCGCTGGCGATCCGACCGGCGATGGCCGCCGGCAGCCAGCGGTGCGTGCCCGCGTTCGGGACGCGTTCCCCGGCGCTGTCGCTGCTGGCGACGATCGCGAGTTCGCGCCTGCCCCCGTCGCGCCGCAGCAGCAGCGCGGCGGGCACTTCGAGATTCAGCGCCGCGAGCCGACAGGCTTCGTTCTGGATCGAGGCCAAGTCCTGGCTGGACAGCGCAAGTCGGCCGAAGTCGGCGATCGCCTGGGTCTGGCGCGCCTGCGACAACACGATCCGCGCGCGGTGCAGCTCGCTGACGTCGCGCACGTTTGCACAGACGAAAGTCTCTCCGGCGAGCAGCAGCGGATTCAGGCTGATCTCGACCGGGAATTCATGACCGTCACGGTGCAAGGCCCAGAGCGACAGGTTCAGGCCCATCGGCCGCGCAGCCGGGCGCTTCCGGTAGCGCGTTCGATGCTGCCGATGCGCATGGCGAAAGCGCTGCGGGATCAGATCTTCGATCGACAGCTCGAGCAGTTCGCTGCCGGAGTAGCCGAACAGGCGCTCGGCCTGCCGGTTGGCGAGCCGGATCCGGCCCGAAGCCTCCGAGACGAGCTGCGCATCGGCCGCCATCTCGAAGATCTGCGAGTAGAGGGCAGGGTGCGCGGACACCAGCGGTTCGCAGCGTTCGCCGACCGGATACGAGGCAGTCGGCGACCGGGGGGTTGCGCTTCTGTCGGTGAGTGCAGCTGCAGCCGTCTTCGGATCCATCATGGCCCGGCCCGCCTCCGCTTCACCCCGGCGAAACCCGGGGCGTGAACTGGTAGCCTACACCGCGCACCGACTTGATCATCTCGGGACGGGCCGGATCGCGTTCGATCTTGCGGCGCAGCCGGCCGACCTGGACGTCGATCGAGCGGTCGAAGGGGCCGGCCTCGCGACGATGGATGAAGTCCATCAGCTCGTCGCGGCTCAGCGCGCGGTTCGGGTTCCGCGCGAAGATGCTCAGCAGCTCGAACTCGCCGGTGGTCAGCGCGACCGGCTCGCCATCGGGCCGACTCAGCGAGCGCGCCGCGAGGTCGAGCTGCCAGCCTTCGAAGACGAGCAGGTCGTCGCGCCCGGTCGTCGGGGACTCGGCGGCCGGCGCCGCCGCCTTGAGTCGGCGCAACACGCTGCGCACCCGCGCGAGCAGTTCGCGCAGCTCGAAGGGCTTGGCGACGTAGTCGTCGGCGCCGATCTCCAGGCCGATGATCCGATCCACCGGCTGCCCGCGGCCGGTGACGATCACGATGCCGAGGCGCGAATCGTTGCGCAACTCGCGCGCCAGAGTCAGGCCGTCTTCGCCGGGCAGCCCCAGGTCGAGCAGGACCAGGTCGTAGGGCGCGGCCTTCAGCGCTTCGCGCATTGCCTGCCCATCGGCGACGGCCTCGACTTCGAATCCGTAACTGCCGAGGTAGTTCTCGAGCAGTTCGCGGATTTCTTCTTCGTCATCGACGATCAGCAATCGTTCGGCCATGAGGGGAGGCCAGGGACCGCCGTGCGGCTGGCCCGCTGCGCTCGAGTCACCATGTTCGGAGTGTCGGCGATTCTAGCTTACAGCCTTGTCCAGCAATCGGCGCAACATCGCCGGATCGACGGGCTTGCGCAGCAGCGTGACGCCGATGCCGGCCACTCGCCGTTCGAGCGCCGGGTCGGTGTCTCCGGTGACGAGCACTCGCAGGGCACGCGGGTGCCGGTCGCCGGCGAAGCCGAGCAGCGCCAGGCCATCGGGGCCGTCGGGCAGCCGGAAATCCGAGACGATGACGTCGAGCGCGGTGGCGTCGTCGAGCGCACGAATCGCCTGCGCGCCGCTGCTGACCCGTCGGGCGCGAAAGCCTGCCTCGCGGACCCAGGCGAGGAAGGCGGTCGCCAGCAGCTCGTCGTCTTCGACGAGAAGCAACTGTCCGGCATGGCTTCGCTTGCCGGAACGAGAGAAGGCCGCGTCGAACGATGCGGAAGGCGGAGGCGCGGGCGGGGCACGAGGCCGGTCGTCGAGCGGCGCCGATGCCGCGCGCGCCCGCGGCCGGCATGCCGCGGATCGGAACTCGAGCGTGACGACGCGGCCCTGGCCCGGTGTGGAAACGACGCCGATTCCGATGTCGTGCAGCGCGGCGATCCGCCGCACGATCGCCGGCCCGATGCCGGAGCCGAGCTCGCCGCTGCAGACGCTGCTGCGCATGTTGCTGCGCTCGCTGCTGCGCTCGCTGCTGCGCTCGCTGCTGCGCTTGCACGTTTCGTCGCCGGGCTGTCGTTGTTCGGAAACGCGCCGGGCCTGGCGCCCGGGGACGATGCCCGAGCCAGTGTCGGCGACGCAAAGCACCAGGCGTTCGCCGAGCAGCGCCTTTAGCGTGACGCCGCCCGGCCCCGCATGCCGCAACGCGTTGTCGACAAGATGGCGCAGCATCTGCGTTGTCAACTGCCGGTCGCAGTCGAGCTCGTATCCGCAGTGCTCGACGCGCACGGCCAGTCCGCGCTCGGTCGCCGCCGGCGCGATCTCGCGGACGACGTCGTCGAGCAGCGCGT
>JAAZBL010000324.1 GCA_012513825.1 Limnobacter sp. | reverse complement strand
TTCAGCGCTTGTAGCGCTTCGGCACGAAGGGCAGCGGCGTGACCTGCACCGAGGGACGCCGGTCGCGGACGACCGCGCGCAGCGGCGAGACGGCTGCCCGGTCGAGCGCGACGCGATCGATCCAGGCCAGCGTGATCGGGTGGCCGAGCGTCGGCGAGACGGTGCCGCTGCTCACGGCGCCGACCGTGTTGTCGTCGGCATCGACGATCGGCGCATGTGCGCGAATCGGGATCGACTCGTGCGACACGAGGCCGACCAGGCGCCGGCGCGGACCTTCGGCCAGTTGCCGCAGGATCGTTTCGGCGCCCGGGAAGCCGCCGGCCTTCGCGCCCTCGGTACGACGCGACTTCGGGATCGCGAAGGCCAGGCCGGCCTCGACCGGGGTGCTCCGCGCCGAAATGTCGTTGCCGTGCAGCGGCAGCCCGGCCTCGAGCCGCAGCGTGTCGCGCGCGCCGAGCCCGGCCCACGCGACCGCCGGATTCTCGAGCAGACGCATGACGACCGCCTCGGCCTGCTCGACCGGTATCGAGATTTCGAAGCCGTCTTCGCCGGTATAGCCGGAGCGGCTGACGAAGCACTGCGCGCCGAGCAGGTCGAGCGTGGCCGTCTGCATGAAGCTCAGTTCGGCGGCTCGCGGGTCCAGCACCTCGAGCACCGCTTCGGCCGCGGGGCCCTGCAGCGCGACCAGCACCTCGTCGATCCACTCGAACTCGAGCTTCGGGCAGCGGAAGCGCAGCCAGTGCAGGTCCTGCTCGCGGTTGCCGGCGTTGGTGACGATGCGCACCTCGCCCTGCGTGCCGTCGTCGAGCCGGGTGACCATCAGGTCGTCTTCGATGCCGCCGGCGCTGTTGAGAAGGAACGAGTATTTCTGGTGATTCTCCGCCCAGCCGCCGAAGTCCACCGGCAGCGCCGCTTCGAGCTGCGAGTGCAGCGTCGTCGGTCGGCCGTCGGCGGCGGTGACCCGCAACTGCCCCATGTGCGAGACGTCGAAAAGGCTGGCTGCCTCGCGCGTGTGCAGGTGCTCGGCCTTCAGGCCGGCCGGGTACTGGATCGGCATCTGCCAGCCGGCGAACGGGCCCATCTTCGCGCCGGCCTGCCGGTGCAGCGCATCGAGCGGTACGCGTTTGGTGTCGGTCATTGCGGCGTCTCAGTTCTGCAGGGCGTCGGCGGCCGTTTCGGGGAATTCAGAGCCGGCGGACGAGGTGTCGGCGGATGTCGCCGCAGAAGGATCGTCGGCATAGTCGGCGATCGGCGGGCAACTGCAGACCAGGTGCCGATCGCCGGCCGCGTTGTCGACCCGCTTGACCGGAGGCCAGTACTTGGCCTCGCGCACCCAGGGCAGCGGGAAGGCGGCCGTCTCGCGCGAGTAGCCGTGCCGCCATTCGCCGGCGATCTCGGCCGCCGTGTGCGGGGCGTTCTTCAGCGGGTTGTCGTCCCGGCTCCATTCGCCGCTGAGGATCTTCTGCAACTCGCCGTGGATCGCGATCATCGCGTCGCAGAAGCGGTCGAGTTCGGGCAGCGATTCGGACTCGGTCGGTTCGATCATCAACGTGTCGGCGACCGGAAACGACAGCGTCGGCGCGTGGAAACCGTAGTCCATCAGTCGCTTGGCGACGTCTTCGGCGCTGACGCCGTACTCGGCCTTCAGGTTGCGCATGTCGACGATGCACTCGTGCGCGACGCTTCCGGAGGCGCCTCGGTACAGCACCGGAAAATAAGGGTCGAGCCGCGCTGCGACGTAGTTCGCGTTCAGGATCGCGAATTCGGTGGCCTTGCGGATGCCGCTGGCGCCCATCATCCGGATGTACATCCACGAGATCGTCGTGATCAGCGCGCTACCGTAGGGCGCGGCCGACACGCCGCCGGACTCGCCGCTGCGCGGGTCGGCGGGCAGGTAGGGCGCGAGGTGCGCAGCCACCGCGATCGGACCCATGCCGGGGCCGCCGCCGCCGTGCGGGATGCAGAAGGTCTTGTGCAGGTTCAGGTGGCAGACGTCGGCGCCGATCAGCCCGGGCTTGGTCAGCCCGGCCTGTGCGTTCAGGTTCGCGCCGTCCATGTAGACCTGGCCGCCGGCTTCGTGGACCAGCCTGCAGACCTCGACGATCGAATCCTCGAAGACGCCGTGCGTGGACGGGTAGGTGACCATCAGCGCGGCCAGCCGGCTGCGATGCTGGTCGACCTTGCGCCTCAGGTCTTCGACGTCGATGTTGCCCTGCGCGTCGCAGGCGACGACGACGATGCGCATCGCCATCATCTGCGCCGAGGCCGGGTTCGTGCCGTGCGCCGAAGACGGGATCAGGCAGACGTCGCGCTCGGCCTGGCCCTGCGCGAGCAAGTAGTGCCGGATCGCATGCAGGCCCGCGTACTCGCCTTGCGCGCCCGAGTTCGGCTGGAACGAGACGGCCGAGAAACCGGTGATTTCGGCCAGCCAGTGGCCGAGCTGCCTGAGCATCGCCTCGTAGCCTTCGGCCTGCTCGGCCGGCGCGAACGGATGGATGTTCGCGAACTCGGGCCAGGTAATCGGCGCCATCTCGGACGCCGCGTTCAGCTTCATCGTGCACGAGCCGAGCGGGATCATCGAGTGCACGAGCGAGATGTCGCGGTTTTCCAGCTTCTTCAGGTAACGGACGAACTCGGTCTCGCTATGGTGCAGGCTGAAGACCGGATGCGCGAGCACCGGGTCGTCGCGGCGCAGCGCTGCCGGGATCGACTCGCCGGGCTCGGGTGCGAGCGCATCGATCGCGGCGTGCAGCGCCGCGTCGGGCGTGCGCCTGCCGCTGAGCACCCAGGCGAGGTCGGCCACGTCGGCAGCGCGAACCGTTTCGTCGAGCGCGACGCCGACCAGCGAGCTGCGCGCGAACCGCCTCAGGTTGATGCGCGCCTGCGCGGCGCGCGCGTCGATGTCGGCCAGCGAGTCGCCGGCGTCGAAGACCAGCGTGTCGAACCAGTGTGCGTGCACCGGCAGCAGTTCCGGGGCGACCAGGCGCGCCAGCAGCCGGGCCATCGCATTGACGCGCAGTGCGATGCGCCGCAGGCCCTGCGGGCCGTGCCAGACCGCGTAGAAGCTCGCCATGTTGGCCAGCAGCGCCTGCGCCGTACAGATGTTGCTGGTCGCCTTCTCGCGACGGATGTGCTGCTCGCGGGTCTGCAGCGCCATGCGCAGCGCCGTGTCGCCGGCCGCGTCCTTCGAGACGCCGATGATGCGTCCCGGCATCGTGCGCACGAGGTCCTCGCGCACCGACATGAATGCGGCGTGCGGGCCGCCGTAGCCGAGCGGGACCCCGAAGCGCTGCGCCGAGCCGATCGCGATGTCGGCGCCCATCGCGCCCGGCGAGCGGACCAGCAGCGCCGCCAGCGGATCGCAGCCGATCGACACGCGCGCGCCAGCGGCGTGCAGCGCGTCGGCCTGCGCCGTGAAGTCGCGCAGCCGGCCCTTGGTATCGGGCGTCTGCAGATGTGCGCCGAAGAAATCCGTGTCTGCGGCGAGCACGCGTTCGGCATGGCCGGTGACGACGTCGATGCCCATCCACTGCGCGCGCGTCCGGATCACCGACAGCACCTGCGGGTGCACGTCGTCGTCGACGAAGAAGCGCGCGGACTTCGACCTGGACGCGCGGCGCGCGATCGCCATCGCCTCGGCGGCGGCGGTGGCCTCGTCGAGCAGCGACGCATTGGCGATCGGCAGGCCGGTCAGGTCGATGACCATCTGCTGGAAGTTCAGCAGCGCTTCGAGCCGCCCTTGCGAGATCTCCGCCTGGTACGGCGTGTACGCCGTGTACCAGCCCGGGTTCTCGAGCACGTTTCGCCGGATCGGCTCGGGCACGATCGTGCCGTGGTAGCCGGCACCGATGTAGCTTCGCCAGACCTGGTTCCGTTCGGCCAGCGCGCGCAGCTCGGCCAGCGCCGCCGATTCGGTCGCCGGGCCCTCGAAGGCCAGCGGTGAGTCGATCAGGATCTGCGCCGGCACGGTGGCCCGGATCAGCGCGTCACGGGAAGCATGGCCGATGCGGGCCAGCATCGCCGACTCCTCGGCAGGCGAGGGGCCGATGTGCCGCGCGTGGAATTCGTCGGGCGCGAACAGCGAGCGGATGCTGCTACCCGAGGTCTCTTGAGGAACCATCGCTGCCGGCGCTCCTCAGGCGGCGCCCGGGCCGGCCGCGTAGGCGTCGGCGTCGAGCAATCCGTCGATCTGGCCGGCGTCGTCGGGGCGCAGCCGGAACAGCCAGCCGTCGGCGAACGGCGCCTCGTTGACCGTCTGCGGCGCGTCGCCCAATGCTTCGTTGACGGCGACGATCTCGCCGGCGACCGGTGCGTAGACGTCGGATGCGGCCTTGGTCGACTCGACGACGACGCAGGCTTCGCCCTGCTCGACCTTGCGACCGACCTCGGGCAGCTCGACGTAGACCAGCTCGCCGAGCGCATCCTGCGCGTGGTGGGTGATGCCGATGGTGACGGTGCCGTCGCTCTCGCGGCGCAACCATTCGTGCGAGGCGGCGTACTTCAGGTCGGTGGGGTTTTCCACGGTGGGCTCCTGGAGAAAGACGGTAGTGGGCGACGACTGGC
>JAAZBL010000323.1 GCA_012513825.1 Limnobacter sp. | reverse complement strand
TGTACGCGAGCATCTTGCCGGGGAACTGCTTGTGGATCGCCTCGGCGAACTTGCGCGCGAACTCGAGGTCGGGCGTGCCGGTCTCGCACCAGATCAGGTCGGCATAAGGCGCGTAGGCGAGCCCGCGCGCAACCGCCTGGTCGAAGCCGTTGCGGCTGCGGAAGAAGCCTTCCACCGTGCGCTCGCCGGTCAGGAACTGGCGATCGTTCTCGTCGATGTCCGAGGTGACGAGGTCGGCTGCTTCGGCGTCGGTGCGCGCGAGCAGCAGCGTCGGAACGCCGAGCACGTCGGCAGCCAGCCGCGCCGAAACCAGCTTGGCGACCGCTTCGCGGGTCGGCACCAGCACCTTGCCGCCCATGTGGCCGCACTTCTTGGCCGAGGCGAGCTGGTCTTCGAAGTGCACGCCGGCGGCGCCCGCTTCGATCATCGCCTTCATCAGCTCGAACGCGTTGAGCACGCCGCCGAATCCGGCTTCGGCGTCCGCGACGATCGGAGCGAAGTAGTCGATGTAGCCCGGTTCGCCGGGGTTCTTGCCTTCCATCCACTGGATCTGGTCGGCGCGGGTCAGCGTGTTGTTGATGCGCTTGACGACCTGCGGAACCGAGTTGGCCGGATACAGCGACTGGTCGGGATACATTTCGCCTGCCACGTTCGCATCGCCGGCGACCTGCCAGCCCGACAGGTAGATCGCCTTCAGCCCGGCCTTGACCTGCTGCATGGCCTGGTTGCCGGTCAGCGCACCGAGCGAGTTGACGAAGGGCTCTTCGTTGACGAGCTTCCACAGCTTCTCGGCGCCCCGGCGAGCGAGCGTGTGCTCGACCTGGATCGATCCACGCAGCCGGATGACATCCTCGGCCGTATAGCCGCGCTTGATGCCGCGCCAGCGCGGGCTTTCGGACCATTCCTTCTGAAGCTTCTGGGCTTCGAGTTCGCGTGAAGTCATGCGGGTTCTCCTTCGATGACGATGACGATTGCGGGAAAAGGACTCTCTACGCGCGGCATCTGACGGCCGGCTTGGAGAACAGAATAACAAACTGGATGTGCGGTGCAGCACGAAAAACCGGGGGTTGGGCGACAAAAAATTCGCCCGTCTTTTCAATGCGTTATACGTGCCATTCCGCGATATGCAAAATTATTTGCCGCCATGAAAAATGCGGGTGGCGCAATGCACCATCAAAATTTCGGGATACGCAATACGACTCCCGGATCGTGCAAACCGGGCGGCGTGCCAGCAGTGGCGACGAGCTCGCAGGACGGGGCGAGCGCCCCGTCCGGTAACGGCGACTATTGCGGGTGCTCGGGGTCGATCAGTCGCTTGCGCACCGCGTACAGCGTGAGCCCCGCGACGTCGGAAATGCCCAGGCGCTCCATCAGGCGCGCGCGGTGCACCTCGACGGTCTTCGGACTGAGCCCCAGCTCGAATGCGATTTCCTTCGTCGAATAACCGCGCGCGATCATCATCAGGACCTCGCGCTGGCGCGTGGTCAGCGGTGCGTCGCCGTTGCGCTCGCCGCGCAGGCTCTGCACGAGCCGCCCCGACACGCGCGGGCTCAGGTAGCTCTCGCCCGACAGCACGGTCTCGACGGCGAACCCGAGTTCGGTCGGCGTCGCGTCTTTCATCACGTAGCCGTTGGCGCCGCTGCGCAAGGCGCCCTGCACGAAATCGGAGGTGTCGTACATGGAGATCGCGAGGATCTTCAGGTCCGGGTGCCGGTTACGCAGTTCGGCGATTGCGCGCATGCCGTCGGTTTCGGGCATCGACAGGTCGGTGATGACCAGTTCGGGCGACGTGCGGTCGACCTCGCCGATCAGCTCTTCACCGGTGGCCGCCTCGCCGACCGTCTCCACGCCGGGCATCGTATCGAGCAGTGCGCGAATTCCGGAACGCACGACATAGTGGTCATCGGCAAGCACGACGCGTACTGCGTTCTGGCGCTTCATCGGCATCATCCCCTCAACGTGATTTCCGTTCATCATTCCGTCCCGCTGCCTCGAATACCGCCCGGATCACGGTTCCCACGCCCGGCGACGACCGGATCTCGAGCCGGCCGCCGGCCATCTCGGCGCGCTCGGCCATGCCGGCCAGCCCGAAGTTCTCGTCGCGCACGCCACCGGCAAGCATGCCACGGGCGTCGAAGCCCACGCCGTCGTCTGCGATGCTGACGACGAGCCGCCCGCCCGGATCGAAGCGCAACCGCACCTGGATGCGCCGCGCATTCGCGTGACGCAGCGCGTTCGTGATGCTTTCCTGGACGATGCGAAACGCGGCGATCCAGCACGGCGAGGCCTTGCGCGGTTCGGTGCCGATGACCCGCACGTGGCCGGCGACGCCGGCCGCTTCGAGTTGTCGCTCGACGGTGCTCCGTACCGCCGCCGTCAGTCCGAGCAGGTCGAGCTGCGGCGGACGCAGCATGAACGACATGCGCCGCACCTGCTCGACGGCGTGCTGTGCCAGCGCCAGCGCCGTATCGATCGAGCTCGACGGCGAGCCGCGCGCGCCGGCCCGTTGTGCGGCATGCAGATGCAGGACGATGCCGGTCATCGTCTGGCCGAGTTCGTCGTGCAGCTCGCGAGCGATCAGCGCGCGTTCGCGCTCCTGTGCATCGACGATGCGCGACGAGATCCGCGAAAGCCGGCGATAGGCATCGGCCAGCGCCCGCTGGCTGCGTCGGCGCTCTTCTTCGTGCTGCCGTTCGCGCAGCACGCGCTCGATGGCGGGCCCGAGCAGGTGGAGCTGGTCTTTCAGCAGATAGTCGCGCGCGCCGGCGCGCAGCAACGCGACCGCCGACTCCTCGCCGATCGCCTGAGTGACGACGATCAATGGAACCTCGGGCTGCAGTTCCTTCAGCAGCGACAGTGCGCGCAGCGGCGTGATCGAGGAAAGCGCGCAACCGCATAGCACGGCATCGGGCGGCTTCGACAGGGCAGCGCGAAGCTCGGCCTCGTCGGACATCGCCCGCAGTTCGAAACGCATGCCCTGCCGTTCCAGAACCGTGCGGATCCGTTCGACGTCTTCGCGGCTGTCTTCGATGCAAAGCAGTGTCAGCACCCAGCGGCCCGTGCAGTGATCACGAGCCCATTGTCCACGATTCGGGACCGATTTGACGATTGCGCGCGCAAGAACACGAACGCGCGCCCGTTCAGGCCCTGCGCAGCGTCGCCAGCGGCGGCGCCGACAGGACCGGACGCAGGCTCAACCATCCTGCAACCAGCGCCAGCAAGGCCCCGGCAATCGCCCCGCCCGGCAAGACCAGCCACTGGATATCGAACGGAAAACGGAACACGCGCTCGGCCAGCACCCAGCCGACCGCCGTCGAACCGATCGCGGCCAGCAGGCCGGCCAGCGCACCGCCCATCGCAAGCTCGAGCATCTGCGCACCGGCAAGCTGGCGACGCGAGGCACCCAAAGCGCGCATCAGCGCCGCTTCGCGAACCCGCTCGTCGCGCGAGCTCGCAAGCGCACCCCAGAGCACGACGATGCCGGCTGCCAGTGTCAGCGCGAACAGCACCTGGACTGCCTGCACGACCTGGTCGATCAGCGTCTGCACCTGCCGCACGAGGTTGCCGGTATCGAAGACGGTCAGGTTCGGAAAGCGCTCGACCAGCGCGCGGTCGACGGCCCGCGCGCCTTCGGCCAGCGGCGGCTGGTGGTAGGCGGTGATCAGCGTCTGCGGCAGGCCGCTCAGCGCCTGCGGCGACAGGATCATGAAGAAGTTGACCTTCATCGAATCCCAGGCGACGCTGCGCACGCTCGTGACCCGGACGCGCACGGCCTCGCCGGCCACGTCGAACTCGAGCTCGTCGCCCAAGGCCAGGCCCAGCGTGGCCAGGATGCCCTCCTCGACCGACACCTCGGCATCGCCTTCGAACCAGCGTCCGGCCACCAGCGTGTTGTGCGTCGGCTGCTCGGCCATGTACGACAGATTGAACTCGCGATCGACGAGGCGCTGCGCGCGCTCGCCGTCGTAGTCCTCGGGGCGGACCGGACGGCCGTTGACCGCCACCAGGCGGCCGCGAATCATCGGATACAGCTCGGGCTCGATCCCGGCCTCGCCGAACGCCGCCAGCGCCGGCTCGCGCTGCTCGGGCTGGATGTTGATCACGAACCGGTTCGGTGCATCGGGCGGCGCTGCCGCGCGCCAGCCGTCGATCAGCTCGTTGCGGGTCACGGTCAGCAGCAGCAGGGCCATCAGCCCGACGGCCAGCGCCGAGGTCTGCGCGACCGTCAGCGCCCGACGGCGCGACCACGATGCGAAGGCGAGCCGCAGCCGCGGGTTGCCTGCGATCGCCGAGGCATGGCGGAGCGACTCGAGCACCCGGACCGCGGCGAACGACACCCCGACGAAGACCAGGGCGCCGGCAGCGAAGCCGCCCACCGAGACCAGCGCCAGTTGCCGGTCGTGCGAAAACCAGAACAGTAGCAGCACGAAGGCGGCGAGCGCCGCCGAGAGGCTGCCCCAGGCCGAAGCGGGCGCGGCGCCGACTTCGCGCCGCAGCACCCGCAGCGGCGGCACGCCGGCGAGGCGCAGGAACGGAAACGCGCCGAATCCGAGCAGGAGCACGAAGGCCGCGGCGCCGGCCTGCAGCATCGGCGCGATGCCGGGCATCGGCAGCGCGATGCCGATCATCGGCTGGATCGCCGCGACCAGCCCGAAGTGGACGACCGCACCGGCCCCCAAGCCGAGCAGCGCGCCGGCCAGCGCGATCCACACGAGCTCGAGAAGCAGCAGCCGGAGCAGCCGCGACTGGGTGACACCGAGGCTGCGCATCACGGCGGCGGCGTCGAGGTGGCGCTCGGCGAAGCGTCGCGCCGCCAGCGCCAGGGCGACCGCGGCGATCAGCGCCGACAACAGCGCGACCAGCGAAAGGAACTGCTCGGCGCGGTCGACGGTGGCGGCGATCTCGGGGCGACCGTCGTCGACCGTCTCGATCCGCTGGCCGCGGCCCAGGCGCTCGTTCGCCCAGGCTTCGTAGGCCGAGATCGCCCGCTGCTCGCCGGCCAGCATGAGCCGCCAGCTCACGCGGCTCGCCGGCTGGATGAGCCCGGTGGCTTCGAGGTCGTCGAGCGCGATCATCGCGCGCGGCGCGAAGTTGACGAAACCCGAACCGCGGTCGGGTTCCAGCGTGATCACGCCGGCCAGCCGGAATGCCGACTCGCCGAGCCGGATCGTGTCGCCCGGCGCCAGCCGCAGCGCGTCGACGAGCTGCGGATCGAGCCAGGCTTCGCCGCGCGACGGCGCCGCGCCGGCTTCGCGGTCGGCCTCGCCCGGCGCGTCGGCAATGCGCACGGCACCGCGCAGCGGATAAGCGGACGATACCGCCTTGACCGATGCGAGTTGCGGCATGCCGTCGGCAACCACCATGCTGGGAAAGACGACGGTCTGTGCGGTCAGGAGGCTCGCGTCGTGCGCCCGCTCGAACCAGTCGTCCGGCAGGCGCCGGTCGGAGGTCACGACCAGGTCGGCGCCGATCAGCTGGCGCGCCTGCAAGGTCAGCGCGCCGCGCATCCGATCGACGAACAGCCCGACGCTCGAGATCGCCGCAACGGCGACCAGAAGCGCCGCAAGCAGCAGCCGAAGTTCGCCGGCGCGCCAGTCGCGTCGGGTCAGGCGCAGCGACAGCCTCAGGTCGCCCATCGCCGATGCTGCCGCCACGAGCGCGGCGATCCGGGTCTTCGAGGTTCCGATTCCATCGGCCCGATGCTAACCGGATTCCGCATTCCCGGATCTGGTGCGGCCGATTGTTTTGCGTCATCGTCGGGGCTTTCGACCCGCAGACGTTCACAGACCGATGACCCGCAACACGATGGAACTTCAGATCGAGGAGCGCGTGGCGCGACTGACGCTGAATCGCCCCGAGCAGATGAACACGATGAACCCCGAGTTCTGGCGCGAGCTCGAAGGCGTGCTCGACAAGCTTCAACGCGATGCGCCGGCACGCGTGCTTCTGATCGACTCCACCGGCAAGCACTTCACTGCCGGCATGGCGCTCGACAGCTTCGGCACTTCGATCTCGCTCGACGATTCGAGCGCACAGTCGCGCGCCAACATCGCGCCGATGCTGGCCGACATGCAGCGCGCGTTCGACCGGCTCGCGCAGTTGCGGATGCCGGTGATCGCCGCGATCCAGGGCGGCTGCGTCGGCGGCGGCGTCGACATGGTCACGGCCTGCGACATCCGCTACTGCACGGCCGACGCGTTCTTCTGCATCCAGGAGATCAACGTCGGGATGGCCGCCGACCTCGGCACGCTGCAGCGGCTGCCGAAGCTGATCCCCGAAGGCATCGTGCGCGAACTCGCCTATACCGGGCGCCGGCTGCCGGCCTACCGGGCGCTGTCGACGGGCCTGGTCAACGAGGTCTTCGACACGCAGCAGGCGATGCTCGAAGCGGCGATGCAGACGGCGCTCGAGATCGCGGCGCGCCCGCCGGTCGCAGTCTGGGCGACGAAGCAGGCGATCGACTACGCACGCGACCATTCGGTCGCCGACGGCCTGCGCCAGATGGGCTGGCTGCAGGCCGGCATGTGGGACACCGCCGCGGTGGCCGAGGCGATCGAGGCTCGCAGCGAGCGGCGTGCGGCCGAATTCGCCGACCTGCAACCGCTGCGCTTCTTCTCGGACTGACTCGCCGACCGGCCGGTCGAAGCTTGCAGGCCGGCCGCCGATGCGTCGCGGCCGGCTACTCGCGCGGCAGGATTGCGACCTTGCCCTTGACGCGCCGCTCCATCACGTCGCGCAGCGCCTGCGGCGCTTCCGCCAGCTTGTAGGTCTTCCTGATCGGCGGCTTGACCTTGCCCGACGAGTAGAGCTCGAACAGGTCGCGCATGTGCTGCCGCGTGACGGCCTGGTCGCGCTGCAGGAAAGCGCCCCAGAACACCCCGACCAGCGACGCGCTCTTCAGCAGTACCAGGTTCAACGGCAGTCGCGGGATGTCGCCGGCAGCAAAACCGACGACCAGGTGCCGGCCTTCCCAGGCGATCGAACGGAACGCCGGTTCCGAGTACGCGCCGCCCACCGGATCGTAGATCACGTCGGGGCCCTTGCCGCCGGTGAGCGCCTTGAGCCGCTCGCGCAGGTCTTCGCTCGCGTAGTTGATCGTGTCGTCGGCACCGCGTTCCCGGCACAGCGCGAGCTTGTCCTCGCTCGAGGCCGCGGCGATCACGCGCGCACCCATCGACTTGCCGATTTCGATCGCCGCGACGCCGACGCCGCCCGCGGCGCCGAGCACGAGCATCGTCTCGCCGGCGGCGAGCTTCGCGCGATCCTTCAGTGCGTGCAGGCTGGTACCGTAGGCCAGCACATAGGCCGACGCCGTCACGAAGTCCATCTGCTCGGGGATCGGGATCACGCGCTCGGCCTTGACGACGAGCTCCTGCGCATAACCGCCCCAGGTGCTGCTGCCGATGACGCGGTCACCGGGCTTGCAGTTCTTCACGCCCTCGCCGACCG
>JAAZBL010000322.1 GCA_012513825.1 Limnobacter sp. | reverse complement strand
GCGCCCTCGGCGAGTTCAGCTGGAAGGTCGAGAACATGCTCAACCGCGTGCTCGACGGCACGCGCGAGGCCAGCCCGGCCGTGATCGCGATGGTCGACCAGGCCTTCTACACCCTGCCGCAGCTGCTGGCGGCGCTGCGCGGCACCGCCGCGGTCGACGCCGACCTCGAAGGCATGCAGGCGCTGGCCGACCGCATCGCCGAGGGCGAGGAAGTCCTGCCTGCGTTCGCGGCGCCCGACGCGGCAACGCCCGAGTCGACGCTTGTCGAATCCGAAGCCGACGCGGAAGCCGAGGCCGGTGAGGTCGCTGCCGCGCAAGCCGTGGACGCGCCGGCCGGCGAGGACACGCTGCCGGCATCGGTGGATGCGCTGCTGCTGGAGATACTCGATACGGAGGTGTCCGGGCACCTGGCCACCGTCGATGCCTGGCTGGCCGCGTCGCAGGCCGGCCCTGCGCCTGCGACCGACGCCCTGCTGCGCGCCGTGCACACCATGAACGGCGCCTTCGCGATGACCGAAGTGCCGGCGATCACCGATGCACTGAGCCCGGCGGAAGCCTACATCCGGCGCCTGCTCGCCGCGCGTGGGGACGCGGGCGGCGACGGCGTGGCGGCGATTGGCGAACTCGCCGGCCTGATCCGCGCCACCGTGGCCGGGCTGCACGCGACCGCGCCGCAGGTCCCGACCTGCGCCGCGCTGGCCGCAAGCCTCGTGGCCCTGCGCGACAGCCTGCCGGAGGCGGCCGCACCGGCGGAATCGTCGACGATTCCCGAGCCGGTCGAGCCCGTCGACCTGGTCGATGCCGGCGCCGAACTGACCGCCACCGACCTCAGCGCCTACGGCGACCTCGGGACGCTCGATCCTGCCCTCGCGCAGGACGCGGTCCACGACGCAGCGGAAGCGGCGGCACAGGCGGAGGCCGAGCGCGCCGAAGCCGAACGCGTTGAAGCCGAACGGCTCGAAGCGGAGCGTGTCGAAGCCGAGCGTGCCGAAGCCGAACGTCTCGAAGCTGAGCGTGCCGAAGCCGAGCGTCTTGAAACCGAGCGTGCGGAAGCTGAGCGCGCCGAAGCAGACCGTCTCGAAGCCGAGCGCGTCGAAGCCGAGCGTGCTGAAGCGGAACGCGTCGAGACCGAGCGTCTCGAGGCCGAGCGTGTGGAGGCGGAGCGCCTCGAAGCCGAGCGCGTTGCCGCCGAGCGTGCCGAAACGGAGCGCGCAGAAGCGGAACGCGCCGATGCCGAGCGCGCGCAGGAAGAAGCGCGGCTGCTGGAGCTGGCCGAGGCCGAACGTCTCGCCGCCGAACGCGCCGAGATCGACCGCATCGAGGCCGAACGCCTGGAAGCCGAGCGTGTCCAGGAAGAGGAACGGCTGGCGGCGGAACAGGCCGAAGCCGAGCGCTTTGCTGCGGAGCAGGCCGAAGCCGAGCGTGCGGACGCGGAGCGCCTCGAAACCGAACGGATCGAGGCCGAGCGCCTGGCCGCTGAACAGGCCGCCGCCGAACTGGCGGAAACCGAACGCCTGGAAGCGGAGCGTCTCGAAGCCGAACGCGCCGAAGCCGAGCGCGTCGAAGCCGAGCGTGCGGAAACGGAACGCGTCGAAGCCGAACGCGCGGAAGCCGAACGTGCAGAAGCGGAACGTGCCGAAGCCGAGCGCATCGAGGCCGAACGTCTCGAAGCCGAACGCCTGGAGGCCGCGCGCGCAGCGGTCGAAAAGATCCCCGCCGTCGACGTGGACGCCGATGTCGAGGAACCGGCCGTCGCCGCGATCGTGGCCGGCGCACTCGCTGCCATCCGGGATCCCGACGCGGCCTTCGACATGGGCGACCTCGATCCCGAGCTCGTCGACATCTTCGTCGAGGAAGCCGGCGACCTGCTCGACCACTCCGACGGCCTGCTCGCGCAGCTGCGCGACAACCCGACCGAGCGCGAGGCGCTGGTCGGGCTGCAGCGCGACCTGCACACCATCAAGGGTGGCGCGCGCATGGCCGGCATCATGGCCGTGGGCGAACTGGGCCACGCCATGGAGTCGCTGCTCGAAGCGGTGG
>JAAZBL010000321.1 GCA_012513825.1 Limnobacter sp. | reverse complement strand
GCGAGAAGGCCGGATGCTTCGTCAGCGCCCGGACGCGTTCGAGCACCGGACCGTCGCCGGGTCGCCGGTGCATCGTGGCCTGCATCGCGAACCACTTGTCGAGCACCAGCGCCTCGTCGGCGAACATCTCGGCGAAGGCAGCCAGCGCGCGTTCGCGGGGCTGGCCGCCGAAGCGCATCAGCGCCGCCAGCGCCCCGCTGCGGTCGCTCATGTTGTCGGCGCGCTCGAACTGCGCGTCGGCCGCGGCCAGCGCCGCCTCGTCGCCGCAATCGACCCAGAAGCCCAGCGCGAGGTTCTTCAGTGCGCGCCGGCCCACCGACGAAGGATCGAAGGACCAGGGCGCGTCGGTCGACAGCGCCCGGTACAGCGCGGACCAGCGTGGCGCGAGCCCGTGCGCGATGCAGCCGCGCACCGACTCGCGCGCCTCGCGAACGGCAACCGGATCGACGACCGGCAACTGCTCGGCGATGTAGCCCTCGGACGGCAGCAGCAGCATCTGCTCGCGAAAGGCCGGGTCCAGCGTTTCGTCGTCGAGCACGCGCGCCATCGCGTCGACCAGGGGGGCGCAGCGCTGCCGCGGATCGGCGCCGTCGAGCACCGCGAGCACGCAACGGGTGATCAGCCGCTGGCCGGCCTCCCAGCGATTGAACGGATCGCTGTCGTGCGCAGCGAGGAAGGCGAGCTGCGCGTCGTCGTAGTCGAATTCGATGATGACCGGGGCGGAGAAGTCGCGGCCCAGCGAGGGGACCGGCGCTTCTGCGATGTTCTCGAACTCGAAGACCTGTTCGGACTCGGTCAGTTCCAGGACCGCGGTCTGCCGGTCGCCTTCGGTTTCGATGCGGCGCACGCGGGCGGTGCTCGCGGCGCTCGGGCGCAGCGGCAGGTCGCGCCCGTCGGGCCCGACCAGGCCGACGGCCAGCGGAATCTGGAACGGACGCTTGTCGGGCTGGCCCGGGGTCGGCAGGCAGTACTGCCGCAATTCGAGCCGATAGCGCTGCGCCGCCGGGTCGTGGCGCGCGACGATCGCGATCCGTGGCGTTCCGGCCTGCGAATACCAGCGTCCGAACTGGCCCAGGTCGACGCCGTTGGCGTCGGCGATCGCCGCGACGAAGTCGTCGCAGGTCACGGCCTGGCCGTCGTGGCGCTCGAAGTACAGGTCCATGCCGCGCCGGAAGCCGTCGCGGCCGACCAGCGTCTGCAGCATCCGGATGACCTCGGCGCCCTTCTCGTAGATCGTGACCGTGTAGAAGTTGTTGATCTCCTGGTAGCTGTCGGGCCGGATCGGATGGGCCATCGGACCGGCATCCTCGGGGAACTGCGAAGCACGCAGCACACGGACGTCCTCGATCCGCTTGACGGCGCGCGCGCTGGCCGCGGCAGCCGGCCCGTCGGCCTGCGACGCGAGCACGTCGGCCGAGAACTCCTGGTCGCGAAAGACGGTCAGGCCCTCTTTCAGCGTCAGCTGGAACCAGTCGCGGCAGGTCACGCGGTTGCCGGTCCAGTTGTGGAAGTATTCGTGCCCGACCACCGATTCGACGCCGGCGAAGTCCTGGTCCGTCGCGATGCGCGGATGGGCGAACACGTACTTCGTGTTGAAGATGTTCAGCCCCTTGTTCTCCATCGCGCCCATGTTGAAGTCGGCGACGGCGACGATCATGAAGCGCTCGAGGTCGAGTTCGAGGCCGAAGCGCTCCTCGTCCCAGCGGATCGCGCGCACCAGCGACTGCATCGCATGGCCGGTGCGGTCCTCGTTGCCCGGCTCGACCCAGACCTGCAGCAGCACCTCGCGGCCGGACATCGTTCGCAGCGTCCGCTCGGTCGCGACCAGCGTGCCGGCGACCAGCGCGAACAGGTAGCTCGGCTTCGGGAACGGGTCGTCCCAGACGGCCTCGTGCCAGGCCTCGCCCGACGGCGCCTGCGCAGGCGCCGCGCATTCGCGCTGTTCGACGAGGTTGCCGTTCGAAAGCAGCACCGGAAAACGCTCGCGCGGCGCGCGCAGCGTGACCGTGTAGCGCGCCATCACGTCGGGCCGGTCG
Source organism: Limnobacter sp. (assembly GCA_012513825.1). Lineage (GTDB taxonomy): Bacteria > Pseudomonadota > Gammaproteobacteria > Burkholderiales > Burkholderiaceae_E > Zeimonas. The sequence continues at coordinate 2,675 of JAAZBL010000321.1, read as the reverse complement.
GGGAACCAGGTCATGCGTCGGAAGCCCTGCGCCTCGCACTGCGTGAAGAAATTGCCGTTCGAGACGTAGAGGCCCGACAGCGTCGTGTTGGCCGCCGGTACGATCCGCGTGGCGACCCGGAGTTCGCAGGCGTCGGGCAGCGACTCGATGCGCATGCGATCGCCGTCGATCGACCAGCGGTCTGCAGGCAGCGCTTCGCCGTCGAGCCACAGGCCCTCGAGTTCGAGGTCCTCGCCGTCGAGCACGAGCGCGGCACCGGGGTCGGCCTGCGGATTGCGGCGCAGGCTCATCGTGGACACGACGCGCGTGTCCTCGGGCAGCAGCTCGAAGACCAGCGCGACGCGGTCGACGAGAAAAGTCGGAGGGGTATAGTCGAAACGGTGAATCGTTACGGCTTGTTCGGTGCGCATCGCTGGAGACTCGGAGGATGATCGATTGTAAGCGCTCGTCGCCGGACGTCGCGGCAAGCGTCGCGGCGTGGCTGTCGGACACATGGCTGCGGCTGTGCCTGCTGCTTCGGTCGAACCCGCGGCTTCGGCCGGGCCGGTGGCTTCGGTTGGGTCCATGGCTTCGGTCGGACCCGTGGTTTCGGCCGGACCCGTGGTTTCGGCCGCGGCTGCTCGCGCTTGCCGGAACCGTGCTGCTGGCCGGCGGCTGCGCCACGACCGTGACCAGCGACGTGACCGTCTTTCACGAATGGCCGGCCGACGCACCGCGCAGCTTCAGGATCGCGACAACCCCCGAGCAACTCGAGAGCCTCGAGCACGCCGACTATCGCAGGCAGCTCCGCGCCGAGCTCGCGCTCCTCGGCTTCGTCGAATCCCCATCGCCGCGCTTCGAGGTGCGCTTCGACACCGACGTGCTCGCGCGCTCGGAGCGGCGCGTCGAATACGCGTATCCGTACTACGTCCAGCCCTGGTTCGGCTGGGGCACCTGGGGCTCGCATGGCGGCTTCGCGATGTCGATGCCCTGGCCGGGTTGGGGCGCAGGCTACGGCGTCGAGCGCGAATTCGTCTGGTACGAGTATCGGCTGTCGATCGAGTTTCGCGACCTGGCGACCGGGCGCAAGGTCTTCGAGGCCAAGGCCGCGACGCTGGGCGACTCGCCGTCGATCGCATCGGCGATGCCCTTTCTGCTGCGTTCGGTGCTCGCCGATTTCCCGGGGCTGTCGGGCGTGAGCCGCCGCGTCGAGATCCCGGTGAGCGCCGTGCCTGCCGGCAGCGAGCCGCCGCCGTCCGGCAGCGCCGCACCGGCGGGCAGCGCCGCGCCGGACCATGCGCCGCGGCCCTCGGGAAGTTCGGCGCCGCCCCCGGGCGGACCGCCGATGCGCTGACTGCTATACCGGTGTGCTGACGCCCGTATCCGGCGTCATTTCCGCGCGCGCGGCCGCCACCAGTTCGGTTCGGCCGATTCGAAGCCGCCGCTCTCGTGCAGCCGGTTGGCCAGCTCCAGCGAGGGCAGGCCCGGCGGCGATTCGAGCAGCCAGATGCGCTGCATGGCGTCGAGTGCGCGCACCGGCGTCAGGCCCCGGCCCTGCAGCAGCTCGCGTGCCGTCGATTCGCGTGCGGCAGCGTCGCCGCCCGCCGGTGCCGCCTGCAGCGTGACGATGACGCCGCCCGGCAACGCGCGCGCGTCGCCGGCGGCCGCACCGGCGTTGCGCAACACCGGCGACACGCCGTCGGGGAGCGAGCCCGAGGGGCTCTTTTCCACGTCCCCGGCCGGGCGCAGCGAGTCCTTCGCCGAACGTCGAAAGTCGGCGAGCTGCTCTCCGTCGACGCGCAGCGCCTGCCGCCGGCCGCCGTCGTACCAGTAGAGCGCGCTGTCGGCCGGGGCATCTGCGGACGTCGATTCGGCCTTGGTCACGGCGGAGGAAGTCGCGGCAGGCGAAGCAGGGCCGGCCGGCTTCCCAGGCTGCGCTGCGGCCGCGGCTGGTGACGCGCCGCTGAGCGCGGCGACCAGCGCGGCGATTGCAGCCGCCCCGGTCACTGGCGTGCGCAGCCTTGTGCGACGCCGCTTCGGCCGCGCAGCCGACTCGATCGGCGCGCCGGGCAGGATCGCCGTCGGGGTGGGCTTCGATTCGAGGTTCAGGTGTGTTGTCATCGAGGTTCCCGGAAATCAGCGTCCCCAGAAGCGCAGGCTCCAGCCGGTCAGGCGACCGTCGTCCCGCAGCTGCCGGTCGGTGACCTCGAGCGTCCAGGTCCCGTCTGCCGGCTCGTCGAGATGGCGGACCGAGCCGAAGGGCCAGTCGTCGTAGGTGCCGCAGGAATCGGCCTGCCTGTCTTCGTTGCGGTCGCACAGGCGATTCTCGGCGAGCCGGCTGACCAGGCCCCGCGGGCTGACGAGATCGATGCGCAGGTCGCCGGCATAGCCGTGCGAGGCAGTGAAGCGGATCTCAACGAACTCGATCCGGGTGATCGGACAGCCGGCGACCGTCAGCGTGCTGGGAACCGTCGTCGGCGCGCCGGACGCCGGCGCGTCGGGGATCGGGATCGTGACCGGCCCGGACCCGACCGAGCATTCGAGCAGCGACTCGCTGCCTCCGACCGAGGTCCAGTTTCGAGCCAGCGCGACGGCCGCCTCCGCATCGACGGCGCCGAAGCCGTAGTTCGGATTGTGCGCCGGTCGCCCGTCGGTGCCGGCGACCCAGCGCGGGTGTGCGGGATCGGTCTGCCTTG
>JAAZBL010000320.1 GCA_012513825.1 Limnobacter sp. | reverse complement strand
CGCGCGATCGCGCCCATCTCGAGGTTCTCGTGAACGCTCAGTCGCGCGAAGACGTTGGCCGTCTGCGGCACGAAGACCAGCCCGCGACGCACGGCCAGGTGCGCCGACAGGCCGGTGATCTCGTCGCCGAACAGCCGCACCGTGCCCGAACGCACGGCGACGAGCCCGGCGATCGCGGCAAGCAGCGTCGATTTGCCGGCGCCGTTCGGACCGAGCACCGTGACGATCTCGTCGCGCGCGACCTCGATCGACACGCCGCGCAGGATGTCGACTTCGGGCGTGTAGCCGGCGACCAGCTCGCGAACCTCGAGCGCCGGGCCGTTCATGCCGGCACCCCGCCGAGATACGCGTCGAGCACGCGCGGGTCGCTGCGCACCTGTGCCGGCGGCGCCTCGAGGATCAGCCGCCCCTGCGCCATCACGAGGACCGGATCGCACAGGCTCATGATCAGGTCCATGTTGTGCTCGATGATCAGGAAGCTCATGCCCTGCGCGTGCAGGGCCTGCAGCCGGTCGACGATCGTCGCCAGCAGGGTCGGATTGACGCCGGCACCCGGCTCGTCGAGCAGGATCAGGCGCGGCTCGGCCATCAGCACGCGCGCCAGTTCGAGCAGCTTCTGCTGTCCACCGGACAGGTTCTTCGCGTATTCGCCGGCCAGCGGCTCGAGCGACAGGAAGGCGAGCACCTGGCGCGCCTTCTCGCGCCATGCGCGCTCTTCGGCGCGCACGCGCGCGCGGGCGACCCAGTTGTTCCAGAAACGCTCGCCCGCCTGCCCTGCCGGGACCATCATGCAGTTCTCGAGCACGGTCATCCCGCCGAACGGGCGCGGGATCTGGAAGGTGCGCACGAGCCCCGCCCCGAAGATCCGGTGCGGCGGCAAGCCGCCGATCGGCGTGCCGAGGAAGGAAATCGCACCCGAGGTCGGCCGATGCACGCCGGCGATCGTGTCGAACAGCGACGTCTTGCCGGCGCCGTTCGGACCGATCAGTCCGGTGATCGTGTTCGGCCGCAGCGAGAACGAAACGCCATCGACGGCGCGCAGCCCGCCGAACTCCTTGACCAGGTCGCGGACCTCGAGCATCGCCCGTTGCGCTACTTCGATCCGCCGCGCAGTTCCTCGATCTGTTCGACGCCGATCATGCCGGTGGTCGTGACCTTGCCGTCCTTCAGCGTCCAGACCACCATCGGCGCGGAGATGTCGCCCTGCGCGTCGAACTGCAGCGGCCCCGAAGCACCGACGTACCGGATCGTCCTGCCGTCGGCCAGCAGTGCGGCGGCCTTCTTCAGTTCGTCGCTGCCGGCGTGGATCGTCTCGCCCTGCGGATCGGTGACCTTGCGGATCGCATCGCGGATCGCCGTCGACTCGTTGCTGCGTGCCTGCTGCATCGCCAGCCCGACGAGCACCGTCGCGTCGTAGGCATTCGTGATGTAAGGCTGCGTCGGCAACGCGCCGAACCTGGCCTGGAAGCCTTTCTGGAAGGTCTGCAGCGACGGCGTCTCGACGGTGCCGGCCGCCGTCCCGTGAACGGTCTTCAGGTGCTCGGGGCCCACGTCGTCGACGAAGTCCTGCGACTGCAGGCCGTCGGGCAGCAGGAACACGGCCGGGCCGCCGGCCGCGATCCACGAGCGCGCGAGCGTCGTGCCGTCGCCCGGATAGCCGATCAGGAACAGCGCATCGGGCGTCGGGTTCAGCGCCTGGTTGACTTCGGAGCGGTAGGCCGGCTGCGCCGGGTTGTAGACGACGTTCTGCGTGATGCTGCCACCCAGCCGGGTGAAGGCTTCGGCGAACTCCCTGCTCAGGCCCTCGCCGTAGTCGTTGTTCAGGTACAGCACCGCGACCCGCTTCAGTCCCGCATCGATCGCGACCTTGGCCATCGCGACGCCCTGCAGCGCGTCGGACGGCGTCGTGCGGAACCAGAAGCCGCCGGTCCTGCCGTCGCGGGCCATCTGCGTGAAGGTCGGCGACGTCGATGCCGGCGAGACCTGCACGACCTTGCCGGGCGCGGTGACCGAGGTCAGGATCGCGGCACTGACGCCGCTCGAAAGCGCACCGACGATCGCCGGCACGCGCTGCACGTCGACCAGCCGCTTGGCCGCGTCGACGCCGACCGAGGCGCTGGTCTGGTCGTCGAGCAGCGCCAGCTCGAGCTTGCACCCGTTGGCGCCGCCCGCTGCGTTCAGGTCGTCGATCGCGAGCTGGGCTCCCTGGGCGATCCGCTGGCCCAGCACGCCGAGCGAACCGGTCAGCGACATCACGCTGCCGATCGTCGTGGTACAGGCTCCGTAGGCCGGGGCCCAACCGAGCAGCCCGATCATCGAGCCGACGACAGCAAGCCTCTTGAACATGCCGTAATCCTCCATGCTGAAGGTTTCGGCCATCGACGGAAACGCGCTTCGCTGGGACGATGGTAAGGGAATGGCCCGCCGGGCGGCGGTCAGCCGCACTCCGCGTGCTGGCACTCGGCTCTCAGGCCTTCAGGAATTCCTCGCGGCCGCCGAGCCAGCGCTCGAGATGCGCATCGACGGCGTCCGGATCCGAGGCGAGCATCGCGTCGGCGGTCTCGCGCGCGGCGGCGACCAGCTCGGAATCGCGTTCGAGGTCGGCGAAGCGAAGCAGCATCTGACCGGATTGCCGTGCGCCGAGCAGCTCGCCGGGGCCGCGCTGCAGCAGGTCGCGATGCGCGATCTCGAAGCCGTCGCTGGTCTCGTACATCGTTTTCAGCCGCTCGCGCGCGGTCTCCGACAGCGGCCCGCGGTACATCAGCACGCAGTAGCTGTCGGCGCTACCGCGTCCGACGCGTCCGCGCAACTGGTGAAGCTGCGCGAGCCCGAAGCGCTCGGCATGTTCGATGATCATCAAAGACGCGTTCGGCACGTCGACGCCGACTTCGATCACCGTCGTCGCCACCAGTACCTGCAGCTCGCCGCGCACGAAGGCATCCATCGTCGCCTGCTTTTCGGCGGCCGGCTGCCTGCCGTGCACGAGGCCGACGCGGATCGGCGCGAGCTCGGCGCGCAGCGTCTCGAAGGTCTCGATCGCCGTCTGCAGGTCCAGCGCCTCGCTCTCCTCGATCAGCGGGCAGACCCAGTAGACCTGGCGGCCGGCGAGCGCCGCGCCGCGCAGCCGTTCGATCACCTCGTCGCGGCGGGCCTCGGACACGAGCCGCGTAACGACCGGCGTGCGGCCCGGCGGCAGCTCGTCGATCACCGACACGTCGAGGTCGGCGTAGTAGGACATCGCCAGCGTGCGAGGGATCGGCGTCGCGCTCATCATCAACTGGTGCGGCAGCGCACCGGCCGCCGCCTCGAGCTTGGCGCGCAAGGCGAGCCGCTGCGCCACGCCGAATCGGTGCTGTTCGTCGACGATCGCGAGGCCGAGCCGCGCGAAGCCCACGGTTTCCTCGATCAGCGCATGCGTGCCGACCAGCAGGTCGACGTCGCCGCCTGCCGCGGCCGCCCGCGCGGCCTTCTTCTCCGATTCGCGCAGCGAGCCCGACAGCCAGGCCGTGCGCGCGCCGATCGCTTCCATCCACGGTGCGAGCTTGCGCATGTGCTGCTCGGCCAGCAGTTCGGTCGGCGCCATCATCGCCGCCTGCCACCCGCTGCCGATCGCCTGCGCGGCGGCGAGCGCCGCGACGACCGTCTTGCCGCTGCCCACGTCGCCCTGCAGCAGCCGGTTCATCGGCTGCGCACGCGCCAGGTCGCCGGAAATCTCGTCCCAGGCGCGCCGCTGCGCGCGCGTCAGCCGGAACGGCAGCGCCGCGAGCAGGCGGTCGACGGCCGCGCGCTCGCCGAGCGCCGGCGCGGCCAGCGAGGCGCGTGCGGCACGCGCGCGTTTCAGCGACAACTGCTGGGCCAGCAGTTCGTCGAAGATGACGCGACGCCATTCGGGGGTCTCGCGTTCGTGCAGCGCGGCCAGCGACACGCCCGGGCGCGGCTGGTGCAGCGCGCGCAGCGCCTCGGCCATCGGCGGCAGCCCGAGCCGGCGCACGACGGCCGCCGGCACCGTCTCGGGCCAGTCGAAGCGGCGCAGCGCCGCCAGCACGGCCGCGCGGATCTTCGCCTGGCCGATCCCGGACACCGTCGAGTAGACCGGCGTCAGCCGGTCGGGCAGCGGTTCGTCGTCGTCGACGAGGCGCCAGCGCGGGTGCACCAGCTCGAGGCCGAACAGGCCGCCGCGGACTTCGCCGTGCGCACGGACGCGGCGGCCCGACGCGAACTGCTTGAGCTGCGAGCCCCAGAAGTTGAAGAAGCGCAGGTCGACCCGTCCGCCGGCGTCGTCGCGCAGTTCGACGACCAGCATCCGGCGCGGGCGCGGCACGACCTCGGTTCGCACGACGCGCCCCTCGACCTGGGCGACTTCTCCGGGCCGCAGCCGCGCGACCGGCGTGATCCGCGTTTCGTCTTCGTAGCGTATCGGCAGGTGCAGCAGCAGATCCTGCTCGCGCCGGATTCCCAGCTTGGCGAACGGCGCGGACCCGCCGGCAGGCGACGCGCCCGGCGCGCTTCCCGTCATCGGCGTGGCGGCGGCCCGACTCCGTCGATCGACGCTCAGTCGAGCACCAGCACCGCCTCGACCTCGAACTGGGCGCCGCGCGGCAGGCTCGCGACGCCGACGGTCGAGCGCGCCGGATACGGCGCTTCGAAATGCCGCTGCATGATCGCGTTGACGGTGCCGAACTGGCCGAGGTCGGTCAGGAACAACGTGAGCTTGACCACCTGCGACAAGCGTCCGCCGGCCGCCTGCACGACGGCCTCGAGGTTCGCGAACGCGCGTTCGACCTGCGCTTCGAAGCCGCCGCCGACGAGCTCTCCGGTCGCCGGATCGAGCGGGATCTGCCCGGACAGCCAGACCGTGTCGCCGGCGCGCACGGCCTGCGAATACGGCCCGATCGCCGCGGGCGCGTCGCTGGTCGAGATGATCTGTCGGCTCATTTGCTGCTTTCCTCCGCGACCGGTGGAACCGGGAAAATCAGGCAGGTCGTCGTCGCGTGCGCGTAGAGCTTGCCGGCCGCATCGACGAGCCGGCCCTCGGCGGTGCCGATCTGGCGCGACACGTGGATGACCCGGCCTTCGGCGCGCACCGGTCCGGTCCGGTCGGTGACCGGCCGCACGAAGTTCAGCTTCAACTCGATCGTCGTGTAGCAGAAGCCGGGAGCGAGCGTCGACTGCACGGCACAGCCGACCGCCGAATCGAGCAGGGTCGCGACATAACCGCCGTGCACGCAGCCGATCGGGTTGTAGTAGTCGGACTTCGGCGTGCCCTGGAAGACGGCGAGCCCGCGTTCGAACTCGACCGGCACGAAGTCGAGCGCATGGCAGATCGGCGGCGACGGCAGCTCGCCCCGTTCGAGGCGCTGCAGGAACTCGATGCCCGAGCCGCTGCCGATCGCGTCGGCAGGGATCTTGCCGGGCTGCGCGAGCAGCAGCCTCACTTCACGCTCGCGAGCCAACCATCGGTCGATCGTCGCAGAGATCTCTTCCTCGGTCGGCTGCGCCGTCGATTGCATCAAGATTTTCCCCGGCTTCTGTCGAAAATTTCCCCGTATATACCACTTTCGTCTCGATGACCGCCCGGCGGCGACTGCCGGCTGCCCGCCTCATGGCTTAGACTCCGGGCCTTGCCTTGGCCGTCAGCCTCCTCTGTTGCAGCGTGAACCAGACCGAGCGCTACTACCGGATAGACCAGCTCATCCACCAGCGCGGCGTGGTCGCCTTCGGCGAACTGATGCGCGAGCTCGAAGTCTCGCGCGCCACGCTCAAGCGCGACCTTGCCTACCTGCGCGATCGGCTCAACGCCCCGATCGTCTGGGACCGCGCGCGCGGCGGCTACTGCTTCTCGGGCACCGACCGGCAGTACGAACTGCCGGGGCTCTGGTTCAACGACCGCGAGATCCTCGCGCTGCTGACGATGCACCGGATGCTCGAGGAGCTCGACACCGGCGGCCTGCTCGGTCCGCAGATCGCACCGCTGATCGCGCGG
>JAAZBL010000319.1 GCA_012513825.1 Limnobacter sp. | reverse complement strand
CAGATCTTCGCCGGCCTGTCGCTGGGCAGCATCCTGATGCTGGCCGCGATGGGCCTGGCGGTGACCTTCGGCCTGCTCGGCGTCATCAACATGGCGCACGGCGAAATGATCATGATCGGCGCCTATGCGGCCTACGTGACGCAGCACCTGTTCCGTACGCTGGCACCCGAGGCCTTCGCCTGGTATCCGATCGCCGCGCTGCCGCTGGCCTTCGTGACAGCCGGCCTCGTCGGCATCGCGATCGAGCGCACGGTCATCCGCTGGCTCTACGGACGTCCGCTCGAAACGCTGCTCGCGACCTGGGGCGTCAGCCTGATCCTGATCCAGGCGGTTCGCCAGATCTTCGGTCCGCAGAACGTCGGCATCGAGAACCCGCCGTGGTTGTCCGGTGGCGTTTCGCTGGCCGGCGTGGTGCTGCCGTACAACCGGATCGCGATCATCGTGTTCTCGCTGCTGGTGCTGGCGGCCGTCGTGCTGCTGCTGCAGCGTACCCGGCTGGGCCTTTTCGTGCGCGGGGTCACGCAGAATCGTTCGATGGCCTCGGCGGTCGGCGTGCCGACCGGACGCGTCGACATGCTGGCCTTCGGGCTCGGCTCGGGCATCGCCGGCCTGGCCGGCGTTGCGCTCTCGCAGATCGGCAACGTCGGGCCCGAGCTCGGGCAGTCCTACATCATCGATTCGTTCATCGTCGTCGTCCTCGGTGGCGTCGGGCAGCTGTTCGGCGCGGTCGTTGCCGGCTTCGGGCTGGGCGTCATCAACAAGCTGTTCGAGCCCTGGTTCGGCGCCGTGATCGCGAAGATCCTGATCCTCGCACTGGTCGTCGCGTTCATCCAGAAGCGTCCGAGCGGGCTGTTCGCGCTGAAGGGTCGGATGGTCGAGAGCTGAGACCGCATGTACGAAACCGGAAACGCTGATGCCGAACCGCAAAGGGGAATCTCCATGCTGAGCGCGCCGCGCCGAACCCTGCTCGGCCCGCTGCAATGGGGCTTGCTGCTGCTCGTCTTCGCCGCCGTCGGCATCGCCGTGCCGCTGCTGCACGCGCTGTTGCCCGAAGGTTCGCCGTTGCGTCCATCGACCTATGCGCTGACCCTGCTCGGCAAGTTCATGTGCTACGCGATGGTCGCGATCGCGATGGACCTCATCTGGGGCTACACCGGCATCCTGAGCCTCGGGCAGTCGCTGTTCTTCGCGCTCGGCGGCTATGCATTCGGCATGCACCTGATGCGCGGAATCGGGCGCGAAGGCCAGTACCAGAGCGAGCTGCCCGACTTCATGGTCTTTCTCGACTGGAAGAGCCTTCCCTGGCACTGGTGGAACTCCGACAGCTTCCTGTGGAGCCTGCTGCTGGTGGTTGCGGTGCCGGGGCTGCTCGCCTTCGTGTTCGGCTACTTCGCGTTCCGCTCGCGAATCAAGGGCGTCTACTTCTCGATCATCACGCAGGCGATGACCTTCGCGTTCATGCTGCTGTTCTTCCGCAACGAAACCGGCTTCGGCGGCAACAACGGCTTCACCGACTTCAAGACGCTGCTCGGTTTCAGGCTGACCGATCCGGCCACCCGCGCCGGGCTGCTCGCCGTGACGGCGACGCTGCTGTGCCTCACCTTGCTGCTGGCGCGATGGCTGGTCGTGAGCAAGTACGGGCGCGTGCTGCAGGCGATCCGCGACGCCGAGCCGCGGGCGCGCTTCTGCGGCTACGACACGCTCGGCTACAAGCTCGGGGTCTGGACGCTGGCTGCGGTGATCAGCGGGGTGGCCGGCGCGCTGTACGTGCCGCAGGTCGGCATCATCAATCCGAGCGAGATGTCGCCGGCGAACTCGATCGAGATCGCGATCTGGACCGCCGTCGGCGGCCGCGGCACGCTGGTCGGCCCGGTCGTCGGCGCGTTTCTCGTGAACGGCGCGAAGAGCTGGTTCACCGTTTCGTTCCCCGACTACTGGTTGTTCTTTCTCGGTTCGCTGTTCGTGATGGTCACGCTGTTCATGCCGGCCGGCGTGGTCGGCCTGCTGCGGCGGGCGAGGAGCGCATCGTGAATGCGCCGGTCATGAACACCGAGGCGCTCGCCGAGCCGATCGCGGGCAGGCCGGCGGGTACCGGCCGACCGGCGCTGCACGATGCTGCGCCCAGGCGCGCCGACGGCCGCCGCGACGCGGCGCCGGTCGACGACCGGCACGGCGCCGGCGCCGCGCCGGCCTATGGTCACCTCGTTTCGTCGGGCGTCGATACCTCGCACGGCGCGATCCTCTATCTCGAAGACGTCACGGTGAGCTTCGACGGCTTTCGTGCGCTGAACGCGCTGTCGCTGACGCTCGACGATGGCGAACTGCGCTGCATCATCGGCCCGAACGGCGCCGGCAAGACGACGATGATGGACGCCGTCACCGGCAGGATCCGGCCGGACTCGGGGCGGATCTTCTACGGGCAGACGATCGACCTGACGCGTCTTGCCGAAGCGCAGATCGTCGCGGCAGGCATCGGTCGAAAGTTCCAGCGCCCGACCGTGTTCGAGACGATGAGCGTATTCGACAACATGGAGCTCGCGCTCGAGAACGACAAGCGCGGCTGGGCAAGCCTGCGCGCGAAGCTCGACTCCGCGCAGATCGGGCGCATCGAGTCGATCCTCGAGACGATCAATCTGCGAGCGGAGGTCGATCGCATCGCCGGCACGCTGTCGCACGGACAAAAGCAGTGGCTCGAGATCGGGATGTTGCTGGCGCAGCGGCCGCGCCTGATCCTGCTCGACGAGCCGGTCGCCGGAATGACCGATGCGGAGACCGAGAAGACGGCCGAGCTGTGTCTGCAACTGGCCGGCGAACATACGGTCGTCGTCGTCGAGCACGACATGGAGTTCGTTGCGAAGATCGCGCGGACTGTCACCGTGCTGCACGAGGGTAGCGTGCTGGCCGAGGGGTCGATGGATGCCGTGCGTGGCGATCCGCGGGTCATCGAGGTCTACCTTGGCCGCTGACGCTCGCACCGGGGTGCCGGGGTTTCCTGCCTGGCGAAGGCTGAGCGGGGAGCGACAGGCGGGGCTCGCGGACGGCGCTAACCGCGGCGGCCGGCTCTGGCGAGCCGACTGCCCTGCGCTGCTCGCCTTGGGCTGGCGCGGCGCAACTCGCTGCGCGCCGTTCCGGCGCTTCGCTCAAACAGGGCGCCGCGAGAATGAGGGGGGTCGCGCGCTGCGCGCGCTCCAGCCCAAGGCTGCGCTGCTCGGCGCCGCAGACAGCGCCGTCCGCGAGCCCCGCCTGCCGCTCCGGGCAGCTTGGGTGCCCTTTGCAGAGAACCCCCGCACCTTCGTTGCTCACTTCTCGCTTGCTCGTGATTCGCGCGGTGCTCGCGCGCAACGGGCTCTGCGTGCATCCCGAGCCCTTCACGATCGGCCGCGCCCGTCTTCGGCCGCCGTCAACGCAGCAGTCTCTTCGCAGTCACCTCGCCGCAGTCAGCCACCGTCTCGGCAAAGGCGTGGGGGCGGGTTCGTTTGCGCGTGCCTGTGCGCAGCCGAGAAGCGCAGCGCCCCTGGCCAGCGCGCGAAGCGCGCCTCCAACATCATTCTCGCGGCGCCCTGTCTGAGCGGAGCGCCGGAACGGCGCGCAGCGAGTTGCGCCGCGGGCCAGGGGCGCGAGCATCGCAGGGAACCCCTGCGAAGCAGGGGCAAGCGCCGGTACGCGCAAACGAACCCGCCCCCACGCCTTTGCCCGCACGGAGAAAAGCAATGCTGAAGATCGAGAACCTGAACCAGTACTACGGCAGCAGCCACACGCTACGGGACGTCTGCATCGAAGCGCCGGCCGGCGCGGTCACCGCCGTGCTCGGCCGCAACGGCATGGGCAAGACCTCGCTGCTGCGCTGCCTGATGGGCCTGCTGCCCGCGCGCTCGGGCCGGATCGTCTTCGACGGCGAGGACATCACCGCGATGAAGCCGCACCAGCGCGCGCGCCGCGGCATTGCGATCGTCCCTCAGGGACGCGAGATCTTCCCGCGGCTGTCGGTCGAGGAGAACCTGAAGATCGCGATGGCCGCGACGCGCCAGAAGGAACGTTCGGTACCCGACTGGGTCTACGAGACGTTTCCGATCCTGCGCAAGTTCGTTGCGCGCCGCGGCGGCGACCTGTCGGGTGGCCAGCAACAGCAGCTCGCGATCGCGCGGGCGCTGGTGACGCGGCCGCGGCTGCTGATCCTCGACGAACCGACCGAAGGCATCCAGCCCAACGTGATCCAGGACATCGAGCGCGTGATCGGCGGTCTCGCGGCACAACGCTCGATGGCGATCCTGCTCGTCGAGCAGTACTATGATTTCGCGCAATCGCTCGCCGATCGCTACTACGTACTGCAGCGCGGCGCGGTGGTCCGCGCCGGGCGCGGCGTCGACATGAACGCCGACGGCGTCAAACGACTGCTGGCCGTATGAATGGAAAGACGATCCGATGATTCCCGGTGAGCTGCTCGTCGACGACGGCGAGATCGCGTTGAACGAAGGGCGCCGCGTCTGCACGCTGTCAGTGCGCAACACCGGCGATCGCCCGGTCCAGGTCGGTTCGCACTATCACTTCGCCGAGACCAACGCGGCGCTCGACTTCGACCGCGAGCGCGCACGCGGCTTCCGGCTCGACATCGCCGCAGGCACGGCCGTGCGTTTCGAGCCCGGGCAGACGCGCACCGTGGAACTCGTCGAATTCGCCGGCAAGCGCGTCGTCGTGGGCTTCCGGCAGATGGTCATGGGGCCGCTCGACCGATGAAGCTGTCGCGGCGCGCCTATGCCGAAATGTACGGTCCCACTGTCGGCGACCGGCTTCGCCTGGCCGATACCGACCTGTTCATCGAGGTCGAGGCGGATCGCACGATCTACGGCGAGGAGGTCAAGTTCGGCGGCGGCAAGGTCATCCGCGACGGCATGGGCCAGAGCCAGTTGCCGGCTGCCGACGTGGCCGACACCGTCATCACGAACGCGCTGATCCTCGATGCGGTGACCGGTATCGTCAAGGCCGACGTCGGGCTGAAGGACGGCCGGATCTCGGGCATCGGCAAGGCCGGCAATCCGGACGTCCAGCCCGGCGTGACGATCCCGATCGGCGTGGCGACGGAAATCGTCGCCGGCGAAGGACTGATCCTGACCGCGGGCGGCATCGACTCGCACGTGCACTTCATCTGCCCGCAGCAGATCGAGGAGGCGCTGGCCAGCGGCATCACGACGATGATCGGAGGAGGCACCGGTCCGGCCACCGGCACGAAGGCCACGACCGTCACGCCCGGGCCGTGGCATCTCGCGCAGATGCTCGGGGCGGTCGAAGCGTTTCCGATGAACATCGGCTTCACGGGCAAGGGCAACGGATCGCTGCCCGGGCCGCTCGCCGAGCAGATCCGCGCCGGGGCGATCGGCCTGAAGCTGCACGAGGACTGGGGGACGACGCCGGCGGCGATCGACAACTGCCTGAGCGTGGCCGACGAGTTCGACGTGCAGGTGGCCATCCATACCGACACGCTGAACGAGTCCGGATTCGTCGAGGCGACGATCGCGGCGATGAAGGGCAGGGTGATCCACACCTACCACACCGAAGGCGCGGGCGGCGGCCACGCGCCGGACATCATCAAGGTGGTCGGAGAATCGAACGTGCTGCCGTCGTCGACGAACCCGACGCGTCCGTACACGGTCAACACGCTCGACGAGCACCTGGACATGCTGCTCGTCTGCCATCACCTCGATCCGTCGATCGCGGAAGACCTGGCCTTCGCCGAGAGCCGGATCCGCAAGGAGACGATCGCGGCCGAAGACATCCTGCACGACCTCGGTGCGATCTCGATGATGTCGTCGGACAGCCAGGCGATGGGCCGCGTCGGCGAGGTGATCATGCGCACCTGGCAGACCGCCCACAAGATGAAAACCCAGCGCGGTCGGCTGCCCGAAGACGATGCCCGCAACGACAACTTCCGCGCCAGGCGCTACATCGCCAAGTACACGATCAACCCGGCGATCACGCACGGCATCGCGCACGTCGTCGGCTCGGTCGAGGTCGGCAAGTGGGCCGACCTGGTGCTGTGGCGGCCCGGCTTCTTCGGGATCAAGCCGTCGCTGGTCGTCAAGGGCGGGACGATCGCGTACGGCCTGATGGGCGATCCGAACGCGTCGATCCCGACGCCGCAACCGGTGCATTCGCGGCCGATGTTCGGCGCCTTCGGCGGCGCGCTCGCGCAGGGCTCGCTGAGTTTCGTTTCGCAGGCGGCACTCGACGCGGGCATCGGCGAGGCCTGCGGCCTCGCGCGAAGGCTCGTCGCCGTGTCGCGCATTCGCCAACTTCGCAAGCAGGACATGGTGCTCAATGCGTACACGCCGACGATGGAAGTCGATCCCGAAACCTATGAGGTGCGTGCAGACGGCCTGCTGCTCGCCTGCGAGCCGGCGCGCGTGCTGCCGATGGCGCAGCGCTATTTCCTGTTCTGATCGCGGCGACGCACGATGATTGCGATCGCCGACCGGTTCGAACAGGAAAACGCAGCCTTCGACGAAGTGATCGCGCTGCCGTTCGAGCAGCGCGAGCGTTCGCGCTTTCGCGCGAGGCTGCAGTCGGGCGAGGAGATCGGCATCGACCTGCCCGTCGGTTCGCTGATCCGGCACGGCGACCGGCTGCGGCTCGGCGACGGACGCGTCGTCGCGATCGAGGCCGCCGCCGAGACGCTGATCGAGGTTCGCGCGGACGATCCGCAATCGCTGGCCCGAATCGCCTATCACATCGGCAACCGGCACGTCCCGCTGCAGATCGGCGACGGCTGGCTGCGCCTGCTTCCCGACCATGTGCTGCAGGCGATGATCGAAGGCCTGCACGGGCGGGTCTGCACGGTGCGCGCGGGTTTCCAGCCGGAGGCGGGCGCCTACGGGCGCAGCCACGTCCACCACCAGCACGACGACCATGGCCACGGCGGACGCATCCACGCCTTCGATCTGCAGGGCAGGCCGGCGTCGCCGGGGAGCGGATGAGCGCGCGCCTGCTGCAACTGGCCAGTCCCGCGCTTCCGATCGGAGGCTATAGCTACTCGGGCGGACTCGAATGGGGCATCGACTCGGGGCGCGTGCACGACGAGACGACCGCGCGCGAATGGATCGAAGACGCGGTCTCGCTGTCGGTGGCGGGCTTCGAGGCGCCGCTGATGGTGGCGGCGCTGCGGCTGCTGCGCTCACAGGACTGCGAAGATGGCGAAGCCGGGCGCGCGAACGAGCTGCCCCACCTCGACGAGCTGGTGCGGCTGAACGAGCACTCGCTGGCAGGCCGCGAGACCAGCGAACTGCGCCAGGAATCGATCCAGATGGGCTACTCGCTGGGCCGCTGGGTCCTCGCGGTCTGTCCGGCCAGGCCGGCCGACGAGGCGCTGTGCGCGCGCCTGCAGCCGCTCGGGCTGCCGGTCGCCTGGGCGCTGGCGAGCCTGCGCCTGGGGCTCGAAGAACGCGAGGCGGCGCTCGGGCTGCTCTGGAGCTTCGCCGAAAACCAGGCGATGGTGCTGATGAAGGCGCTGCCGATCGGGCAGATCGCTGCCCAGCGCCTGTTGCTGGCACTCGGACCTCGACTCGAAGCGGCGGCCGCTCGGGCCTGTCGGCTCGATCCGGCGGAGTGGTCCAATGCGTCGCCCGCGCTCGCGCTGGCCTCGATGAAGCACGAGACCCAGTATTCGCGGCTGTTTCGCTCCTGAGAAAGACATCGTGCGAACAACGAACGGACACGGCCCGCTGCGGGTCGGCATCGGCGGCCCGGTCGGATCGGGCAAGACGGCACTGACGCTCGCCTTGTGCGAGCGCCTGCGCGATCGCTACGAGATCGCGGCGGTCACCAACGACATCTACACGCGCGAGGACGCCGAGTTCCTCGTTCGCCACGGTGCGCTTCCGGGCGACCGGATTCTCGGTGTCGAGACCGGCGGCTGCCCGCACACGGCGATCCGCGAAGACGCGTCGATCAACCTCGAGGCGATCGACCGCCTCGTGCAGGCGATCCCGGCCTTGCAGATCGTGTTCGTCGAATCGGGCGGCGACAACCTGGCCGCCACCTTCTCGCCGGAACTGTCCGACCTGACCATCTACGTGATCGACGTCTCGGCCGGCGACAAGATTCCGCGCAAGGGCGGCCCCGGCATCACCCGTTCGGACCTGCTCGTCATCAACAAGATCGATCTGGCGCCCTACGTCGGCGCATCGCTCGAGGTCATGGCGCGCGATGCGCAGCGGATGCGCGGCGAGCGGCCGTTCCTGTTCACGAACCTGCGTGAGGGGCAGGGGCTCGACGACATCGTGTCGTTCATCGAGCACCGCGGTCTGTTGACCGCGTCCAGCGCCTGACGCGGACGGCCAGCACCGAGATCGCCGCGAACGATCCGAGCGACAGCGCGGCGAGCACCCACAGTCCCGTGCGTGTGCCGGTGGCGTCGACCAGCGCCGAGAACGTGACCGGCGCGAGGGCGGCCACGGCCAATGCCGGTCCGGCCACCGTGCCGAGCAGTTCGCCGTAGCCGCGGCTGCCGAACACGGCCAGCGGCAGCGCGCCGCGCACGATCGTGAACAGGCCGTTGGCGCAGCCGTAGAGGATGACGAACAGCGCGGCGGCGACCGGCGAACCGGGCCAGGCCAGCGCGACGACGAAAGCGGCCGGCAGCAGCGCGACCGACGGCGGGGCGACGGCGACCGCATCGAACCAGCGCTGGCTCAGCATCTCGAGCAGCCGCGCGACGACCTGGGCGATCCCCATCAAGGCGGCCGCCGAGACGACCACGCCGGCACCGAGCCCGAGGCCATCGAGCAGCATCACGAGGTGCGCGGCCATCGTCGACGCGACGAAGGCCTGGAGCGTGAACGCGATCGCCAGCGTCCACAGGGCCGCGCGGCGCTGGCGTTCGTCGAGCCCGAAGCCCGGGTTCGGGTCGCCGCCGCCGTTGCTGGCGGGGGGCCTGTCGCCGGCGCCGCGGCTGGCGTCGCTGCCGCGTTCGTCGACCGCCGCGGCGGGGCCCGCCGTGAACCGCCAGTGCAGCGGCACGCAGACGAGAAGGTTCAGCGCCGCATAGCAGAGCAGCGTCTCGCGCCAGCCGATCCCGGCCGACAGCCAGTGTCCGATCGGCCAGAAGATTGTCGACGCGAGCCCACCGAGCAGCGTCAGCATCGAGATCGCGCGCCTTGCACCGGCGCCCGCGATCACGGCCAGCGCGGCGAACGCACCGTCGTACAGGATCGTGCGCAATACCAGCCCGATCAGCGTCCAGCCGACGAGCAGGCCGGCCAGCCCCTGCGCGCCGGCCAGCACGAGCAGGCCGAGCGCAGCGACCGCCGAGGCTGCGCTCATCACCTTGCGCGCGCCGTGCCGGTCGATCAGCCGCCCTGCGGTTCGGGCGGCGAGGCCGGCGACCAGCAGCCCCCAAGACAGCGCGCCGAGCACGGTGGTCGTGGCCAGCCCGAGGCCGGCCGCGGTCGGCGCGGCCAGTACGGCCGGCATGTAGTGCGTGGTGCCCCAGCCGACGATCTGCGTGACGCCGAGCGCAGCGATCGCCGGGCCGACGGGTGTCAAGACGGGGCGCTCGCGGTTCGCGGCTTTCGCGCCGGTCCGGTGCTCAGTCTTCCCGCTTCAGCGCCGGGAACAGCACGACGTCGCGGATCGTCGGCGTGTCGGTCAGCAGCATCACGAGGCGGTCGATGCCGATGCCGCAGCCCCCGGCCGGCGGCATCCCGTACTCGAGCGCGCGAATGTAGTCGGCGTCGTAGTACATCGCTTCCTCGTCGCCGGCGTCCTTGGCCGCGACCTGGCGCAGGAAGCGTTCGGCCTGGTCGTCGGGATCGTTGAGCTCGGAGAAGCCGTTGGCGATTTCGCGGCCGGTGATGAACAGCTCGAAACGTTCGGTGACGTCCGGACGCGCGTCGGAGCTGCGCGCCAGCGGAGAGACCTCGGCAGGATAGTCGACGATGAAGGTCGGGTCCTGCAGCTTGTCTTCGGCGACTTCTTCGAACAGCGCGAGTTGCAGCGCGCCGAGCCCGCCGTGCGACAGCGGCGGCGCGTCGACGGCGATCTGCAGGCGCGCGAGCTCGCCGCGCAGCCAGTCCTCGTCATGCAGCTGCGCCGGCGAATAGCGCGGCGCGTACTTCGCGATCGCGCCGGTGATCGTCAGGCGCTCGAAGGGCCGCCCGAGATCGATCGATCGGCCCTGGTAGCTGATCGTCGTCGAGCCGATCGCGCTCATCGCCGCCGAGCGGATCACCTGCTCGGTGAAGTCCATGATCCACCGGTAGTCGGTGTACGCGGCGTAGAACTCCATCATCGTGAACTCGGGGTTGTGGCGCGTGCTGATCCCCTCGTTGCGGAAGTTCCGGTTGATCTCGTAGACACGCTCGAAGCCACCGACCAGCAGCCGCTTCAGGTAAAGCTCGGGCGCGATGCGCAGGTACATCCGCTGGTCGAGCGCGTTGTGATAGGTGACGAAAGGTCTCGCCGCCGCACCGCCCGGGATCGGATGCAGCATCGGCGTCTCGACTTCGAGGAAGCCGTGCGTGTTCATGAACTCGCGCATCGCGGCGATCATCCGGCTGCGCGCAACGAAGGTGTCGCGCGCCTCGGGCGTGACGATCAGGTCGACGTAGCGCTGCCGGTAGCGCAGCTCCTGGTCGGCGATGCCATGGAACTTGTCGGGCAGCGGACGCAGCGACTTGGCCAGCAGCCGGATCGACGTGCACTGCACCGACAGCTCGCCGCGCATCGTCTTGAACAGCACGCCTTCGACGCCGACGATGTCGCCGAGGTCCCAGTGCTTGAACTCCTCGTAGACCTGCTCGCCGACGCCTTCGCGGTTCAGCCAGAGCTGGATGCGGCCCGGTGCGTTGCCTTGGGCGCCGGCGGCCGAGCCGTCCTGGATCGTCGCGAAGCTGGCCTTGCCCTGCACGCGCTTGAGCATCATCCGGCCCGCCAGCGTGACGGCGACGTTTTCCTCGGCGAGCTGCTCGCGCGACTTGAAGCCATGGTGCTGGTGCAGCGCGGCGGCCTGGTGCGCCGGGCGGAAATCGTTCGGAAACGCGACGCCGCGCTCGCGCAGCCGCGCCAGCTTGGCGCGACGTTCGGCGATCAGCGAGTTTTCCGCGGCGAGCGCTTCGACGTGCGAGGGGTCGGCGCCCGGCGCAGCGGTGTCATGGGCGTCGGCGCCCGGCGCGGCGGCGCCGGCCGGCGCCTTCGATGCCGCCGGCACGACGGGATCTTCGGATCGGGAAGCGGTCAAGGCGTCAGACTCCCTGCTTGAGGCTGGCGGAGATGAATTCGTCGAGGTCGCCATCGAGCACCGAGCGCGTGTTGCTGATTTCCACGTTGGTGCGCAGGTCCTTGATGCGCGAGTTGTCGAGCACGTACGAGCGGATCTGGTGACCCCAGCCGATGTCGGCCTTCGCCGCCTCGACCTTGTCCTGCTCGGCGCGGCGCTGGCGCATCTCGAATTCGTAGAGCCGCGCGCGCAGCATGTTCATCGCTTCGTCGCGGTTGCGATGCTGCGAGCGGTCGTTCTGGCACTGGACGACGATGCCGGTCGGGTTGTGCGTGATCCGCACCGCCGATTCGGTCTTGT
>JAAZBL010000318.1 GCA_012513825.1 Limnobacter sp. | reverse complement strand
GCGTTGACGGTGATCGCCCTGCCGTCCTTGCTGCGTGCGCGCAGCGTGCGGCCGTCGACGACGACGCTGTCGATCCGGCCTTCCTGTGCCTCCGCCATGAACTGGGAATACGGCATGTCGCCGCCGCGTGCCTGCCGCGTGTCGAACTGCTTGAACACGGTGAACAGGACCAGCGCGATGACCAACCAGACCGCGGCCTTGGAGAACGCATTGTTCACTAACTGACTCCTTCGGGCAGTTGCCCTGGGCCCTTGGCCCGTTTTCGACCCACTCGGGGCGCTAAGGTCTTGATTCTACGCCCTAAGTAGACTATGGCGGGCGAAGGCCTCGATCAGTCTGCGGTCCGCCCGTCACCTTGCAGATGCCGTCCGGAATTCTTCGGCGAACGGCCCAGCAGATAGGTCTCGGCCGATTTGCCGCGCGAAGCCTTCGGCTTGCGCGCTGCGACCGTGACGAAGGCCTTGCGGAACCGTTCGACGATCTGGCTGTATCCGCTGCCATGGAAGCACTTGACCAGCAAGGCGCCCTCCCGCTTCAGGTGCTGCTGCGCGAACTCGATCGCCAGCTCGGCGAGATCGGCCATGCGCGCGGCATCGGCGACCGCGACCCCGCTAAGGTTGGGGGCCATGTCCGAAACGACAAGGTCCAGCTTCTGTCCGCCGAGTGCCTGCTCGAGCCTGGCCAGCGTGTCCTCGTTGCGAAAATCGCCCTGGATGAACTCGACGCTGTCGATCGGCGCCATCGGCAGCAGGTCGAGCGCCACGATCCGTCCGTCGATCCCGCCGCCCTCGCCGGCCGGCCGCGCCAGGCGCTCGCGCAACACCTGGCTCCAGGCGCCGGGCGCCGAGCCGAGGTCGACGACCCGGGCGCCGCGCCGGATCAGGCGATCCTGCTCGTCGATCTCGATCAGCTTGAAGGCTGCGCGAGAGCGATACTGATGCTTCTGCGCGAGCTTCACGTACGGATCGTTGATATGCTGCGCGAGCCAGGCGCGATCGACCTTGCCTTTCTTCACGAACCTGCGCACTCCATCATCGATCGCGCACTCCGGCCGCACCCTCGAACGATTCCATCACCGCCCCGATCATGCCATCACGAACCGCCGCGCCGGCGCCCGAACTGTCCGCCGCCCAGCGCAAGGAGCTGCGCGCGCTCGCGCACCATCTCGACCCCGTCGTCACCGTCGGCGACAGCGGACTGAGCGAGGCCGTGCTGGCCGAGACCGAACGCGCGCTCGCCGCGCACGGCCTGGTCAAGATCCGCGTTCATGGCGACGATCGGGAGCGCCGGGCCGAAATGATGGGCGAGCTCTGCGAGCGGCTCGGTTGCGCACCGGTGCAGTCGATCGGCAAGCTGCTGGTCGTCTGGCGCGAGAAGCGCGAAACCGGCACCGGCGGCGACGCCGGCACCGCGCGGCGCAAGCCCGGGCGGCGCACCAAGAAGGCGCTCGGCGCCGGACAGGCCTCCGCCGGGCCGGCGCTCACTCGTAGCGCACGTCCAGGATCTGGTACTCGCGCAGGCCGCCGGGGGCCTTGACCTCGGCGACGTCGTCGACGTTGCGTCCGATCAGCGCCCGCGCGATCGGGCTGGACACCGAGATCCGGCCGCTCTTGATGTCGGCCTCGTCGTCGCCGACGATCTGGTAGGTGACGGTTTCGCCCGACTCGAGCTCCTCGAGCTCGACGGTCGCCCCGAAGACCACGCGCCCGTCGGCCTCGAGCGTCGTCGGATCGATGACCTGGGCATTGGCGAGCTTCGACTCGATTTCCGCGATCCGGCCTTCGACGAAGGCCTGTCGCTCGCGCGCCGCGTCGTACTCGGCGTTCTCCGACAGGTCGCCCTGCGCTCGCGCCTCGGCGATCGCGTTGATCACGGCCGGCCGCTCGACCGACTTCAGCCTCTGAAGCTCTTCCCTGAGCAGTTCCGCCCCGCGGCGGGTCAGCGGGATCGTCGCCATCTCGTCGTCCTCAAAAAGATGCGGACCGCGTGGCCTGCGCCGGCCAGCGGTCCGTTGGCGCGATTGTAACCTCAACGCGCCGGCTGCACTACAGCGCAGACGGCGCTACAGCGTCGCGTGCAGTTCCTGCAGCGAATAGACGTCGAGCTGCTGCAGGTGGCGCATGCCCTCGATCGCGGCGCGCGCGCCGGCGATCGTGGTGAAGTAGGTCACGCGCTGGGCCAGCGCCGTCGTCCGGATCGAGCGCGAGTCGTGGATCGCGCCGCGCTTCTCCTCGACGGTGTTGATGACCATTGCGATCTCGCCGTTCTTGAGCACGTCGACGACATGCGGCCGGCCCTCCTGGACCTTGTTCACCGTGGCGACCGTCAGCCCGGCGGCCGAGATCGCCGCTGCGGTGCCTTTCGTGGCGACCAGCGCGAAGCCGAGCTCGGCCAGCGCCTTCGCCAGCGCGACGGCCTTCGGCTTGTCGGCGTCCTTGACCGACACGAAGACCGTGCCGGTCGTCGGCAGGCGCACGCCGGCGCCGAGCTGCGACTTGACGAAGGCCTCGCCGAAGCTCGGTCCCACGCCCATGACCTCGCCGGTCGACTTCATCTCCGGGCCGAGAATCGTGTCGACACCGGGGAACTTGACGAAGGGGAACACCGCCTCCTTGACCGAGAAGTACCTGGGGATGACCTCTTCGCGAACGCCCTGGTCGGCCAGGCTGCGCCCGGCCATGCAACGCGCGGCGATCTTGGCGAGCTGCAGTCCGGTCGCCTTCGATACGTAGGGCACGGTACGCGAAGCGCGCGGGTTGACCTCGAGCACGTACACCACGCCGTTCTGGATCGCGAACTGCACGTTCATCAGGCCGATGACCTTCAGCGCCAGCGCCATCTTGCTGGTCTGCTCGCGCAGCTCCTGCTGCATCTGCGGGCTGAGGCTGTAGGGCGGCAGGCAGCAGCTGGAGTCACCGGAGTGCACTCCGGCCTGCTCCACGTGTTCCATGATGCCGCCGATCAGCACATCGGTGCCGTCGCAGACGGCGTCGACGTCCACTTCGATGGCCTGGTCGAGGAAGCGGTCGAGCAACACCGGCGAGTCGTTGGACACGCGCACCGCATCGGTCATGTAGGTCTTGAGGTCTTCCTCGGCATAGACCACTTCCATGGCGCGGCCGCCCAGCACATAGGAGGGACGCACCACCAGCGGATAGCCGACTTCACGCGCCAGGCGCAGCGCCTGCTCCTCGGTGCGCGCGGTGGCATTGGCCGGCTGGCGCAGGCCGAGCT
>JAAZBL010000317.1 GCA_012513825.1 Limnobacter sp. | reverse complement strand
CGCCGCCGCGCCGCGCGCCCCGAGCGTTCAGCCGGCCGGCTCGAACACCGCGATCGATTCGACGTGCGAGGTCTGCGGAAACATGTTCACGGCCCCGGCCGCCCGCAGCACGAACCCACCCTGGTGCACGAGGATCGCCGCGTCGCGCGCGAGCGTCGCCGGGTTGCACGAGACGTAGACGATGCGTCGCGGCTTGGCCGGATCGGCGGCGAGCACCTTGGCGACTTCGAGCGCGCCCTCGCGCGGCGGATCGATCAGCAGCCGGTCGAAGCGCCCGAGCGCTGCCCAGTCTTCGGCACGCAGCTCGAACAGGTTGGCGGTGCGGAAACTGCAGCGTTCGGCCAGCCCGTTGAGCGCCGCATTCTGCTGCGCACGCTGCGTCAGCACCGGGCTGCCCTCGATGCCGACGACCTCGCGCGCCAACCGCGACAGCGGCAGCGTGAAGTTGCCCAGCCCGCAGAACAGGTCGGCGACGCGCTCGTCTTCGCGAGGCGCGAGCAGTCGCAGCGCGCGCGACACCAGCACTTCGTTGATCCGATGGTTGACCTGCGTGAAGTCGGTCGGGCGAAACGGCATCGTCACGTCGAACTCCGCCAGCCGGTACGCGAGCTGCGAATCGTCGTTTCCGGTCGCAAGGCTGCCGTCGCCCAGGCACAGCAGCTCGATCGAATCGGGCCCCTTCGGTTGCAGCCACAGCTCGACCCGATGCCGCGCAGCGAAGGCCAGCAGCGCGCCGCGGTCTTCGATCGTCGGCGGCTCGAGCACGCGCAGCACCAGCGCGATCAGCAGCCGGTCGTCGCGCGCACCCGCGGCCCCGCTGCCGGGATCGCCGATCGACGTCTCGTCGCGCTCGGCGATCGCGACCTCGATCTGCGGCAGCCGCTCGCGCAGGCTCAGCGAACCGACCAGCTCGCGCAGCGGCAGCAACAGCTGCGAGACCTGCGGCGGCAAGACGTGGCATTCGCGCATATCGGCCACGTAGCTCGAGCCACGCTCGTGGAAACCGACGAGCACGCCGCCCTTCTTCGGCACGTTGCGCACCGACAGCCGCGCCCGATAGCGATAAGCCCACGCCGGCCCGGCGATCGCGCGCAGCACCTGCCCGGGCCGGACCTTTCCGATGTGCCGGAGCTGGTCCTCGAGCGCGCGCTGCTTGATCGCGAGCTGCGCCGTGGCATCCAGATGCTGCATCGAACAGCCGCCGCAGACGCCGAAGTGCGGGCAGCGCGGCACGACGCGCGATGCCGACTCGCGCAGGATCTCGGTCGCCTGCGCGACGTCGAAACGCGGCTTGCGGCGGACCACCGACGCGCGCACCCGCTCGCCGGGCAAGGCCCCGCGAACGAACACGACCTTGCCTTCGTGATGGGCGACACCGTTGGCCTCGAGATCGAGCGAATCGACGTCGAGCACGAGCGGCTCGCCGATCGCACCGCGCACCGGAGACTGCATGCTCACGCCGACGGCCACGCGTCGAGGAACTCGCGCCAGTGCGTCGCGCCGTTCTGCGCGAGCCCGCCGAGCACCTCGCGCAGCGCCGCCACTTCGGCCTCGTAGCGCTCCGGCGTCAGCAGGCCGCGCATGCGCTGGAAGCGGCAGTACATCAGCCAGGTGTTGGCGACGTCGGTCTCGCAGTAGTCGCGAATCTCGGCGAGCCTGCCTTCACGGAACGCCGGCCAGACCTGCGAGCCGTCCATCCCGAGCTTGCCGGGAAAGCCGCACAGCTTCGCCAGCTCGTCGAGCGGCGCGTTCGCGCGCGGCGTGTACAGCGCCAGCAGGTCCATCAGGTCGAGATGGCGCGTGTGATAGCGGCTCAGGTAGTTGTTCCACTTGAAGTCGCGATCCTCGTCGCCGCTCTCCCAGTAGCGCGGCGCCTGCACGCCGTGCACGAGGCCACGGTAGTGCAGGACCTGCAGGTCGAAACCGCCGCCGTTCCAGCTCACCAGTTGCGGCGTGAAGCGTTCGATCAGCGAGAAGAACTGCTGGACCAGCCTGCCCTCGCCGTCTTCGGGCGTACCGAGGCACTTGACGTGCAGGCCCTTGTCGTCGCGCAGCAGGCAGGCGATCGCGACGACCCGGTGCAGGTGGAGCGGCAGGAAGTCGCTGCCGCCGGTCTTCTCGCGTCGTCGCTCGAGTGCGATCTCGACGACCTGCGCGTCGGACAGGCCGGCGTCGATCCCCCAGGCGGCACGCAGCCCCTGCGCATCGGGGACCGTCTCGATGTCGAAAACGAGCGTGGGCAGCATCGACGGACGCGCCTATCGGGCGGGCAGGAATTGCCGCGGATCGACCGGCTTGCTGTCCTTGCGGATCTCGAAGTGCAGCTTCGTGCGGTCGGCGTCGGAATTGCCCATCTGGGCGATCCGCTGTCCGCGCTTGACCTGCGCGCCTTCCTTGACCAGCAGCTTCTCGTTGTGGCCGTAGACCGACAGGACGTCGGCGTCGTGCTTGATGATGATCAGGTTGCCGTAGCCGCGCGGCCCCTTGCCGGCGAAGATCACGCGTCCGTCGGAGGCGGCCAGCACCGGGTCGCCGGCGTTGCCGCCAATCGATACGCCGGTGTTGCTGCCCGAGAAGCCTTCGAGGACCGGCCCGGTCGACGGCCAGGCGAAGCCCGACGACGAGACCTTGCTCGATGCCGGAGACTCGGCGGCGGTCGGCGCCGGCGCAGCCGCGGCGCCTGCGGGCGGCGGCAGCGCCGACGACTTCGCCATCGCGAGATTGCGCTCCGAATACGGGCGCTTCAGCGCGCTGGGTTCGCCACGGATCTCGGTCGATCCGGCAGTCCCCGGCAGCGGGATCGCTTGCGGCGTGCCGGGCAGCGGCCGCGCCTCGACGCGGCCCGAGCCGACCGATTCGACGATCGGTCCGGCGTCCGGGCTCGACGGCGGCGGCGGGGCCGGCCGGGCTACGGCCACCGGCGGACCGGGAGGCGTACGATGCACGATCGGCGCCGGATGCGGACTGGTGCAGGCGGCGACGACCGCAGCGGCAGCCAGGGCGAAGGCCAACGCGGGGCGGCGGCCCGACTTCGGGAATGCAGCGGCATGGACAGGGGCGGCCACGCCGGCACCTCGATGCGTATTCGTCATCAGTATGTTCGTCGCGCCAAGCGTGGCGCACTCGATTGACAGAGAAGGAGCGTTCCTTCGAGCCGGCGCGGCCGACCCGCGACCCCGGCCAGCGAGATGGTCGGGATCGTTGCGCACACCTGACGCAACCTAGATCGTGCCGGTGCGCATCGGGACGAATCGTACCGCATCGAGGATCGTCGACTGCCATTCGTCGGCCGCGACGCGCTCGACCAGATGCAGCGACTGCCGCGCGCCGTCGGCGATCGGCGCGACCAGCCGCCCGCCGACGCGCATCTGCTCGAGCAGCGCGTCGGGAACCGTGTCGCCGGCGGCGGCGACCAGGATCGCGTCGTACGGAGCGCCCTGGGGCACGCCGCGATGGCCGTCGCCGAAAGCCAGGCGCAGGTTCGTGAGCCGCAGCGAACGAAGGTTGCCGCGCGCCTGCTCGTGCAGTCCGCGCACCCGCTCGATCGAGATCACCTGACCGAACACGCGCGCCATGACGGCGGCCTGGTAGCCGCAGCCGGTACCGACCTCGAGCGCCTGCGAGCCGGCGCGCTGGGCCGCCGGCAGGTGCGCCATGGCCAGCTCGATCATCCGCGCCACGGTGCTCGGCTTGGAGATCGTCTGGCCGTGCCCGATCGGCAGCGCAACGTCTTCGTAGGCGCGGCTCGCGAGTGCCGCCTCGACGAACTGGTGGCGCGGGACCTGCAGCATCGCATCGAGCACCTGCGAATCGCGCAGGCCGCCCTGGACGAGCGTTTCGACCATCCGGGCGCGGGCGCGCTCGGAGGCCAGTCCGAGCCCGCTGGGCGGAAGCGGGGCGATGTCGGCGGTTCGCGCCGGCCCGCGTCGATCGACGGCGCCGGACCGCGCGCCGGGGCGCAGGCCCTTCGGTCGGCCGCCGGCCGCTGCGCCCGACACGGGCTGCATGGGCAGGCTCGCCATCCAGCTCGGCCGACGGGTCATTTCGCGGCGACCCAGCCTTCGACGTTGGGGATCTGGCGGTTGCAGGTCAGGTCGATATCGAGCGGCGTGATCGAAACCCAACCCTGTTCGACCGCATGGAAATCGGTGCCGGGGCCGGCCTCGCGCGCGCCGGCCGCGGGCCCGATCCACCAAATCACGTCGCCGCGCGGATTGCGGTCGCGCACGACCTGCTCGGCATGGTGACGGCGGCCCAGCCGCGTGACCTGCAGGCCGCGCACCGTCTCGGCGTCGCGCGACGGGATGTTCACGTTCAGCAGCACCGGCCCCTCGAGCGGCCGGCGCACCCAGCGCTCGATCACCTGCCGCGCGAAGTCGACGGCCACGTCGAGATGCTTGTAGCCGCGCCGCTCGAGCGAGAACGCGATCGACGGCAGCCCGAGCAGGTAACCCTCGGTGGCCGCGGCCACCGTGCCCGAGTAGATCGTGTCGTCGCCCATGTTGGCGCCGTCGTTGATGCCCGACAGCACGAGATCGGGGCGATGCTCGAGCAGTCCGGTGACGGCCAGGTGCACGCAGTCGGTCGGCGTGCCGTTGACGTACAGGAAGCCGTTGGCGGCCGACCGCACCGACAGCGGCCGGTCGAGGGTCAGCGAATTGGAGGCGCCGCTGCGATCCCGCTCGGGAGCGACGACCGTGACCTCGCCGAATTCGCGCGCCACTGCGGCGAGCGCTTCGATGCCCGGCGAGAAATAGCCGTCATCATTGCTGATCAGGATGCGCATGAATGGATTCTATCGAATCCACCCTGGCCCGGATGCCGTTCGTCGCCTACGAGTGGCCGTTCGGCCACACTCGCCGGAACGGCGCACAGTACATGCCGTTCAGGCCTCGGCGGGCCAGTCGCGGATATACGCCTTCAGCATCCTGTTCTCGAACCCCTGCTCCTCGAGCACGGCCTTGGCGACGTCGTGGAACGAGATGACGCCGAGCAGCGTTTCGCCGTCCATCACCGGCATGTAGCGCTGGTGATGCTCGAGCATCAGCCGGCGCAGCTCGTTGACTTCCATCGACGGCGCGGCGACGTAGGGCTCCGGGTTCATGACGTCGCGCACGACGATCTCGGCCACCGGCGGCGTCGGGCCGGCACGGTGCTCGAGCTGGCGCCGGGCCATCACCCGCAGGACTTCGCGGAAGGTGAGCATGCCGGCCAGCCGGCCATGGTCCATGACGACGAGCGAACCGATGTCGTGCTCGGCCATCGTCACGACGCAGTCGGAGAGCATCGTCCCGGGCGAGACCGTGAACAGCGTGTTGCCCTTGACCCGAAGAACCTCGTTGACCTGCATGGCTGTCTCTCCCCGGCGCTTGGATCGATGCTAGCTCAACCTCGAAACGGGGGACAAGCCGTTCGCCTCCGCACCGGGCCCGATCGGGCCGGGGCTCGACTCGGCCGGGGCGACTGCGTGAGCTGCCGGCGCGCCGGCCGACGCTGCCGCCATGCACGCGTGGATCCGGGCGGCCAGCGTGTCCTCGGTATACGGCTTCGTCAGGAACACGTCGACGCCGGCGTCGAGCGCCAGCCTCTTGTGCCGTTCCGAGTAGCGCGAGGTGATCATGATGACCGGAACGGCGGCCGTGCGCGGGTCGGCGCGCAGCGTGCGCACGAGCTCGGCGCCGTTCATCCGCGGCATTTCCATGTCGACGAGCAACAGGTCGGGCACGTGTCGGCGCACCCGCTCGAGCGCTTCGATCCCGTCGGCGGCGCCCTCGGCGCGAAAGCCGAGATCGCTGACGAACTGCTCCATCGTCCGGCGCACGCTGACCGAATCGTCGACGACGAGGCAGCGCGGCATCTGGCGCGCCGCCTGCATCGGCCGCTGCGGGGCCGCCGTGCCGGCGTCCAGGCTGCCGTCGGCATGGGCCGCCAGCAGCACCGCGAGGTCGAGCACCGGTGCGACCGCGCCGTCGCCGAGGACCGCGACGCCTCCGATCCCGGGCAGGCGCGGCACGAAGGCCGGCATCGGGCGCACGACGACGCTGCGCGGCGCCTCGGGCTCCGGGACGACGAGCGCGCTGCGTCGGCCGTCGGCGCCACGCAGCAGCAAGGCCGAGCGTGCGACCGGCGTGTCGTCGACCGCATCGTCGTCGAAAGTGTCGGGCGGCAGCCCGAGCACGCTTTCGATCGTCAGCAGCGGCCAGTCGACGCCGTCGAGCCGCAGCGGCGGCACGCCTTCCCCGCGCACCGATGCAGGCGGAGGCGCGGGCACGATCCGTTCGATGCCGCGTACCGACAGCGCCAGCGCGAGTCCGGGGGCGCGCAGCAGCATGACCGGCATCGAGGCCAGGCCCAACGGCACGCGGATCGTGAACCGCGTACCCTGCCCCGGCTGCGAATCGATCTCGATCGAGCCCCTCAGGCCATCGACCGCCTGTCGAACCACGTCGAGGCCGATGCCGCGGCCCGACAGCTGCGAGGCGCGTTCGCGCGTCGACAGACCGTTGGCCAGGACCAGCGAATGCAGCGTCGACGGATCGGGGCGTGCGTCGGCGTCGATCAGGCCGAGCGCCAGAGCGCGCTCGCGAACGGCGTCCAGGTCGATGCCGTTGCCGTCGTCGGCGCAGTGAAGGGCCAGGCCGGCATCGCTTCGCGCCGCCGTCAGGCGGATCGTGCCGGTCGACGGCTTGCCGCGCGCCAGGCGCTGTCCGGGCGGCTCGATCCCGTGGTCGACCGCGTTGCGCAGCAGGTGCGCCAGCGCGTCGACGAGCAGCGCGAGCATTCCGGCGTCGACCAGCGTGTCCGCGCCGTCGACCAGCAGCACGGCTTCGCGGCCGGCCATCCGGGCCGCCTGCCGGACCGTGCGCTGCAGGCGCGGGACGATCGATCCGAAGCTCGCCATCCGCGTGCGCAGCGCGCAGTCGCGCAATTCGGCCTGCAGCCGTTCGAGCCGGTCGAGCGAATCGCGCACCGCGGCGAGGTTCGAGCCGAGCTGCTGCTCGACCAGCTTGCCATCGGCGCCGGACTCGGCGATCCGGCGCGATACCGTGTGCAGGTCGTTGTATTCGTCGAGTTCGAGGGAATCGAAGGCCGGGCGCTGCCGCTGCTCGTCGAGCGCGAGGCCGCGAATGTCGACCAGGCGTTCGAGTTCGCTGGCCAGGTCCTGCAACTGATCGCCGCCGAGCCGCATCGTCGCCCGCGAACGCTCGAGTTCGAGCGCCTGCTCGCGCGCATGGGCGACGAGGATGGCGGCTTCGTCGACGAGTTCGAGCAGGCGGCCGACCAGCCCGGCCGGCACGCGGATCTCGGCGTCCGGCGAAGCGAAGGCCGGTGGCTGGGCTGCGGCGTCGACCCCGGAGCCTGATTCGACGCCGGTGTCCGTCGCGGCTTCGGCTGGCGAAGCCTCGGGCGCGGGCTCGTCGGCCGTGGCGGCCGGTGCGCCGAGCAGGCGAGCGATCCAGTCCGTCATCCGCGCATGGAGCTCGGCCGCCTGTGCCGGCGCGGGGCCGGCGCCGGCCACCGCTTCGCACATCTCGGCCACGCAGTCGGCCGCGTCTTCGAGCAACTCGCGCAACGGCGCCGACAGCCGCTCCGGTCGCCCGGCGACGAGCTGCAGCAAGTCTTCGAGCCGATGGGTGATCGTCGCGATGCCGCGTACGCCGACGGTGTTTGCCGAGCCCTTCAGCGTGTGCGCGATCCGCTGGGCTGCGACGAGCGCGTCGCGGTCCGTGGCGTCGGCTGCGGCGATGCGCTCGCTCAGTTGCGCGGACAGCAGCGGCAGTTCGGTCAGCAGCGTATCGACGACCGAGCGATCGGCGTCGGGCGGTATCGCCAGCGAGAGCTCCGGTTCGTCGTCGCCGCTCTCCGGCAGCCCGACCCGGCGCGACTCGACGAGCTGCAGGCCGTCGAATTCGCGCTGCACGGCCTGCACCAGGCCGGGCGGCAGCTCGGTCGACCACGCCGACGCCTCGGCGAGCAGATCGAGCGCGCTGCGGTCGGCGCCCGCCGACGCGAACAGCCGGGCCAGCGCGTCGGGCAGCGAGCGCAAGGCGTCGGCCTGCATGTCGGCCGAGCGCGGATCGGCGCGCCGCGCGAGAGCGTCGGCCAGCGCCTCGAAACCGAGCAGGCCGACCGCGTCGCCGATCCGCTCGAGGCCGTCGGCGAGGACCGCGCCGGCCGCATCGGTACCGGCTTCGACGAGCTCGTCGGCAAGCACCGCCGCCTCCTCGGCGAGCATCGCGAGCTCGTCGCGGGCGATCGTCGGTCGAGGCTCGGCGCCCTCGTCGCGGGCGATCATCGGCTGAGGCCGGTCGCCATCGTCGCGGCAGGCCGCGATCGACGCAGCCAGTTCGGCGGTCCGCCGGGCCAGGTCGGCGTCGTCGGCCAGTTCCCCGGCCTGGGCCGGATCGAGCCGCCCGGCGCAGAGGTCGAGCAGCTCGGTGACCCAGGCCGCGGCCCGGGTCCGCAGCGCGGCATCGAACTCCGCGCCCGGCCCGGCACCCTCGGCCGCCTGCATGCCGTCGGCCTCGAACAATCTGGCCTGCAACAACACGGCCAGTTCGGCCAGCGTCTCGAGTTCCGGCATCGCGTCGACGCGTAGTGCGGCGTCGGCCAGCCGCGCGAGTCCGGCCTCGAGCTGCCCGCGCCAGTCGGGACCGGCCGCGAGCACCGGCTCGAGCAAGGCGACGGCCGCTGCGTCGATCGAATCGAAATCCACGCGTGCCGACGGCATTCCGCTCGTTTCCTTCATGGCGCAGGCGGCGTGCGGAACACGCTGACCTCAGCGACCAGCAGCCGAGCGCATTCGACGAGCCGGCGCGTCTCGATGTTCTGCGCCGTCAACTGGCGTGCCGTTTCGGCGCTGGCCTCCTCGATCACGGCCGCGCGCTCGCGCAGGCCGGAGCTGACGCGCGCCTGTTCGTCGGAAGTCGATGCGATCTCGCGCACGTTGGCCACCAGCGCCTCGGTTTCCTGTTGCGTCCGGCGCATCCGGCCGCCGGCCTCGTCGGCCAGCCGGCTGATCTCGACGACGCGGGTGATCGCCTGGTTCATCGCGAGTACCGTCTCGTGCGTTTCGGTCTGGATCGCGTGCACGAGGCGGCCGATCCTCGCGGTGCTGTCGCGTGCCGACTCCGACAGGCGCTTGACCTCGTCGGCCACCGTCGCGAAATTGCGGCCGGCCTCGCCGGCGGCTGCCGCGTGCATCGACGCGTTCAACGCCAGGATGCCGGTGCGCTCGGCGATGGCCTGGATGATGCCGACCACCTGGCCGATCTCCTGCGAGCGTTCGCCGAGCCGCTTGACCCGCTTCTCGGTCTCGCGAATCAGCTCGCGCGAGCGAACGATGCCGTCGACGGTCCCGGCGACGGTCTCGACGGCCGCGGCCGTCGTGCGAACCGCGCGGCCCGCGACCTCGTCGGCCTGGCGCGCACGCTCGGCGACCGCGACCAGCGCCTGCGCCGCGGCGCCGAGTTCACGCGCGGCCAGGATCACTTCGCGCTGCTCGCGCGCCACGGCGCGCGTCGCCAGGTCCGACTGGCCGCGGACCGAGCCGGTGATCCGCGCCACCTCGTGCGCCACGTCGGCGACCTTGCGCAGCACGCGGCCCGTCTCCTCGGTCAGCAGATTGATCGCCTCGGCGATCGCCCCGGTGACGT
>JAAZBL010000034.1 GCA_012513825.1 Limnobacter sp. | reverse complement strand
CGGCTGCCGCAGCTTCGACGAATTCCGCGACCGCCCGCTCGTAGCGCTCGCCCCCCGCACGGCTGACGCCCGAATGCGAAGCGCCGTCGACGATCAGCAGGCGCTTGACCCCGCCACGCACCGCGCCGGCCGCATCGTGCAGGCGCTCGCTCATCGCGTGCGGCACGAGCCGGTCGGCGGTGCCATGGATCAGCAGGATCGGTTCGTCGACCGACGCGATGTGGCGTTCGGAATCGAAGGGCTGAGTGACCAGGAAACGCAGCCCCGGCAGCCAGCCCCAGCGCATCTGCGCGGCAAGGTCGGCGATGCTGGTGAACGTCGATTCCACGACGATGCCGGCCAGTTCGACCCGATCGGTCTGCCCGGCCGCGCCGAGACGCAGCGCCAGCGCGCCGCCCAGGCTGTGCCCGTAGACGAAGCGCCGGGACGGATCGGGTTCGCGGCGGCGCAGTTCCGCGAAAGCGGCGAGCACGTCGTCGAACGCGCTGTCTTCCGACGGCAGCAAGGGCGTGCTTTCGCCGAAGCCGCGGTAGTCGATCGCCAGCATGTTGAAGCCGAGTTCGTGCCAGCGGCGCAGCCGGAACACGCTGTTGTGCAGGTTCCAGCGAGCCCCGTGCAGATAGAGCACGGTGGGCGGCCGATCCTGCGGGCTGCGGGTCGCCGGCAAGTACCAGGCGCGCACGCGGTCGCCATTGTCGAGCGCGAGGTCGAAGATCTCGGTGCCTTCCGGTGCCTCGCTGTACCAGCGCAACTGTTCCGGATCGATGCGAAAGATCGTCTCGCGCTGCCAGCTGTCGAAATGCGTCCAGCCGCCGGCCGCGGCGCTCGTCAGGCCGAGTGCGACGGCCAGCGCGAGCGCCGGGCGGCGCCAGCCCGCCGACCGGCGCGGCCGCACGGCGCTCAGTCGATCTTCGCGCCCGAGTCCCTGACCACCTGGCCCCATTTCTCGGTCTCTGCTTCGATGAACCGTGCGAACTCCTCCGGCGTGTTGCCGACCGGTTCGGCACCCTGCGCCGAGAGTTTCTCGCGGACCTCGGGCTGCTTCAGAGCCTCGGCAACGGCCTGTTGCGTCTTGTCGACGATCGCTTTCGGCGTGTCGGCCGGGGCGACCAGGCCGAACCACGAACTGGCTTCGTAGCCCGGCACGCCCGCTTCCGCGACGGTCGGCACGTCGGGGAGCGAAGGCGAGCGTTTGGCGCTCGTGACGGCGAGCGCACGCAGCTTGCCGGCCTTGATGTGCGGCATCGCCGACGGCAGGTTGTCGAACATGACCGAGACGGTGCCGGCCAGCAGGTCCGTGACCGCCGGCGCGCTGCCGCGATACGGGATGTGGACCATCTCGGTGCCGGTCATCGTCTTGAACAGCTCCGCCGACAGGTGGATCGAAGTGCCGTTGCCCGACGACGCGTAGTTGATCTTGCCCGGGTTCGCCTTCAGCAGCTCGATCAGCTCCTGGATCGATTCGGCCTTGACCGACGGGTGCACGACGACGACGTTCGGCACCATCGCGAACAGCGTGATCGGTGCGAAATCCTTGCGCGGATCGAAATTCAGCTTGCTGTACAGCGACTCGTTGATCGCGTGCGTGCCGACCGTGCAGACCAGCATCGTGTAGCCGTCCGGGGCGGCACGCGCGACGGCTTCGGCGCCGATGTTGCCGCCCGCGCCGGCGCGATTGTCGGCAATCACCGTTTCGCCCCAGGCCTTCTGAAGCTCCGCGGCGACGATGCGGCCGATGATGTCGGTCGTGCCGCCTGCCGGGAACGGGATGACGAAGCGGATCGTCTTGGTCGGCCACTCGTCCTGGGCCACGACGAGGCGCGAGAGGGGCAACAGCGCGGCGCCGGAGGCGGCGGCTGCTGCGAGCGTGAACTGCCGGCGGGAGAAGTCGTTGTCGGGCATCCGGGTGCTCCTGAGTTGAGCGGAAATTTTCCACCACTTCGCAGTGCTCAGGGACCACCCATCCCGTCGGTGAGGGGATAGCCGGGGCGATGCGCCGGTCCGGGTCAGGGCCCGCCGAGGATCAGGTACAACGCATGGTTGCCGCCGCTCGCCAAGCCGACGCCGAGGAAGATCGGACCGAGGAAGGTTTCTGCACCGAGGTACAGCGATGCGGAGTGCAGGGTTCCGGTCGAACGGCGTCCGTCGAGCAGGCGGCCGACGCGTCCTGCCTCCAGCGAGCCCCCCAGGTAGATTCCCGACCCAAGCACCGAAGGCAGGCGAAGCACCTGGTTGTAATAGCGCAGCGAAGCGAACGCGCTGTTCTGGCCGGCGAACTGGCCGATCTGGTAGCCGGACAGTCGAAACGGACCGCCCAGCGCGAAGGCTTCGTATCCCGGCAACTCCGTACCGAGGTTGCTTCCGCCGTGCAGCGTGGCCGCGAAGGTGTGCCGACCGACGCTGACGGCGCCGGACCACGAACCCTCGAGCCGCCGGTAGTCCTGGTCAGCTCCCAACGACCCGAGACTGGCGAACGCGGATACGGCGGT
>JAAZBL010000316.1 GCA_012513825.1 Limnobacter sp. | reverse complement strand
GCGCGTGCCCGACCGAGCCGACGACGTCGACGGTCGGGTGGCGCGCGAAACGCTGCCGGTCGATCTCGCGGCGCGCGATCTCGCTGGCGATCTGCGCCTGCCGGACCGCGTGGTTGTCGCGGCGGGCCCCTTCGGTCCAGTCGGACTCGCGGCTCGGCTGCGCGCCCTGCAGCTCGATGCCGGGCCGCAGCACCTCGAGCTCGCCGACCGGCCTCCCGATCAGTTGCGCGAGCGCAGCCCGGCGCACTTCGAGTTCGTTCAGCGCGGCGATCTCCTGCGCGACGGTCAGGTCGTAGCGTGCCTGCGCTTCCTGCTGGTCGGTGATCGTGGCCGTGCCGACCTCGAAGTTGCGCTTGGCCGCGGCGAGTTGCTCGCTGATCGCGCGCTTCTGCGCCCGGATCGTCGTGACGTTGTCCTGCGCGGACAGCGTGTCGAAGTAAGCCTGCGCAACGCGCACGATCAGGTCCTGCTGGACTTGCGCGAATTGCGCCTCGCCGAGGACCGCCTGGAGCTTGCTCTGCTCGAGCAGCTCGAGATCCGGCCGTCGGTACAGCGGATAACTGAGCTGGATCGCGTAGTTCTGGCTCGTGAAGTCGCGCGCCGGTGCGACGTTCGTGTCGACGTACTGCTCGGCGACGGTCGCGCCGGCGCCGACCTGCGGCAGCAGGGCGGCGCGCGCCTGCGGCACGCGCTCGCGGATCGCCTCGAGCTGCGCGCGCGCGCTCGCGACCTGCGTGTCGTTGGCCAGCGCTTCGCGCCAGGCCTGCATCAGGTCGAGCGCGGCGGCAGGCGCGGCCCAGGCCAGGCCTGAGGTCGCGGCAACGACTGCGAGCAGGGATCGGTAGCTCATCGGAGGGTTCCGCGACGAAATGGGGCGGCACGCATGAGCGGTCCCGGTCAGTAGAGGGCGCAGGCCGGATCGACCTGCCGTGCCCAGGCATCGATCCCGCCGGCCAGATTGTAGGTTCGCGTGGCTCCGCGCTGCTGGAGGAACATCGCGACCTGCATGCTGCGCATCCCATGGTGGCAAACGCAGACGATCGGACGGCTTCGGTCGATTTCGTCGAAGCGCTGGACGACCTGCTGCATGGGAATGTGCAGGCTGCCGTCGATCCGACAGATTCGCAACTCCCAGTCTTCGCGCACGTCGAGCACGAGCGGGATGCCGGCGTCGCCCTCGCCGCGCTCGCGCTGACGTCCTAGCCACTCGGCGAGTTCATGCGGCTGGATCTGCTGCATCGGCGCGGTCGAGCGGGTCAGAACCGGAACTTCTCGCGCTGCGGAAACCCGTGCAGCGGCGGAGCCACCGTATCGAAGACGTTCTGCACCGAGAACTGGCGGTCGTCGACGCGGGTGATCACCTGGGCGACCATGACCGGCAGTTCGCCGACGATGCCCACCAGGCGACCGCCGACGTTGAGCCTTTGCAGCAGCAACTCGGGCACGAAAGGCACCGAACCGGACAGGACGATGAGATCCCAGCTCGCGCTGTCGGCGAATTCGAGGCCGTTGCCCTGGTGGACGGTGACGTTCGCGACGCCGCCGCGGGCGAGGTTCGCGCTCGCGAACGCGGCCAGCTCCGGACGCAGTTCGCAGCTGACCACGCGGCGCGCCCGATGTCCGAGCAGCGCGGCCATGTAGCCCGAGCCCGCGCCGATCTCGAGTACCGACTCGTGCCGGCGCACGTCGGCGGACTGCAGCATGCGCGCTTCGACTTTCGGCGACAGCATCACTTCGCCGGTGGCGACGCCGTCGACCGTCAGCGGAATCTCCATGTCGGTGAAAGCCAGCGAGCGGTAGGCGGGGGGCACGTACTCCTCGCGCCTGACGACGAAAAGCAGGTCGAGCACGTCCTGGTCGAGCACGTCCCAGGGGCGGATCTGCTGCTCGACCATGTTGAAACGGGCACGTTCGATGTCCATCGGGGGATTCCGGAGTGCAGTGAAGAGAAGATTCTAGCCAAGCGCACCAGCAGCGGGCTGCTCGGGGTCGGCAGGCGAATCGGCCCGAAGCGGCTGCGACCCGGGCGTCGCCAGCATCGCGAATATCGAACGCAGGTGCGCATCGAGGAAGCGTTGGACCGGAACGACGGCGCCCGACGGGCAGCAGGGGCCGATCGAGTGCTCCCAGATCGCGCGCAGGACGAGCGGCGAGATCCAGAGGTTCACACAGGCGTCGAGGTCGACCGGACGGAATTCCTCGCGGGCGATTCCGCGCTCGATGATCGAGCGTAGCAGCTGCAGGTTGCGCGAGACGACTTCCTGCTCGAAAAACTGCGCGAGCTCGGGGAAGTTTCCGGCCTCGCCGACCACCAGCTTGGCGATGCCGGCGAGTTTCGTGCCGCCGAATCGCGTCCACCAGGCCTCGAAGAATCCCCGCAGCAGGTCCGGGCTGGCCGCCTCCGAGGCCGCGACGTCGCGTTCGAAGGCTTCGATCAGCGGAACGATGTTCTGCCGGACGACTGCCTTGAACAGGTCTTCCTTGCTTGCGAAGTACAGGTAGAGCGTGCCCTTGCTGACGCCGGCGCGGGCGGCGACCTCGTCGAGGCGTGTGGATGCGAAGCCTCGCTCGACGAAGAGTTCGAGAGCGGCTTCCAGCAGTTCGCCCGGACGTGCCTCCTTGCGGCGCGTCCAGCGGGGAGAATGACTCGCGACGACGGACATTGACGGACGGCGAAAAAGCGTTCGCGGGCTTGCCGGTGACCGGGCCCGACGGTTACTGACCGATTGGTCATCAAATTTTACCGTAGACACCGGCATCGGCGTAGCATGTGCCCGGAACCCGATCGATATCCGGTGGCCCGATCGATGCTGGCTGCGATGCTGTTGGCGGGCGCGCTGGGGTCTCACCCGCTCGCGGCTGCGCTTGCAGCCTACGGCGAGGTCGACGCTTATCGCGCCACGCTTCATACCTGGAGCGAAGATGCCGGATCCCAGGTCGTGCGCTATGCGTGGCGTCGGCCCGGTTTCGTCAGGATGGACTTCGTCGAGCCGCATGCCGGCGCGGTGCTCGTTCATGATCCGAGGGCCGGGCGAGCAAGCTTGTGGCCCTTCGGCGTCGGGACCTTCCCGCGGCTGAACCTCGCGCCCGACAACCGGCTGATCCGTGGTGCGCGCGGTCAT
This sequence comes from Limnobacter sp., assembly GCA_012513825.1. Classification (GTDB taxonomy): domain Bacteria; phylum Pseudomonadota; class Gammaproteobacteria; order Burkholderiales; family Burkholderiaceae_E; genus Zeimonas. The sequence continues at coordinate 613 of JAAZBL010000316.1, read as the reverse complement.
ACCGTCGATCGGTCGGACGTCGGTGTGCTGCTGGCCAGCGCAGAGCGGCTCGGCCGGAGGGGGAGCGTCGAAGTCGTCGGCGAGGAGACGATCGACGGGCGCCGTACGGTGCACCTTGCCGTGACCGGGTCGCCCGGCGCCGAGGTCGACGGCGTCGCCCGCTACGACCTCTGGTTGCGGGTCGAGGACCTGTTTCCGCTGCAGGCCGAGAGCCGGGATGCGCGCCGGCGCCTGCTCGAGACGACGCGGCTCGCCGAGCTCGAGGTCGGCGCGCGATTCCCGGAAAACTTCTTCGCGCCGTGACCGCGGACCGCTCGCCGGCTGGCCGGGCTTCGGCGTCGATGGCAGAGTACCGGCTCACCAGCACCTGGCAGATCGCGGCGCCGATCGAGCAGGTCTACCGGACGATCCGCGATTCCGGCGACTGGCCGTCCTGGTGGCATGGAGTCGAACGCGTGGTCGACGTCGAGCAGGGCGCGGACAGCGGGATCGGACGCGTGCAGCGCCACGTCTGGAAAGGGCCGTTGCCGTACCGGCTCGAATTCGAGCTGCGGGTCACGCGCGTCGAGCCGCAGCGTGCGCTCGAAGCACGGGTGCACGGCGAGGTCGAGGG
>JAAZBL010000315.1 GCA_012513825.1 Limnobacter sp. | reverse complement strand
GTGCCCGAGGAGATCGTGCGCCAGGCCGCGGAGACGGCGATGCGCGAGATCGTCGGCCGCAAGACCGTCGACCAGGTGCTCTACGAAGAGAAGGAGCAGGTCGCCAAGGACACGCGCGAGCAGGCGCAGGCGATCCTCGACCGCTACCACGTGGGCATCAGCATCGTCGACGTCACGATCCAGCAGGCGCAGCCGCCCGAGCAGGTGCAGGCCGCCTTCGAAGACGCCAACAAGGCGGCCCAGGACCGCGAAGGCCTGATCAACGAGGGCCAGGCCTACGCGAACGACGTGATCCCGCGTGCGCGCGGTACCGCGGCGCGCGTGATCGAGGAGGCCAACGGTTATCGCGAGCGCGTGGTCGCCACCGCCGAGGGTGACGTGGCCCGTTTCGACGCGGTGCTCGCCGAGTATGCGAAGGCGCCCGAGGTCACGCGCGAACGCATGTACATCGACACGATGCAGCAGGTGCTCACCAACGTGAGCAAGGTCTACATCGACAGCAAGTCTTCCGGCAACCTGCTCTACCTGCCGCTCGAGCGACTGGTCCAGCAGGGCGATGCCTCGCACGCCGCCGGCGCAGCGCCGCCGGCCGCGGTGCCGGCGCAGCCGGCGCCGGGCGTCGACTCGTCGGCCGTCAGGCTGGACAGCCTGCGCAGCCGCGAACGCAGCAGCCGTTGAGCGAGCGAACGACATGAACAAGATCCTTCCCATCGCCATCGGCCTGGCCATCGCGCTCGCGATCTTCCTGTCGACGGTCTTCATCGTCGACCAGCGCCAGTTCGCGGTCGTCTACGCGCTCGGCGAGATCCGTCAGATCCACGACAAGCCGGGCCTCTACTTCAAGCTGCCGCCGCCGTTCCAGAACGTCTCGTATTTCGACAAGCGGATCCAGACGCTCGACTCGCCCGACAGCGACCGCTTCATCACGTCCGAAAAGCTCAACGTGATGATCGACACCTTCGTCAAGTGGCGCATCGTCGATCCGCGCGAGTACATCCGTTCGGTCTCGGGCAGCGAGCAGATCGCGGCCGACCGGATCTCGCGCAGCCTGCGCGACTCGCTGAACAACGAGGTCGCGCGGCGCACGGTCGCCGACGTCGTCTCGAACGCGCGCAACGAGGTCGTCGAGAACGTGCGGCGCAAGGTCGACGAAGACTCTCGGCAGATCGGCATCGAGGTCGTCGACGTGCGGCTCAAGCGCGTCGACTTCGCGCCCGAGGTCCAGGAGCGGGTCTTCGCGCGGATGGAATCCGAGCGCAAGCGCGTGGCCAACGAGCGCCGCGCGACAGGTGCCGCCGAGTCCGAGAAGATTCGCGCCGACGCCGACCGGCAGCGCGAGGTCATCATCGCGCAGGCCTATCGCGACGCCCAGCAGATCAAGGGCCGGGGCGATGCACGCGCGACCGAGCTCTATGGCGCCTCGTTCGGCAGGAATCCCGACTTCGCGAACTTCTATCGCAGCCTCGAGGCCTACCGGGCGTCGTTCCGCAGCCGCAACGACCTGATGGTCGTCGATCCGTCGGCCGAGTTCTTCAAGCACTTCAAGAGCGGCGAAATGCCGGGCGCCGATGCGCCGGGCGCCGATGCGCCGGGCGCCGGTGCGCCGGGCGCCGGTGCGCCGGGTGGCGCGGTGCCGGGCGGCGCCGGAACGCCGGCATCCTGAGCGACCGAAGCGGGGCGGGGGCAAGTGGACAATCTGCTTGCGGCGATCGGCCTGATGCTGGTGCTCGAGGGGCTGCTGCCGATGCTGGCCCCGGCGCGCTGGCGCGAGATGTTCCTGCAGGTGGCCCGGCTGCGCGACGGGCAGATCCGCTTCGTCGGAACCGGCGCGGCGCTGCTCGGCCTGGCGCTGCTGCTGCTGCTCTGAGGCCCGGAGCCGCTCGCCGGCGCGCGTACCGGCCGGGCGATTGCCGAATAAGATTCCGGGCCCTCGGCCCGGCGACTTAAAATAGACGGTTTTTTCCCGACGGGACTTCCGCCATGCAGCCCTGGCTGTTGCCAGAGAACATCGCCGACGTGCTGCCTTCCGAGGCGCGCCGGATCGAGGACTTGCGCAGACGCCTGCTCGACCTGT
>JAAZBL010000314.1 GCA_012513825.1 Limnobacter sp. | reverse complement strand
CGCGGCTTCGGCGAAAGCACGCCCTTGCTGCCGTCGGAAGACAGCGCGTTCGACGACGTGCTCGCCGCTTTCGCGGAACTGCGCCGCCGCGAACCCGATCCGTCCCGGCGCTTCGTCTACGGACACAGCCTGGGCGGCGCGCTGGCGCTGCGTCTCGGCGCTGCCGGGCAGACCGATCGGGTCGAACTGGCCGGCATCGTCGTGGAATCGACGTTCACCAGCATCGCCGACCTTGCCGCGCAGATGCGCTGGGGCTGGCTGCCGGGGCTGCGTTTCCTGGTCACGCAGCCCTTCGATTCCGAACGCCACATCGCGTCGGTCGACGAACCGATCCTGCTGATCCACGGCACCGCCGACCGGCTCGTGCCGCACGCGATGAGCGAGCGCCTGCACGATGCGGCCGGCGCGGTGCGCGGCGGGGTCAAGCGCCTGCTGATCGTCGACGGCGCTTCGCATTCGGGCGTCAGCCGTGCGGGGGGCGAGCGCTACGAGCGGGCGGTCGCGGAATTCGTCGAAGCTGCGGCAGCCGAGACCGCCGGCGCGCTTGCGTCGACCAGCCGGCGCTCCGGCAGCTGAGCCCGACGCGGCCGGAACGCGCGGATTGGATTACTTCTGGATGGCCTCGATCTGGATCACCAGACGGACTTCGTCGGGGATCCCCATGTCGAGCCCCCAGTTCATCCCCCACTGGCTGCGCTCGATCGTCGTCTCGAAGTCGCCGCCGCAAACGTGCACCTTCAGCACCGGCTGGTCGTAGCAGTTGAAGCGGTCGCCTTTCAGCGTGACCGGCATCGTCTTCCCGAGCAGCGTCAGCTCGCCTTCGACGCTGGTGAGCTTGTCGCCGTCGAGGCCGAACTTCTTGCCGACGAAGCGCGCCGTCGGCGTCTTTGCGATGTCGAAAAAGTCCGGGCTTTTCAGGTGCGCGTCGAAGTCCGGCGTGCCCGAGTTGATCGAGCCCATGTCGATCGTGATCTCGGCGTTGCCCGTCCCCGCCTTGCGATCCAGCTCGACGAAACCGTCGACCTTGTCGAAGCGGCCGCGCAGCGTCGAGGTCTGGAAGTGCACGACCTCGAAGGTCACGAAGGTGTGGGTCGGTTCGATCTCGTAGCGGACCGGTTCGGCCTGGACGGCGGCTGTGGAAAGCGCGAGCACGGCGGCCGAAGCCGCGAGCGAAACCTTGATCGGGGCGATTGTCATTCGGGGGCTCCCTGGAAGAATTCGAAGAGGAAGCGCGGCACGACGTCACGACGCCGGCCGCGCAATTCCAGAATAGAGGAGCACCCGGGCTCGGCCAAGCCCGTTTCGGCGAATTGATCGTTCCTCAGGCGGAACGACAGTCGCGATCAGGCCGCCTTCTTCAGCGCCTCGTCGCGCAGCTCGCGTCGCAGGATCTTGCCGACGTTCGATTTCGGCAGTTCGCTGCGGAATTCGACGTACTTGGGCTTCTTGTAGCCGGTCAGGTTATCGGCGCAGAACTTCAGCAGATCGCGCTCGCTGAGTCCGGGATCCTTCGGCACGACGTAGAGCTTGACCGCCTCGCCCGAGATCTCGTCGGGCACGCCGACCGCCGCGGCCTCGAGTACGCCGGGGTGCATCGCCGCGACGGCCTCGACTTCGTTCGGATACACGTTGAAGCCCGAGACCAGGATCATGTCCTTCTTGCGATCGACGATCGTGACGTAGCCGCGCTCGTCCATCACGCCGATGTCGCCCGACTTGAAGTAGCCATCGGCCGTCATGACCTTCGCGGTCTCGTCGGGCCGGTTCCAGTAGCCGGCCATGACCTGCGGGCCGCGGATCGCGATCTCGCCGCGCTGGCCGATCGGCTGCAGGTTGTCGTCGTCGTCGAGGATCACGACTTCGGTCGACGGCAACGGCAGGCCGATCGTGCCGCTGTAGGCATCGGTGTCGGTCGGATTGCAGGTGACCGACGGCGAGGTTTCGGACAGACCGTAGCCCTCGCAGATCGGACAGCCGGTCACCTGCAGCCAGCGTTCCGCCACCGATTGCTGGACGGCCATGCCGCCGCCGTTCGACACGCGCAGGCCCGAGAAGTCGAGCCTGGCGAACTCCTCGTTGTGCGCGAGCGCGTTGTACAGCGTGTTGACCGCCGGAAACATGTTGATCCGGTACGGCTTGATCTCCTTGATCAGCGCCGGCAGGTCGCGCGGGTTCGGAATCAGGATGTTCAGGCCGCCGGTGCGCATGCCGAGCAGGCAGCAGACGGTCAGCGCGAAGATGTGGTACAGCGGCAGCGCGCAGACGGTGATCAGCTGTTCCGGCGGCGGCGGTTTCGCCGGATTGTGCACGGCCGGCTGCATCCAGGCCTCGGACTGGAGCACGTTGGCGATCACGTTGCGATGAACGAGCGTGGCGCCCTTCGACACGCCGGTCGTGCCCCCGGTGTACTGCAGGAACGCCGGATCCTCGTGGCCGATCGTGACCGGCGAGAAGTTCTGCCTCTGCCCTTGCGCCAGCGCGTCGCCGAAGCGCACCGCGTTCGTCAGCTCGAACGGCGGCACCATCTTCTTCACGTGTCGCACCACGAAGTTGACGATGCTGCCCTTCGGGGTTCCGAGCAGGTCACCCATCGATGCGAGCACGACGTGGCGCAGTTCGGTCCGGTCGATGACCTGCTGCAGCGTGTGCGCGAAGTTCTCGAGGATCACGATCGCCTTCGCGCCGGAATCCTTCATCTGGTGTTCGAGTTCGCGCGCCGTGTACAGCGGATTCACGTTGACGACGACCATGCCGGCGCGCAGCACGGCGGCCAGTGCCACCGGATACTGCAGCACGTTGGGCATCATCAGCGCGACCCGGTCGCCCTTCTTCAGGCCCTGCGACTGCAGCCATGCCGCAAGCGCCTTCGACATCTCGTCGACCTGGCCGAAGCTGATCGACCTGCCGAGGCCGACGTAGGCCTTGCGCTCGCGATACTTGCCGAAAGCCTCCTCGATCAGATGGACGAGCGACGAGTACTGCTTCCAGTCGATCTCGTGAGGGACGCCCTTCGGATAGCTGCGGAGCCAAAAGCGCTCGATCGTCGTTTCCATCTGCGGTCGTCTCGTCGTTCTGCGGTCGTCTCTGGGGTCCGCCGCGCCTCTTCGTGCGATCGGCGGCGATCTTTCCCGAGTTTACCAACGGGACTGACCGGGCGCGCCTACTGCGCCTGCTGCGCCTGCTGCGCCGGCTCGTCGGCCAGCGCGGCCTGACGGTCGTCGAGCGGGGCGCTGGCGGCGATCGTCGTCGGTGCTGCCAGCGCAGCCAGCGTGCGCGAGCGCTCGAGCGCCGGCAGGTCCGACAGCTCGACGGCCGCCTGGTAGAAGCGCGCCAGGTCGCCGCCTTCGCGAGCGAGCAGCGATTCGAATGCCGGCACGAGGTCGGTATAGGTGGCGACCGAAGCCAGGTGCGCCGTCGTGAGCGGCTGCGCGAACCAGCGGTCGTAGCCGGCGAAACCGCCCCAGCGCTGCCGCAGCGCCGCGTAGTCGTCGCGCATCTGGGCGAAGATCCGTTCGCGCCCGGCGAGCTTTTCCTCGTCGGGCAGCGGCGAGGCGAACAGCGACGACAGCGCGGCCCGATGCCGGCGCAGCAGCGCGAGGAAATCGGCACGCCGCTGCGAGCGAGCCTGCCATGCGAGCCGCGCCGACGAATCGCCGGTGGCCGCCTCGCGCGCGGCGAGCCATCGCTCGACACCGATCCGTTCGACGGCAGTGGCGAAGGATTCGTTGAAGGCGGAATCGCCGCTCACGTAGAGCTGCTGGTGCGCCAGCTCGTGGAAGATCAGCCGCGCGACTTCGACCTCGTGCTGGCCCACGAAGGTGTTGAGCAGCGGATCGGAGAACCAGCCCAGCGTCGAATAGGCCGGCACGCCGGCCACGTAGGCCTCGTAACCTTCGGCGCGCATCCGCTGCGCGAAACGCTCGGCCTCGTCGCGATCGAAGAAGCCGCGGTAGCTGACGCATCCGGCGACCGGGAAACACCATTTGCGCAACTGCAGCGACAGCGCCGGCGCGGCGAACACGTTCCAGACGACGTACGGCCGACCGAGGTCGGCATAGCGCGTGTAGCTGTCGTTGTCGGGCAGGCCGAGCTCGCGGCTGGCGAACTCGCGGATCTCGAGCGCTCGCGACAGCCGTTCGCGCAGGCGCGGATCGGTGGCCGGGTCGGCGAGCAGTTCGGAGATCGGCTGCGCACGGCGCACGAGGTCGATCTGGCCGGCCGCCGACTGCCACCAGTAGCCGGGCCCGTCTTCCCAGGCCGCGCAGCCGGACAAGGCACCGCCGAACAGCGTCGCGCCGGCGAGCGCGATCGCGACCATTCGCCGAGGCGCCCGCATCATCGCCTTGCCGGCGCCGACGCCGACGGCGCCGGTCGCAGTTCGACCAGGCAATCGTAGAAGGTCGGGCCCCGTCCGAGATCGGTCAGCGCCTGGCTGGTCACGGCGTTGACGTTGCGGCCCCCCGGCGCGAAGCGATGCCACCAGATGCCCCAGGCCACGACGACGCCCGGCCGGGCCCGGTCGTTGACGTTCGCGCGCGCGAGGAAACGACCGCGATCGTTGAAGACCTCGACCATGTCGCCGCTGGACAGCTTACGCGCGCGCGCGTCGTCGGGATGGATCTCGATGCGCGGTTCGCGCTCGGCCTCGCGCAGCGACTCGACGTTGACGAAGGTGGTGTTCATGAAGCGGCGCGCCGGCGGCGAGATCATCGCCAGCGGATACCGCTGAGCCAGCGCCGGGTTCGAGGCCGCCGACTCGCGCGGCGGCAGCCAGTCGGGCAGCGGATCGAGCCCCTGGTCGGCCAGGCGCTGGCTGAAGAACTCGCAGCGTCCCGACGGCGTCGGGAAACCGCCTTCGGCGAACGGCGCGGCCGCGTGGCGCATCTTGACCCAGCCGTCGCGCTTCAGCGCTTCGAGGGTCGTGCCGCCGACCTGCGGCGCGTTCCAGTCCATCGCGTCGAGAACGATCTGTTCGTCGCTCGCGCGCAGCTCGGGTTCGTCGAAGCCCATCCGCTGCGCGAGCTCGCGAAAGATCGCGCTGTTGGGCCGCGCCTGCCCGACCGGCTCGATCGCCGGGTTGTTGGCCAGCACGTACCAGTGGCCGTAGGTCCGGTGCACGTCGAAGTGCTCGAGCTGCGTGGTTGCCGGCAGCAGCCAGTCGGCATGGTCGGCAGTATCGGTGCGGAAGTGGTCGATGACCACCGTGAACAGGTCTTCGCGCGAAAAGCCGGCGATGACCTTCTCGGAATCCGGCGCCACCGCGACCGGGTTCGAGTTGTAGACGACCACGGCCTCGATCGGCGGCTCGGCCCCGAGCAGGGCGTCGCCGATCTGCACCATGTTGATCGTGCGCGGCAGCTTGCCGGGGCCGCCCGGCAGCAGCGCCGGGCGCGTATGCCGTGCCGGCGTCAGCGGCACCATGCCCGAGGCCGTCAGCAGCACGCCGCCTGCGGGATCGCGCCAAGCCCCGACCAGGGCCGGCAGCGACGCGATCGCGCGGATCGCGTTGGCGCCGCCGTGCGTGCGCTGCAGCCCGTAGTTGACGCGGATCGCCGGCGGACGCAGCGTGGCGTAGTCGCGCGCGAGGCCGATGACTTCGTCGACGCCGATCCGGCAGATCTGCGCTACGCGCTCCGGCGGATACTGCGCGGCGCGCTGCGCCAGCGCATCGAAACCGAGCGTATGCCGGTCGATGTAGTCGCGATCGAGCCGGTCCTCGGAGATCAGCACGTTCATCATGCCGAGCGCGAGCGCCGCGTCGGTGCCCGGCATCGGTGCGATGTGCTGGTGGCACTTCAGCGCGGTGTCGCTGCGGTAGGGGTCGATCGCGATCAGCTTCGCGCCGCGGCGCTTGGCCTGCTGCGCGAAGGTCCAGAAGTGCAGGTTCGACGTGATCGAGTTCGAGCCCCAGATCAGGATCAGTCCCGATTCGGCATAGCGCTCGACGTCCATGCCGACCGGGCCGCCCAGCGTGTACGAAAGGCCGGTCATGCCCGCCGACGAGCAGATCGTGCGATCGAGCAGCGAGGCGCCGAGCCGGTGGAAGAAGCGGCTCGCCATCCCTTCGCCCTGGACCCAGCCCATCGTGCCGGCATAGCTGTACGGCAGGATGCGCTGCG
>JAAZBL010000313.1 GCA_012513825.1 Limnobacter sp. | reverse complement strand
GGTGCGTGCGTCGAGCGATTGCGAAAAGCTCAGGCCGATTCCGCGTTCGCGAAGCTCGCCGTCGAAGCTGAACGATTCGCCGGTGCCGCTGCCGCGGATGCCGCCGGTCGCTGGGGCACTGAATGTGGCAGCAGTTTCGCGGGTCGAAGCCCAGGCAGACAGCGTGAGCGTTCGAGAGGCGCCGCGCAAAGCCCAGAATGCGGTAACGCGCCGGTCGAACACGGCATTGTCGGTAACCCAGGCCCTGCCGATCGGAATGCCGTCCGGCGGCAGCAATCCGCCGGCGATCAAGTCCGATATCAGGTTGTTCGGCGTGCCGCCCGGACCCCGGGCAAGCGCCAATGGGTCCAGGGCCAATAGTGCGGAATCCGATGAGGTCATCACCGATTTCGAAGCGGAGAGACCAAGCGTAGTTCGCCTCGTCGACCAACTGATCTGTCCGCTGCCGACAGTACCGTAATACCTGTCCGCTACATGACCGGAGATCGAGATGCGCGAATTCGGGTTCCATTGAACGGCCAGCGCGGGGCCCCAGCCGTGGTCGTCGCCTTCGTCGTTGAAGACGTTGTCGATCTGTTCGTATTCGATCGAGGCCGACAATCGAAGCCTGTGGCTGTAACGGTAGTGCAGCGTACCGGCCGAGAAGCGGCGGTCGAGCGTAACGTCGCCGAAGTCCCGCGACTGGTAGAAGCCGTGCCAACCCCAGTTCCACTTGCCACCGCGGTCGATCCCATCGATCGCGGCCGATGCATGGTGCGTCCAGTCGGCCAGCGTTGCGTCGCTCGAACTCTCGGAGCGGCTCAGTTCGTAACGCATCCGGTACGTGGCCCAGGAACCGAGCCGGTCCTGGTACCAGGGAGCGACCGCGTAGCGACGATAGTTCGAACGGTTGTCGAAACTCGACGAAGGATCGATCGACAGCGCACCGTCGGGCGAGCTATTGATGCTCCCCATGAACGCCGAGACGTCGAGCCACAGGTTGTCTCCGGCGATTGCGAAGCTGCCGCGTCCGTTCATGTTGTGACGCAGCAGCGTGAGATCGGAGTCGTCCCCGATGCGCATAAAATTGCGCATTTGGTAGGCGAGGTTGTAACTGGCGCGCGGTGCAGTCGAGCGTGCGATGACGTAGGGCGACGCTTCGAGCAGAAGTGCGCTGCGTCCGTCGCGCTGATGACGTAGGTTGTCGGACAGCGTCGCCATGCCGCGCACGCCAAAGATGAACTGCGGCGGCTCGATGCCACGGGCCGCGAGGTCGGGCAGGCGAAGCCCCAGGCCACCCCAGGGGCCGAGACCCGTTCCGGCGGATTCCGCCGGTCCTGCGCTGCCGGTCGGCCCGGAGCCGCCGACAGCCGGGGAGGCCGTGGCGCCGGTGGAGCTGGCTCCCGCGCCTGCCGCTGCGCTCGAACCTCCGCCGACCTCCTGCGCCAGCGCGGTCGATGCAAAGGCGAGCGCCAGGGTGCAGCCGATCGCTGCGCTGCGAGCTGCTCCCCCGAGGCGCAGGCGCTCAGCCCCGAGGGTGCTGGCCATAGCCATAGCCGTAACCGTAGCCGTAGCCCTGGTAGTAACCCTGCGTCTCCAGCTTCTGGGCCTTGTTCAGGACGAGCCCGATCACTTCGCAGGATTCGATCGTGGCCAGCGCTTCGATCACCGACTCGCGCGGCGTCTTGCCGGCTTCGACGACCATGACGATCTGCCCCATGTACGAGGCGACGACGCGCGACTCGGTGGTCACGAGCAAAGGCGGTGAGTCGAAGATCAGGATGGAGTCCGGGTAGCTGACGCTCAGCTCGTCGAGCAGTCGGCCCATCGCGTCGCTGGCCAGCAGCTCGGTCGCGTGATCGTGGCGGTGACCGGCGCGAATGACCGAAAGACTTTCGATATTGGTCGGCAGCACGATCTGGCCGACAGGGGGCGGCGAGTCGGCGGCCAGCCATTCCATCAGCCCTTCGCCATGCTGGATGCCGAGCATGCGTGGCACTGCCGGGCGCGCGACGTCGGCGTCGATCAGGATGATCTTGTGGTCGCGTTCGGCGGCGATGCTCATCGCCAGGTTCGCCGCGCAGAAGGTCTTGCCCTCGCCGGGGAAGGCGCTGGTCACCATGACCCGCTTGCCGTTCGGCAGCGGCTTGTTGCCGGCGCGCCCGAATGCATTGTTGATCAGCGGCCGCTTGATGACGCGGAATTGCGCGAAGGTCGGTGTCTGGTCGCCCGAGGGGGTGACGACGCCGGCGGCGCGCAGGCTCTCGAGGTCGATGTGCAGCGTTTCCGCGGGTGTGGCCGCGGGAACCGGCGGTGTCGCGGGCGGGCGCTGGGGTGTCGATTTCGCGGCAGGCGCCGCACCATCCCGCGTGGCGTCGACGGTCTCGGGATTGTCGCTGGCGGTTTCGCCCAGCCGGGCCACGGCGCGTTCGATAAGACTGCTCATCTAATATTCCCTCAGCCGCCGAACGACTTGGTGGCATACCAGCCGATCGCCGCTGCGAACAGGCCGAGATACGCGAGTCCGCTGGCCGAGAAGGCCAGCAATCCCAGGCGGGCACGAGCGCGCTCGGCCGCGTTGGCTACGTAGGAGACGCCGCCCAGCAGCGGCAGGCCTGTCGCGCTGGTCAGTGCCCGGACGTCGCGGAAGGTGGGACGCAACTGGTCGCGGGCGAAGGCTGCGGCCAGCCCGCCGCCGAGCGAAGCCATCAGCACGGCTGCCAACAAGCCAGGCCGGTTCGGAGCGACTGGATGCGGCGCAACCCGCGGCGGATCGACGACACGGAACTCGCCGACGCCGCCGGAAGCATCGAGGTCGCCGGACATCTGCGCCGATTCGCGTCGCGCCAGAAGCTTCTCGTAGTTCGCCTTGTTGACGTTGTAGTCGCGGTTCAGTTGCGTGTACTCGGCCTCGATCTTCGGCACCAGTTCGGCGAGCTCGCGCGCTTCGGCGAGTCGGTTCTCGAAGTCGGCGACGCGGGCACGCTGGCTGGCAACACGTGCCTCCGCGTCGGCCAGTGCGATGCGCAACTCGCGGAACACCGGGTTGACCATCGTGCCGCCGCTGCCTACGCTGGCCGCGGCGGCCTTCTTCTGCGCTTCGTCACGCTGCGCTTCGAGCTGAGTGAGCACGCGCTTCGTGGCGATGACGTCGGGGTGATTGTCGGTGAAGCGCAGCCGCAGTTCGTCGAGGCGAGTGCGCTGTGCGTCGATTCGTGCGTCGAATTCGGTCGGGCCCGTGGGGACCGCTTGTTCGATCGGGATCTCTGCCGGACCTGCGACCAGCGGAGCATCGCCGGTGACTTGTCGCCGCATCTCGTCGCGTGCGTTTTCGAGCTGCCGAAGTTCGAGCCGCGCTTCGCGCAGTTGCCCTTCCATTTCGAGAACCTGGGACAGGTAGTTGCGTTCGAGCCCCGGCATCAGCCGCATGTTTCGGATCTTGAATTCCTTCAGCGCCTGTTCGGCGTCGAGCAGCCGCTGCTCGTAGACCTTGATCTGGTCGTCGATGAACTTCTGGGCCTGGGCGGTGTCCTGGCGTTTGGCGCCCAGGCTCGACTCGACGAAGATGTTCAACAGGTTGTGCACGACGTTCTGCGCGACCTGCGGTTGTTCGCTGCGGTAGCTGATCGTATAGAGATTGTCGGCGTTGGCGATCCGGTTCAGGCGGATTCCTTTTTGCAGCTCGTCGAGGATCTTGTCCCGATCGGCCTGCGTCTGCGCGCGAAGGTCGAGATCGGTCTGCCGCATCACGCGCTCCAGGTTCGGCCGGCTGACGACGGTGCGCGCGACCATGCCGACGACCTGGTCGACGTTCGGCTGCACCGCCAGCCCACTGAGCAGCGGCTTGAGGATCGTCTGCGTGTCCACGTAAACACGAGCCGAGGCCTGATACTCGTTGGGTAGCCTGCTGACGTAGATAGCGCCGGCAAGTCCGATCAGAAGCGCCACGACCAAACCTGTCCAGCGATAGGCCCAAATGCCGCGCAGTACGGTCCGGACCTGGAGGATGATTTCTTGCATCTGCTGCTCGCGACCTGCCTCAGAACCAGCTTTCGGGGATGATGATCACGTCGCCCGGCAGCATCTCGACGTTGGCCGAGACGTCGCCGCCTTTCAGCAGGTCGCGCAGGCGAAGTTGGTATTCCTTGTTGTCTTCCGACCTGCGCACGAGGACGGCCCGGTTGCCTGAAGCGAACTCGGTGATGCCCCCGACGGCGATCATCACGTCGAGCACGGTCATGTTCTGCCGGTAGGGCAGTGCCTGCGGCTGGGCGGCCTGGCCGACGACGCGGATCTGTTCGCTGGTCGGACCGGCGAAGTTCTGGACGATGACCGTGACGATCGGGTCCTGGATGTACTTCTTCAGTTTTTCTTCGATTTCGCGCGCGAGATCGGTCGGGTTCTTGCCGATCGCGACCATGTCCTCGATCAGCGGCGACGTGAACTTGCCGTCGGGTCGCACCGGCACCGTGGCGCTGAGTTCGGGGTTGCGCCAGACGATGATGTTCAGCGAGTCACCGGGGCCGACCACGTACCTGTAGTCGGGCTGCGCGGCCTTGGCCGGTGCCGGGGGCAGCGTGCTGCCGAAGTTGGCGCAGCCCGCCAGGCCGGCGGTCAGCAGCGCGGCGGCGACGGCGCTGCGGAAGCGGCGGGTACCGGATTGGGACAACTGGCGATTCATGTTCGCTCCCGGGGGAAGATCTCTCGAGGACTCGATGACACGGCGACTCCGTAGCTTACAGAGTTGCGATGCCGGCTCGGATGTGTCGATGGGGTTCAGACAGTCGTGTGGCGTTGCGGCGACGATCAATGGTGCGAGTCTGGCCCGGCCGGGCGTTTCGCATCGAGGAAATACGTCACTCGCTCGGCGGCCAAGGGCGCATTCTGCACGAAGCCGGCAGTCCGGACACCGGCGACCAGCGGCGACGGGCTGGCGATTCGCGGGTCGTACGGATGATGGTCGTAAGGGTAGAGGGCGCGGATCCGCGCCACGTAGGCGAGCGTTTCGCGATACGGCGGTACGCCGCGGAACCGGTTGACCGCGCCTTCGCCGGCGTTGTAGGCGGCCAGCGCGAGGTCGACGTGGCCGCGGAAGTGCGACAGCAGCCAGCGCAGGTAGCGCACGCCGCCGCGCACGTTCTGCACCGGGTCGAGGATGTCTTGCACGGCAAAGCGCTCGGCGGTCTCGGGGATCAGTTGCATCAGGCCCTGCGCGTTCTTCGGCGAACGCGCGTTCGGGTCGAAGTTCGATTCGGCGGCCATCACGGCGAGCACGAGCCGCGGGTCGACCTGGTGCTCCTGCGCCTGCTCGATCACGGTCTTCAGCAGTTTGCGTCGCGCCGGCGCGTCGAGCGCGGCGGCGATGTCGGCCGGCGGTGCGGCGTCCAGCCGGGCGACCCCCGACCCCGCACCGGGCTGGCGTGCAGCCGCGACCAGGCAGGCGGGTGCTGCGGCGGCTCCGAGCTCGCCGCGGACCACGCGGGCCAGGTTGCCCGCCGTCTGGTTCCCCTTTTTCGCGGCACGAACGAACAGTTCGTGCGCGATCGCATCGTTGCGGTCGACGCCGCGCCCGTTGGCGTACATCCAGCCCAGGTGCAGCAGCGCGTCGGCGCTGCCGAGCCGGGCGGCCTCGCAATACAGATCGTGGGCCTTCGCGTAATCGCGCGTCGTGCCTTCGGCGTGTTCGTGGCGCGCGGCGCGTTCGATCAACGCACGCGTGCGCGCGTCGCCTTGGCTCGCGCGCGCAGCCTCGCCTCGCTGCGTGGCGGGCTTCTCCTGTGGCTTCGCTGCTGCTGCGCCTGGCGCCGACGCGAATGCGAGCGCGGCGAGGGCCGTTGCGGTGACCTGTCTGGTGCTTCTTCGGCTCCGCGGGGCGGTGGCATGACGAGTCATGTCGCTCCTTCTTGGCAGGGCGGGCGGGCGACGGCGGTGCGCTATCCGTCACGGCTGGGTACGTGCGGGCATTGTAAGATCGCTGCACCGCAATAGCCGCCAACTTTTTACCGGAATATTGTAATGAACCGTGTTGCCGTGATAGGGCTGGGTTACGTCGGCCTGCCGCTCGCCGTCGAGTTCGGTCGAGTCTTCGATACCATCGGATTCGACCTGTCGACGCAGAAGATCGCCCATTTCCGTCGACACGAGGATCCTACCGGTGAGGTCTCGCGCGAGCAGTTCGAGGCGGCTTCGCGCCTGCAGGTCACCGACGATCCGAAGCTGCTCGGCGATGCGGACTTCCTGGTCGTGGCGGTGCCCACGCCGATCGACGACGCCCACCAGCCCGATTTCACGCCGTTGATCTCGGCCAGCGTGAGCTGCGGGCGCAACATGAAACGCGGCGCGACCGTGGTCTACGAATCGACCGTGTATCCGGGCGCCACCGAGGAGATCTGCATCCCGGTGCTCGAGCGCGAGTCGGGAATGAAATGGAAGGAGGACTTCCACGTCGGTTACTCGCCGGAGCGCATCAATCCGGGCGACCGCGAACACACGCTGACCCGCATCGTCAAGGTCGTGTCCGGCGACGACGACGAGACCCTCGAGCGCGTGGCGCGGCTGTACGAAGCCGTGGTCACGGCCGGCGTGCACCGGGCCAGCAGCATCAAGGTCGCCGAGGCGGCCAAGGTCATCGAGAACACGCAGCGCGACCTGAACATCGCGCTGGTCAACGAACTCGCGCTGATCTTCGATCGCGTGGGCATCGATACGCTCGAAGTGCTGAAGGCGGCCGGCACCAAGTGGAACTTCCTGCCGTTCCGGCCGGGGCTGGTCGGAGGCCACTGCATCGGTGTCGATCCGTATTACCTGACGCACAAGGCCGAGATGCTCGGCTATCACCCGCAGGTGATCCTGTCGGGACGTCGGATCAACGACGGGATGGGCGCCTTCGTGGCCCAGCGCACGGTCAAGGAAATGATCGCCGCCGGCTTCGCGGTCAAGGGGGAGCCGGTGATCGTGTTCGGCCTCACGTTCAAGGAAGACGTGCCCGACCTGCGCAATTCGAAGGTCATCGACGTCGTCCGCGAGCTGCAGAGCTATGGCGCCGTGGTTCATGTGCACGATCCGGTCGCCGATCCCGAAGAGGCGATGCACGAGTACGGGCTGGAGCTGACGGCCTGGGACGAGCTGCCGAAGGCTGGCGCCGCGGTGATGGCGGTTGGGCACCGGGTGCTGCGCGAACGGGGACTGCCGGCGATCGCCCGGCAACTCGCGCCGGGCGCCGTGCTGGCCGACGTCAAGTCGCTGTTCGAGGTGTCCGAGGTGGCCGCTCAGGGACTGCGCGCGTGGCGACTGTGAGCGGGGATCCGAACCTGGCGCTGTTCGCGGGGCGATCCCCGAAGCGCTGGCTCGTGACCGGGGCGGCCGGTTTCATCGGTTCGAACCTGGTGGAGACGCTGCTGCGCGCCGGCCAGTACGTGACCGGGCTCGACAACTTCGCGACCGGCCACCAGCGCAACCTCGACGAGGTCCGGCGGCTCGTCGGCGACGAGGCCTGGTCGCGCTTCCGGATGATCGACGG
>JAAZBL010000312.1 GCA_012513825.1 Limnobacter sp. | reverse complement strand
GAAGCAGGCGTGCCGACGGCGTCGCCGACGGATCGTCGAGGCGCAGCCGCGCAGCGGCCAGCGCCTCGCTGTAGACGGCCCCGCCCTGGGCCGGGCCGGCGGCAGAATCGAGCGCCGCGGCGATCGGGGCGCACTCGTCGAGCAGTTGGGCACCCCATTGCGGAAGAGGCATCTCCCGATCGCTGCGGCGCAGCCGCAACTGCGGATCGCGCCCCTGCTGCGCCACGCGATGCTGGTTCCACGAGATCGCGGCGATCTCGTCCGGCGTGTCGGGCGGGCTGTCCGACAGCAGGCAGTGCAGCAGGAAGACGTCGAGGAAGCGCAGCGCCTCGACGGTGATGCCGATCGGAACGAAGGGATCGAGGTCGATCAGCCGGACCTCGACGTACTCGACACCGCGTTCGGCCAGCGCGCGCAGCGGGCGCTCGCCGGAACGGATCCGCCGTTTCGGGCGGATCGTGCCGTAGAACTCGTTTTCGATCTGGAGCAGCGTCGTCGCGAGTTGCCGGTACAGGCCGTTGCCGTCGTGGATTCCGATCCGCTCGTAAGGCGGATACGGCTCGGTCAGCGCCTTGCTCAGCGACGCCGAGTAGCTGTCCAGACAGTTGTAGCTGACGGCCAGCGAGGCCTGTGCCTCGCTCTGGTAGCCGAGCGGCCCCATCCGCAGCGAAGTCGCATGCGGCAGGTACAGCGTCGACGGCGACAGTTGCTGCAGCGCGTGCGGTTGCCCGTTGAGAAAGCTGCCGCACAACGCCGGCGATGCGCCGAACAGGTACAGCGGGAGCCAAGAGTGGCGGCGAAAGTTCCGGATCAGCGCGAAATAGACGGCAGTACGGAACGCCTGTTCGCTGCCGCCCTGCCCGTCGGCCTGCTGCAGCGCGGACCACGCGGACTCGGGCAGCGAGAAGTTGTAATGGATGCCGGAGATCGTCTGCATCCGGCGCCCGTAGCGATGCGACAGGCCCTGCCGGTAGACGGTCTTCGCGCGCGCGACGTTCGACTTGCCGTAGCGCCCCAGCGGGATCTGGTCGTCTGGCGGCAGCCCGCAGGGCATGCTGGAGGCCCACAGCAGTTCGTCGCCGATGTTCCGATAGACGAACTGATGGATCTCGGTCAGTTCGGCCAGGCAGTCGGGGGGCGTCGAATGCACGCCGGTGATCAGTTCCGGTTGCGATTCGCTGAAATCGGTCGTGATGTGCGGATGCGTGAGCGCCGATCCCAAGGCCACCGGATGCGGGGTCAGTGCGAGCTTGCCGTCGGGCGTCGTGCGCAGGCTCTCCTTCTCGATGCCGCGTTGCAGTCTGGCGAGGTCCGGCGGCTCGAGGCGGGCGAGGCGTTTCTTCAGGCGATTCAAGGACGATGCTCCGATGGTCTACGTCGCGTATTGTAGGAGCGGCGCAGGAAAGCCCATTGCGAAGCAACGGAGGCCCTGATGATGAGACTGCACATCGGCAACAAGAACTATTCGTCCTGGTCGATGCGCGCCTGGGTGCTGATGCGCCAGGCCGGAATCGCCTTCGAGGAAACCCTCGTGCGATTCGATTCCTTCGATGCCGATTCCGCATTCAAGCGCCAGCTCGCCGGGCTCAGCCCGACCGGCAAGGTGCCGGTGCTCGAAGCGCTGGTCGACGGCCAGCCGCAGGTGATCTGGGACACGCTTGCCATCGCCGAGTACCTGGCCGAGCGATTCCCGGACCGCGGGCTGTGGCCCGACGCCACCGGCGCACGTGCCCGCGCGCGTTCGGTCGTCGCCGAGATGCATTCGGGCTTCACGGCGCTGCGCAGCGCCTTTCCGATGAACATCGAGGCGAGACTGCCGAAGGTCGGCGAGCGCGTCCTCGCCGAACAGCCGGCAGTCGCCGCCGACGTGGCGCGTGTCGCCGGCATCTGGCTCGACTGCCTCAGTGCGTCGGAGGGACCGTTCCTGTTCGGCGCCTTCGGCATCGCCGACGCCTTCTTCGCGCCGGTCGTCATGCGTTTTCGCACCTATGGCGTGCCGCTCGACGCGGTCAGCGAGGATTACGCCAGGCGCGTCGAGCAGGCACGAGGGGTCTCGGAGTGGATCGAGGAAGCGCTGGCAGAGAAGGATTTCCGGCCGTTCGAAGAGCCTTATCGGAGTGCGCCGGACTGGCCTGCGGCCGGCGCGCCGAAGCGATAGCCTTGCCCGGCTGCGCCAGGCGGCGAGCGGTTGTCGATGCGAATGCCGCCGGTCGGCCGCGGGCCGTCGAACGGCCCGATGTCAGACGGCCAGTTGCTGGGCGATCCGCGCTTCGAGTTCGCGCGGCTGGATGCCGGTCAGGTCGATCGGAGCGCTGTGTTGTACGGCGCGGCTCGTGCGCGTGTCGAGCAGGTCGCGAATGGCGCCGAGCATCCGGTGCGAGGCGAACAGCATCAGTCCGCTGCAGCGCTCGCCATGCACGCCCTGTCCGAGGTATTCGGCGATCTGGCGGGCGAACAGGTCCTTTTCCTTGTCCTTCGGTTCGGTCGGCGGCTGGTAGGAGGTCTGGCCGCCACGATCGGCGGCCTGGGCACGGCCTGGCTGATGCGCGCCGAGATCTCCCGCCTTCAGGCGGCTTTCCGGATGCACGAAGGAGACCAGCGGCTCGAGCGGGCCGCGCGGCTTCGCACGT
>JAAZBL010000033.1 GCA_012513825.1 Limnobacter sp. | reverse complement strand
TCGGTGTACGAGGTGATCCGCGCCACCCCCATCGACAGGTCGTTGATCCACGCGTCGGAGATGTGCTGGTAGTGGTCGATGTCCTGGCAGGCGAAGCGCAGCAGATAGTCGAAAGGCCCGCTGACCAGGTAACAGGCGACGACCTCGGCACACTGCAGCGCACGGCGTTCGAACTGCTGCAGCGTGACCTGGCGCTGGTCGACGAGGATCACCTCGGCGTGCACGATGATCGGATCGCCGAGCGCGCGGCGCGCGATCACGGCTCGGTAGCCTTCGATGTACCTGTCGCGCTCGAGCCGCTTCACGCGATCGAGGCAGGCTCGCGCCGACAGGCCCACGCGGTCGGCCAGCGCCTGGTTGGTCATGCGCCCGTCCCGTTGCAGTTCGGCGAGGATCCGCTGATCGATCGCATCCAGAGGCTTCATCCGCGGAAGTCTACGCGAGCGCCTGCCGTGTCCCGAGGTTTCCGCGCCTGCCGGCGACGCCGCCGCAGGAAGCCGCGACCGTTTCGCCGCGTGTTCCGGCGTCCGGATGCCTCGCCATTTTCGGACCCGTCCCGGTCGCCGATCCGGGCGTCGTCTCGTCCGCGGATCCCGGTGCCGTCACTGTCGCGGGCGCCGGCGCGATCGCGGGCGCCGGCGTCGTCGCGGGCGAGGATCCCGGCCTCGTCCCTCTTCGTTTCGCACGAGCCGCTCGCCTGGTCGAGCCGCAGCGTCAGGCACCAGGCCGATCCGCCCGAAAGCCAGAAGGGTTCGAGCGGCACCACCGTGACCCGGTAGCCGAGCGCCTGCAGCCTTTCGCGAAGTTCGTCCGAGCAGTGGCCCATGACCAGATCGCGCCCGATCGAAACCGAGTTCACGCCGAAGTGCCGCGCATCGTGGTCTCCGACGTCGATCAGTGCGTCGGCGGCCAGCGCCTTCACCAGCTCGCGCGACGCGGGGGTGAACGCCGGCGGATACCAGAGGATCTCGCCGCCGGAGAGCACGCACAGGCAGGTATCGAGATGGTAGAAGTGCGGCGAAGCGAGCTCCAGCGATACGGTATCGACACCGAACACCCGGCGCAGCGTATCGCGCGCGGCGAAGCTCGAGCGCTGGCCGTGGCCCAGCCAGAACATCTGACGTCGCGCATCCCAGACCGCGTCGCCGGCGCCCTCGAAGAACACGCCCTCGGGCGTTTCGTGCAGCGAGCGCACGATGCCGCGATCCCGCAGCGATTCGAAGAAGCGCTGGCCGCAGGCTTCTTCGCCCCGCCGCTCCGGATTCAGGAAGCGGCCGAGGACGGCCTTGCCGTCGAGCACGACGGCGCTGTTCGCCGTGAAGACCATGTCGGGCAGGCCGGGCTGCGGCGGCATCGTCTCGATCCGCGCGCCGAGCCGCAGGTAGGCTTCGCGCAGCTTTCGCCAGCCTTCGCGCGCGTTCGCTGCCAGGACCTCCGCGTCGCCGGCCCAGGCTTCGGGCTGCATCCACGGATTGATCCGGTAGCTGACCTCGAAGTGATCCGGCGCGCAGAGCAGCAGCGTCGGCGAGCGCTCGCGCGGTCCGGAGTCGGCAGCGGCATCGGCCTCCTGCGAAATCGTCCCAACCGAAACGCGACGCGGACGCGGCCGAGGCGCGAGTTCGTCGAATACCGCTTCGAGGCGATCGAGGCCCCAGTCCAGCTCGGCCTTCGTGATCGTCAACGGCGGTGCGATCCGGATCACGGTGTCGTGCGTTTCCTTCGAGAGCACGCCGCGACTGGCCAGGCGCTCGATGGCATGCACGGCATCGATGCCCGATCCGCGCAGGTCGACGCCGGCCCAGAGGCCCCGACCGCGCACGACGATGCGGCCCGCCGAGTCGCGGCGGGCGGGTTGCCGTCCTGCAATCGCGGGTTCGGCCGGACGGCGATCGCCGACTGGCCGGCCGGTCGTCGGCCGACCGGAGACGATCTGGTGCAGTCGCTCGAGCAGGTGCCGGCCGAGCACCGCGCTGCGCTCGGGCAACTGCTCCTGCTGCAACACGTGCAGCGCTTCGAGCCCGATCGCCGCGGCCAGCGGGTTGCCGCCGAAGGTCGAGCCATGGCTGCCGGGGTCGAACAGGCCCATCGCTTCCTCGTCGGCGAGGAAGGCCGATACCGGCATGATGCCGCCGCCGAGCGCCTTGCCGAGGATCAGGCCGTCCGGCCGGATGCCCTCGTGCTCGAACGCGAACATGCGGCCGGTGCGACCGAGTCCGGACTGGACCTCGTCGACGATCAGCAGTACGCGCCGGCGATCGCACCAGTCGCGCAGTTCGCGCAGCCAGCCGTCGGGTGGCACGACGATGCCGGCCTCCCCCTGGATCGGTTCGACGAGCACCGCGCAAACGTCTTCGTCGTAGACCCGGTCGAGCGATGCGATGTCGCCGAAGCGGAAGTGCCTGAACCCGGCGGCGAAAGGCCCGAAGTCGGCCCGGTACTCGGGCTCCGACGAGAAGCCGACGATCGTCGTCGTGCGCCCGTGGAAGTTGCCTTCGGCCACGAGGATCACCGCCCGGTCGGGCGCGAGGCCGCGCACCCGGTAGCCCCAGCGGCGCGCTGCCTTGATCGCCGTTTCGACGGCCTCGGCGCCGGTGTTCATCGGCAGCATCCGGTCGAAGCC
>JAAZBL010000311.1 GCA_012513825.1 Limnobacter sp. | reverse complement strand
TCGTCGCGCTGGTGCAGGGCGGCCTCGGCGGAATCGCATTCGCCGTTCTCGGAATCGGCGGCGCGGTTCTGTGGGGGGTGCTGATGGCGCTGCTGTCCTTGTTGCCGGCGGTCGGCGCCGGCCTGGTCTGGACGCCGGTCGCGATCTACCTGCTGGCGACCGGAGCGCTCGGCAAAGGCGTCGCGCTGATCGCCTACGGCGTGCTCGTGATCGGCCTCGTCGACAACCTGCTGCGCCCGATCCTCGTCGGCAAGGACACGCGGATGCCCGACTACCTGGTGCTGATCTCGACGATCGGCGGCCTGGCGGTGTTCGGGCTCAACGGTTTCGTCATCGGCCCGCTGATCGCGGCCGTGTTCATCGCGGCCTGGGGCATCGTCGCAACCGAGCGTTCGGAGTAGCGCACGCAGCGAGGCGCGGCTGGGCTTGCGCCAGTGGAGGCCGGGGAGCGCCGGCTCGCGCCTCAACGAGGTTTTTCGTCGCGCGTCGCTTCGTCGACCGCCCGGCCGATCGGAGAATCGGAGCGCACCGGCTCGACGAAGCCGATCGATCCGGCGGGCAGGATCAGGTGATCGGCTCCGGTCGGGCCATGCTTTCGCCAGACCACCGCATGGGTGGCTCGGCCGCTCTCCGGATCGAGCTCGGTGCGCAGCTCGAACGCGTCGCGCAGCACCGGGTGGTCGGTGCCGAGGTGATCGATCCTGCCGTACAGCACGTCGCCGTTGGCCAGCGTGACCGCCTGGTACCGGGTCGTCAGCAAGGGTTTGTGGAAGCGCCGCTGGTTCTGCCGGACGAGGGCGGCGAGCAGCGCGACGACGAGCAGGCCGCATGCTGCGATCGCGAGGTCACGTATCATTCGGCGCTTTTTTCCTCCTCGTGACTGCGCGAACCGGGCTCGCGCGGCAGGCGGGCGGCGCGGCCGGCGACCGCGCGACCACCTGAAGCGCGCGGTCGCCGGTCTTCATCGTTCGTGCTGGCGGAAGGGGTGGGATTCGAACCCACGAACGGTTGCCCGTCGCTGGTTTTCAAGACCAGTGCAATCGACCACTCTGCCACCCTTCCGGTATCCGCCGAGTATATCGGTGCCGTCGCCCTTGCCGCCGCACGGCTGGCAGCCCGGAGGCCGGAATGTCGCGGTGCCGTAAGATTCGCTGATCCGATAGCCGTTCGGGACCGGCCGCGCGCCGGTGCCCTGCCATTCCAGAGGGAGCGAAATCCGCATGAAAGCAGTGCTGTGCAAGCAATGGGGTCTGCCCGAAACCCTGGTCATCGAAGAGGTGCCGTCGCCGGTCGCAGGGCCCGGCGAGGTGCTGATCGAGGTTCATGCGGCCGGCGTGAACTTTCCCGACACGCTGATCATCCAGAAGAAGTACCAGTACCAGCCGGAACTCCCGTTCTCGCCGGGCGGCGAGGTGGCCGGCGTCGTCAAGGCGGTCGGCGAGGGCGTGAAGAACTGCAAGCCCGGTGACCGCGTCATCGGCAGCAGCACCTGGGGCGGTTATGCGCAGGAGCTCGTCGTCAAGGCCGAGCGCGTGATCCCGATCCCCGAGCAGATGGA
>JAAZBL010000310.1 GCA_012513825.1 Limnobacter sp. | reverse complement strand
GGCATCTCGAGCCTGATTTCGTACACGCTGTACAGCATCCTGCCGACGCTGATCGAAATCTCGCTCGTCGTCGGCTACCTGGCGCTGAACTACGAGCTGTCGTTCGCAGGCATCGCGGTCGGCGCACTGCTGCTCTACGTGCTCTGGACGGTGCAGGTGACCGAATGGCGCACGAAGTTCCGGCGCCGGATGAACGAGCAGGATTCGCGTGCGAACACGCGCGCGATCGACGCGCTGATCAATTACGAGACGGTCCGCTACTTCGGCAACGAAGACTACGAAGCGCGGCGTTACGACGAAAACCTGCAGGCCAAGATGCAGGCGGCGATCCGCTCGCAGACCTCGCTGAGCCTGCTGAACCTCGGCCAGAGCACGATCATCGCCTGTACGGTCACGCTGCTGCTGTGGCGAGCGACGGCCGGCGTCGTCGCCGGCACGCTGTCCCTCGGCGACCTGGTGTTGATCAACGCGTTCATGATCCAGCTCTATGTCCCGCTGAACTTCCTCGGCGTGCTGTACCGCGAGATCCGCCAGTCGCTGACCGACATGGAGCGGATGTTCCGGCTGCTGGCCGAGTCGCGCGAGGTCGACGACGCGCCCGACGCGCAGCCGCTGCGCGTCGACGGCGCGCCGCGCGTGCGCTTCGAGCGCGTGGAGTTCGCCTACGATCCTCAGCGCCCGATCCTTCACGGCGTGGACTTCACGATGGAACCGGGTTCGACGACGGCCGTCGTCGGCGCGAGCGGCGCCGGCAAGTCGACGCTCGCGCGGTTGCTGTTCCGCTTCTACGACGTGACCGGCGGGCGCATCACGATCGACGGCCGCGACATCCGTTCGCTGACGCAGGCCAGCCTGCGCGACGCGATTGGAATCGTTCCGCAGGACACCGTGCTGTTCAACGACTCGATCCGCTACAACATCGCTTACGGTCGTCCCGGTTCCGACGAAGCGCGGATCGTCGAGGCCGCACGCGCCGCGCGCTTGCACGACTTCGTCTCGGCGCTGCCGCAGGGCTACGACACGAACGTCGGCGAGCGCGGGCTCAAGCTGTCGGGCGGCGAGAAGCAGCGGGTCGCGATCGCACGCGCGCTGCTGAAGGATCCGCCGATCCTGATCCTCGACGAGGCGACGTCGGCGCTCGACAGCCGCAACGAGCAGGCGATCCAGGAGGCGCTGCGCGGTGCCGCGGCCGACCGCACGGCGCTCGTCATCGCGCACCGGTTGTCGACGATCGCCGACGCATCGCAGATTCTCGTCATGGCCGCCGGCCGGATCGTCGAGCGCGGCCGGCACGAGGAACTGCTCGCGGCGGGCGGCGAATACGCGCGGCTTTGGGCGCTGCAGCAGGCCGAGGAGCGCGAGGCGCGCGAAGCAGTGACCGAATAACAGCGAGAAGGTCTTCAGGCTTTCGAAGCCGGAGTTCAGGCCCCAAGCCCGGTTCAGGGCCCCGAGTTCTCGCCCGAATCCTGCCGAACCGGCCCGCCGAACGGACGCGATCCGCCACTCGAACGGCCACTCGAACGGATTCCCGGGCTCGGCCGTGGTTGCGGCAGGCGCGCGTCGTGGCCGGGACGCCCGCGATCGCCACGAAAGCCCGGGCCATGCGCGCCCGGCCCCGGTCGGCGCGGCGGTTCGGCGCGATACCGGTGGTAATGGCCACGGTAGCCCGGCGCACGATACCTGGGCGAATAGACCGGCCGGTCGATGATGATCGGCGCCGGCGTCACGATCGCCGGCGGGCCGTAGTAGACGGGGGGGCCGTAGTACCGGGCCGGCGCGACCGGCACCGGATCGTAGTAGACGCCCGGGTCGCTGACGACGTGGCCGCCGTAATGCACCGAGGTGCCCGGCGCCACGCAGCCGACGAGCACCGCGGCGCAGGCGACGATGCCGACACGTCGCAACACGGCCAAAGCGCGGGAACCTCGTGTATCCATATCGCGAAAAACGCCCGAAGCGCGCGCGGCGTTGACCCGCGGGCGGCGGCTTTACACTCGCTAACAACAATGGGGCGGCGGATGCGGGCGCGTTCGCCGCGAATGGCATCTCTCGCAGAATGGAGCCAGCATGAGCAAACACCGGATCGCTGTGATTCCGGGCGATGGAATCGGCAAGGAAGTGGTGCCCGAGGGCTTGCGGGTGCTCGACGCCGCGGCACGCAAGTTCGGGATCGAACTGCAGTACGACCACTTCGATTTCGCCAGTTGCGACTGGTACGCGAAGCACGGCGAAATGATGCCGCCGAACTGGAAGGAGCAGATCGGCGGGCACGACGCGATCTTCTACGGCGCCGTCGGCTGGCCGGCGACGGTGCCCGATCACGTTTCGCTGTGGGGTTCGCTGCTGCTGTTCCGGCGCGAATTCGACCAGTACATCAACCTGCGTCCGGTCCGCCTGATGCCGGGCGTACCGAGCCCGCTGGCCGGCCGCAGCGCGGGGGACATCGACTTCTACGTCGTGCGCGAGAACACCGAAGGCGAGTATTCGTCGATCGGCGGGCGCATGTTCCCGGGCACCGATCGCGAGATCGTCATCCAGGAATCGATCTTCACGCGCACCGGCGTCGACCGGGTCCTGCGCTATGCGTTCGAACTGGCGCGCAAGCGGCCGAACAAGCACCTGACTTCGGCGACCAAGTCGAACGGGATCTTCATCTCGATGCCGTACTGGGACGAGCGCGTCGCCGCGATGCGCGAGCACTATCCCGACGTGCGCTGCGACCAGTTCCACATCGACATCCTGACCGCGCACTTCGTGCGCAATCCGCACTGGTTCGACGTCGTCGTGGCGAGCAACCTGTTCGGGGACATCCTGTCGGATCTCGGGCCGGCCTGCACCGGGACGATCGGCATCGCGCCGTCGGCGAACATCAATCCCGAGCGAAGGTTCCCGTCGCTGTTCGAACCGGTCCACGGTTCGGCGCCCGACATCGCCGGCAAGGGCATCGCGAACCCGATCGGGCAGATCTGGTGCGGCGCGATGATGCTCGACCACCTCGGGCACCCGCAGGCGCACGACGCGATCGTGCGGGCGATCGAGCAGGTCACGGCGAACGGGCCGCGGACCGCCGACATGGGCGGGGAGGCGACGACCGTCGACGTGGGGCGGGCGGTGGCCGAGGCGCTCGACGCGGACGGTTGAAGCGCCCGAATTTCGCGCTGGCGCTGCGCAGGCGGCGAGTAGTATCTTCGCGGTCACTTTCTCGCGTTCGTCGCCTGTCGTCGCCGCGCGGGCATCGGCTCGCAGGCGGCGACGGTCGCGACTCCCACCCTGTTTCCAACTGGAGACTTCACCATGATCAAGCGCCTTGCCGTCGGAGTCGCCGGGATCGCCACGCTGATCGCCGCCGGAATCGCGTCGGCGCAGGGTTACCCGACCCGTCCGATCGCCCTCGTCGTGCCGTTCAGCGCCGGCGGGCCGACCGATACCGTTGCGCGAACGATCGCCGACGCGATGACCCGGGCGATGCCGGGAGCCAACATCGTCGTCGAGAACACGGGCGGCGCCGGCGGCACGATCGGCGGCTCGCGGGTCGCGCGTGCGAAGCCCGACGGCTACACGCTGCTGATCCACCACATCGGCATGGCGACGGCGCCGACGCTGTACCGCAAGCTGCCCTACGACCCGCTGAAGAACTTCGAGTACATCGGCCTGATCAACGACGTGCCGATGACGATGCTGGTCAAGAACGACCTGCCGCCGAACGACATGAAGGAGCTGGTCGACTACGTGAAGGCCAACGCGAAGACGCTGACGCTGGCCAATGCGGGCATCGGCGCCGCGTCGCACCTGTGCGGACTGATGTTCCAGGCGGCGATCGACCAGGAACTGGTGACCACGCCGTACAAGGGCACGGCGCCGGCGCTCGCCGACCTGATGGGAGGCCAGGTCGACATCCTCTGCGACCAGACGACGAACACGACGCCGCAGATCGTCGCCGGCAAGGTGAAGGCGATCGCGATCACTTCGCCGCAGCGCATCGACTCGCTGAAGGACGTCCCGACGATGGCCGAATCGGGCTTCCCGCAGCTCGACGTCACGATCTGGCACGGCATGTACGCACCGAAGGGCACGCCGAAGGAGATCGTGGACAAGCTGTCCGCCGCCTTGCAGGCCTCGCTGAAGGATCCTGCGGTCCTCAAGCGCTTCGCCGATCTCGGCGCCACGCCGTCGAGCCAGGAAGAAGCGACGCCGCAGGCGCTGCGCGCACATCTGGAAAAGGAGATCGCGCGCTGGGAGCCGGTGATCAAGAAGGCCGGCGTTTTCGCCGACTGACCGGCGCTCCGTTCTCGCAGGACGCCGGTCGCGTCGGTTCTGCGCTGCGGTAAAGTTCGCCGGATGACGAATCCGCGCGAACTGCTGCTGTCGAGCTTCCGGGCGGCGGTCGCCGCTGCCGACCCGGCCAGGGTGCTTGCCGCCTTCCTTCCCGGCGCCGGCGAGATCCGCCGCTACCGACGCACGCTGGTCGTCGGCGCCGGCAAGGCTGCGGCCAGCATGGCCAGTGCGGTCGAGGCGCACTGGCCGGCCGACGCACCGCTCGAGGGCCTGGTGGTCACGCGCTACGCGCACGGCATGCCGTGCCGGCGCATCGAGGTGATCGAGGCCGGTCATCCGGTGCCCGACGAGGCCGGCGAGGCGGCCGCCGCGACGATCCTCGAGCGAGCGCGTGCGCTCGGCGAAGACGACCTGTTGCTGGCGCTGATCTCGGGAGGCGGGTCGAGCCTGCTGAGCCTTCCGGTCGAGTCGGTGCCGATGGCCGACCTGAAGGCGGTCACGCGCGCATTGCTGGCCAGCGGCGCGCCGATCCAGGAAATCAATGTGGTGCGCAAGCACCTGTCGCGGATCCAGGGCGGCAGGCTCGTGCAGCAGACGCGCGCCCGCGTCATCGCGCTGGTGATTTCCGACGTGGCCGGCGACGACCTGTCGGCGATCGCCAGCGGCCCCTGCTCGCCGGACCCGAGCAGCTACGCCGACGCGATCGACGTGCTGCACCGCTGGGGCGTGCAGCCGCCCGAATCGGTCGCTGCGCATCTCCGGGCCGGCGCTCGCGGCACGATCGACGAGACGCCGAAGCCCGGCGACCCGCTGTTCGCTCGCGTGCGTGCCGAGCTCGTGGCGACCGCGCACGGCAGCCTCGAAGGCGGAGCCGCCGTGTTCGAACGGGCCGGCATACGTGCGGCGATCCTCGGCGACACCGTGACCGGCGAGGCGCGCGACGTTGCCCAGGTCATGGCGGCGCTGGCGCGCGAAGTCGCTGGCTACGATGCGCCGTTCGCGCGTCCGGTCGCGCTCGTCTCGGGCGGCGAATGCACGGTCACCGTGCGCGGCAACGGCCGCGGCGGACGCTGCACCGAGTTCCTGCTGGCGCTGGCGCGCGAGCTCGATGGTCTGCCCGACGTCTGGGCGATCGCTGCCGACACCGACGGCATCGACGGCGTCGAGGACAATGCCGGTGCGCTGCTGGCGCCCGACTCGCTCGCCCGCGCGCAGGCGGCCGGGCTCGACGCACGGCGGCTGCTCGACGACAACGACGGCTGGCGCTTCTTCGATGCGCTGGGCGACCTGGTCGTGACCGGACCCACGCGCACCAACGTCAACGACTACCGGGCGATCCTGCTGCTGGCGCCCGCAACGCAACGGAGCTGAATCGTGGATCCTGCGCACGTCGACCCGGCCACCGGGCTCGCAGCGGCGATGGCCGGTGCCGAGGAGTCCGCGCCCGGTCGTGTCGCGCCGGCGACGCTGTCGCTGGCCCGCCCCGACGACTGGCACCTGCACCTGCGCGACGGCGAAGCGCTGCGCGCGGTGGCCGCGGCGAGCGCCGCGCAGTTCGCACGCGCGATCGTCATGCCGAACCTGAAGCCGCCGGTCACGACGGTCGCGCAGGCTCGCGACTACCGCGAACGGATCCTGGCGGCGCTGCCGCCGGGCAGCGACTTCGAGCCGCTGATGACGCTGTACCTGACCGACCTCACGTCGGCCGACGAGATCCGGCGCGCCGTCGACAGCGGCTTCGTCAAGGCGGTCAAGCTCTACCCGGCCGGCGCCACCACCAATTCGGACGCCGGCGTCACGGACATCGCGAAACCGCGCGCGGCGATCGAGGAAATGCAGCGGCTCGGGCTGCCGCTGCTCGTGCACGGCGAAGTCACCGATCCCGACGTCGACGTCTTCGATCGCGAAGCGGCGTTCATCGACCGCGTGCTCGAACCGCTGCGGCGCCACTTCCCGGCGCTGCGCGTCGTGCTGGAACACATCACGACGCGCGAGGCTGCGCAGTACGTGGCTGCCGCGGCCGAAAACCTGGGCGCGACGATCACCGCGCACCATCTGCTGTACAACCGCAACGCGATCTTCAGCGGCGGTTTGCGTCCGCACTGGTACTGCCTGCCGGTGCTCAAGCGCGAGACGCATCGGCGGGCGCTCGTGCAGGCGGCCACCGGGGGCGACCCGCGTTTCTTCCTCGGGACCGACAGTGCGCCGCATCCGGCACGGCTGAAAGCGCACGCGGCGGCCTGCGCCGGCTGCTACACGGCACCGCATGCGCTCGAGCTGTACGCAACGGCCTTCGAGCGGGCCGGCGCGCTCGACCGGCTCGAGGCCTTCGCGAGCTTTCACGGGGCCGACTTCTACCGGCTGCCACGCAACACTGCCCGGGTCGAACTGCGCCGCGAACGCTGGACGATTCCGGAGTCGCTGCCTTTCGGTGAAGACGAGATCGTTCCGCTGGCCGGAGGCGAAGGCCTCGACTGGCGGCTGGTCGCCTGACGGCTGCCCGCGCGACGGGTGCCCGCTTGGGCCTGCCCGCCTGCGGCTGCCCGCCTCGGGCTGCCCGCTTCGGGCTGCCGGCCCGGGGCTGCCCGCCCGGGGCTGCCCGCCCGGGGCTGCCCGCCCGGGGCTGCCCGCCCGGGGCTGCCCGCCCGGGGCTGCCGGCACGACGGCCGGACCGCTAGCCGCTGCCGCGACAAACTGGGTGCCACAGCCTTGATGCCCTGGATCGAGCCGTTCGCGCGCTGGTTCGCGGAAACCGACCCGCGCGCCGCCGCCAGGCTGGATCTCGACCGGCTTTCGACGCTGGCCTGCGAGCGCGAAATCGTGCTCGAAAGCGGCCTGCCCTTGCGCTTCGTCGATGCGGCGCTGCGCGGCGATGCCAATTACGAGCGCTTCGTCTTCGAGACCGGCTGCGTGCCGACGCGAAGCAGCGGTCCGGGCATGGTGCACGACTGGTTCAACGCCCTGTGCTGGCTTCGCTGGCCGGCGATCAAGGCCCGGCTGAACCGTTTGCAGGCTGACGCGATCGCCGGGCAGGGCGTCGGCAGCAGGCGCGGCCCGCTGCGTGACGCGATCACCTCGTTCGACGAGAGCGGTGCGCTGTTCGTCAGCCGCGACGACGCGGCGGTCGCAGCCTGGCAGCGCTTCGACTGGCAGGCGCTGTTCGTCGCCGGCCGTACCGGTTTCCGGCGCGATGTGCGCGTGCTGCTCGTCGGCCATGCGCTGCTCGAAAAGCTGCTCGATCCGTACAAGGGAATCTGCGCGCAGGCGCTGACGGTGATGGCGACGCAACGACACGCGGATACGCGGCCGGACCCGCTCGACTCGCTCGACTCGCTCGACATACGCGACGCGCCCGTCGCACCCGCCGCGCCCGCCGCACCCGTCGCACCCGTCGCGCCCGTCGCACCCGACGCACCCGCCGCACCCGACGCGTGCACGCGGCCCGGCTCTCGCGATGCGAGCGATTCGCCGCCGCACGATCCCCTCGACGCGCTCGATCGCCGGGTCGCCGCGTCGATCGACGTCGGTTTCGGCCGGCACCGGCTCGTGCCACTGCCGCTGCTCGGCGTGCCCGGCTGGTGGCCGGCCAACGAAGACCCGAAGTTCTACAATGACGCCGACGTGTTCCGGCAGCGCCGGCAATGGAGATTGCGCGAATGAAGATCCTGGTCACCGGCGGCGCCGGCTTTCTCGGTCAGCAACTGATCCGGGCCCTGCTCGAACGCGGCAAGCTGCGTCTGGACGACGAGGAGGTTTCGATCGAACGGATCGTCTGCTTCGACCGCAGCGTCGGCGTGCTGCAGGATCCTCGCGTCGAGAACGTGGCCGGCGACATCGCCGATTCGAGTGTCGTGCAGCGGCTCGTGGATCGCGATACTGCTGCGATCGTCCACCTGGCCGCGGTCGTCAGCGGCACGGCCGAGGCCGATTTCGACCTCGGCATGCAGGTCAACCTCGACGGCACCCGTCTGCTGCTCGAAACCTGCCGCGCGGTCGGCCACCGGCCGCGACTGCTGTTCTCGAGTTCGATCGCCGTCTTCGGCGGCGACCTCCCCGAGATCGTCGACGACTCGACGACGCCGACGCCGCAGGGCTCCTACGGCACACAGAAATTGATCGGTGAGCTGCTGGTCCAGGACTTCAGTCGCAAGGGCTACGTCGACGGCCGCAGCGTGCGCGTGCCGACGGTCGTCGTGCGGCCCGGTCTGCCCAACGGCGCGGCCTCGGGCTTCGCGTCGGGAATCATCCGCGAGCCGCTGGCCGGCGTCGAGGCGATCCTGCCGGTCGATCCGTCGACCGAGATGTGGGTCGCTTCGCCGCGCGCGGTCGTCGGCATGTTCCTGCACGCGCTCGAACTGCCGGCCGCCGACTGGGGCTGGAATCGTTCGGTCAACCTGCCCGGCCTGGTCGTCAGCATGGAGCAGGAGCTCGAAGCCTTGCGCAAGGTGGGCGGGGAGGCGGCGGTTGCCCTCGTGCGCCACGAGCCCGACGAAGACGTGCTGCGGCTGGTCCGGACCTGGGCCGGGCGCTTCGACACGGCACGGGCCCGCGCGATGGGCTTTCGGGCCGACCCCGATTTCGAATCGATCGTCCGCGCCTACGTGGCCGACAACTCCGAAGCGGTGCGCATCGCGGCACGCGCCGGCTGAAACCCGTTTTCGCGCGTCCGTCGACGGAGCTTCCGTCGCGCAGTCTTTGGCCGCCGCGCGCGACCGGGCCGGTAGAATAGCGTTCTGGAGCGGGTCGGACGACCGCGGGTCACGGCCTCGCCGTGGCCGGAGGAAGGTCCGGACTCCACAGGGCAGGGTGCTGGCTAACGGCCAGGCGCAGCAAGCCGCAAGGCCCAAGGCGACGGAAAGTGGAACAGAAAGCATACCGCCCAAGCGGTGCCGGATCCCGGCGCCGCCGGCAAGGGTGAAATGGTGAGGTAAGAGCTCACCGCGGCCGTGGCGACACGGCCGGCACGCCAAACCCCACCCGGAGCAACATCGAATAGGCACGCGCGGCGCCTGCGGGCGCCACAGGACGGCCCGTCCGAGCGTGCGGGTAGATGGCTCGAGCGGCCGGGCAACCGGTCGCCCAGACGAATGGTCGTCACGCCGGCCCGGCCGGCGAACAGAATCCGGCCTACAGACCCGCTCCCCTCTTCATCCATTCCTTTCAAGACAGCGCTTAAGTCTTTAATAAGTTTGCATAATTTCCCCAATGGGAAATTTTGTGAGCAAAGCGCGCTAAGTCTTTGTCCCCTATGGAGAAATCGTCCGCGCCGGCTTGCGTGGCAAAGACCTTTTCCGTACAGTGGCGGCTTGTGCAGATTTGTGCAGATTAGTGGGGCGCCTGACCGGTTCGGTGGGGCACGAGCCCGGGCAAGTGGCCGAGTTGGAAGCTCATGTTTCAAGGCAGTTCAGCACTGAAGCTCGATGCGAAAGGGCGGATGACCGTTCCGAGCCGGCATCGCGACGCGCTGAACGAGCAATGCCAGGGAAACCTGACGCTGACCCGCAGCCCCGAGGGTTGCCTGCTGCTGTATCCGCGTCCGGTCTGGGAGGTGCTCCGCGCGCAACTCGCCGCGTTGCCGATGGCCGCGCGCGCGTGGACGCGGTTCTTCCTCGGCAGCGCCTGCGACGTCGAGATGGACGGGACCGGGCGCATCCTGGTTTCCCCCGAACTGCGCAAGGCCGCGTCGCTCGACAAGGAAGTGATGCTGCTCGGGATGGGCGACCATCTCGAAGTCTGGGACGCCGCCACGCTGGCGGCCCAGGAACAGGCCGCGATCGAGGCGGGAATGCCCGATGCCATCGCGAACTTCAAGTTCTGACCCGTGGTGGCGACCGGTGATGGCCCGCGCGATCTCCGAGCACCGGACACCGGACACCGTCCGGTCCTGCTCGATGCGTGCCTGCGCGCGCTGGCGATCCGCGCCGACGGCCGCTACGTCGATGCGACCTTCGGGCGCGGCGGGCACAGCGCCGCGATCCTGCGGGCGCTCGGGCCGCAGGGACGCCTGCTCGCGCTGGACCGGGACCCGCAAGCCGTCGCCGTCGGGCGCGGCTGGAACGACCCGCGCTTCGCGATCGAGCACGCCCGTTTCTCCGAGCTCGCCGAAGTCGCGGCCGCCCACGGTCTCGTCCCCGTCGACGGCGTGCTGCTCGATCTCGGCGTCTCGTCGCCGCAGCTCGACGACGCCGAGCGCGGATTCAGTTTTCGTGCCGATGGCCCGCTCGACATGCGCATGGATCCGACGCGCGGCATGTCGGCGAGGCAGTGGCTCCTCGAAGCGTCCGAGCAGGACATCGCAAGGGTGGTGAAGGACTATGGGGAAGAACGGTTTGCTGTTCCGATTGCACAGGCGATTGTTGCTCGCCGCCGGGACGCCGGGGACGCCGCTCTCCGGACGACCGGAGAGCTTGCCGCACTCGTGGCTGGTGTCGTCCGGCGCCGGCAGAGACGGCCGGAGGCGGGCAAGGATCCGGCCACCCGCACCTTTCAGGCTCTACGGATTCACGTCAATCAGGAGCTCGAGGAGCTCGCGCTAGTCCTGGATCGCGCCGTCGATTGCCTGGCGCCGGGCGGGCGCCTCGCAGTCATCAGCTTCCACTCTCTCGAGGACCGCATGGTCAAGCAGTTCATTGCCCGCGAGGCAGGCCGTGACGCGCCGCGCGACCCGGTGACCGGGGTGCCCCGGCCGCTGAACGCTCCGCGCCTGCGGTCGCTCGCGCGCGTGCTGCCCGATGCGGCCGAGATCGCGACCAATCCGCGCGCCCGATCGGCGGTCCTGCGCGTCGCGCAACGGATCGGGGAGGCGCCGCGATGCTGACCCGGGTCAACGTGTTGCTGACCGCGCTGCTGGTCGTGTGCGCGCTGGGCCTCGTCACTTCGCAGCACCGCGCGCGGAAGGTCTTCGTCGACGTCGAGCGCGCGCAGGCGCACGCGGCCGCCCACGAGGTGCGCTGGAACCAGCTGCAGGTCGAGCAGACCGAACTGGCGAAATCGGCGCGCATCGATGCGCGTGCGCGGCGCGAGCTGGCGATGCAGTCGGTCGCTGCCGAGCGCACGCTGCACCTGAGCATCGATCCGGTGACCCGCCAGGTCAGCCTGAGCCAGCCCTGGCGCGAAGCCGCCGAGAGCGCCAGGTCCGGCGGCGTTCGTCCGGCGGTCCACGGCGGTCCGACCCGGCCGGCTGCCGCCGACCGGCGCGCCCGCCCGGAGAATCGCCGATGAAGCGCGGGCGCAACCGCAACGTGCCGTTCGTCTCGAACCCGCTGCTCAGGGTCAGCCTGCCCGCCTACCGCTCGCAGTTGCTGATGTTCTGCGTGGCGCTCGGCTTCGTCGCGCTCGCCGCGCGCGCGGTCTGGCTGCAGGTCTTCTCGCAGGACTTCCTGCAGCGCCAGGGCGAGGTGCGCTACGCGCGCACGATCGAGCTGCCGGCCTCGCGCGGCAAGATCTTCGATCGCAACGGCGTCGTGCTGGCCTCGAGCCTGCCGGCGCGCGCGGTCTGGGCGGCACCCGAGCAGGTCGACGCGACGCCCGAGCAGCTGGCCCGGCTGGCCCGGCTGCTCGGCATGCGCGAGGGCGAGCTGAACCGCAGGCTCGCCGACAACGACCGCAGCTTCGTCTTCCTGAAGCGCCAGGTCGAGCCCGACGTCGCCGAGCAGGTCGCTCGGCTCGAGATCCCCGGCATTCACCAGCAGCGCGAGTACAAGCGCCACTATCCCGAAGGCGAGACGGTCGCGCACGTCATCGGCTTCACGAACGTCGAGGACGTGGGCCAGGAGGGCGTCGAGCTCGCGAAGAACGCGGTGCTGTCCGGCCAGCCCGGCAGCCGCCGCGTGATCCGCGATCGTCTCGGCCGCGTCGTCGAAGACGTCGGCGCGACGCGCGAGCCGCACAACGG
Organism: Limnobacter sp.; assembly: GCA_012513825.1. GTDB lineage: Bacteria > Pseudomonadota > Gammaproteobacteria > Burkholderiales > Burkholderiaceae_E > Zeimonas. Next base: position 4,976 of record JAAZBL010000310.1, on the reverse strand, counting down.
CAGCGACCTCGCGCTTTCGATCGACTCGAAGGTCCAGTACCTGGCCTTCAATGCGGTGCGCGAGGCCGTCGAAGAACATCGCGCGCGTGCCGGCGCCGCCGTCGTCATCGACGTGCGCAGCGGCGAGATCCTGGCGCTGGCGAACTGGCCGACCTTCGATCCGAACAGCCGCGAGAAGCTGTCGGGCGCGCAACTGCGCAACCGCGTGCTGACCGACACCTTCGAGCCCGGTTCGACGATGAAGCCGTTCACCGCGGCGCTTGCGCTCGAGCTGGGCCTGATGCGCCCCGACACCGTGATCCAGACCGATCCCGGCCGGCTGACGGTCGGCGGCCGCACGATCGGCGATTCGCGCCGCCACGGCGAGCTCACCGTGGCCGAGGTGATCCAGAAGTCGTCGAACGTCGGCACTGCGAAAATGGCGCTCGAGATGCAGCCGCAGCAGATGTGGGAGTTCTACACGCGGCTCGGCTTCGGCCAGGCGCCGCGCATCGGGTTTCCCGGCGCCGTCGCGGGGCGCGTGCGGCCCTACCGCAGCTGGAAGCCGATCGAACAGGTGACGATGTCCTACGGGCACGGCCTGTCGGTGTCGCTGCTGCAGCTCGCGCGCGCCTACTCGGTCTTCGCGCGCGACGGCGAGCTGGTGCCGCTGTCGATGTTCCGCGTCGACGGCGGCGAGGTCGACGGCGTCGAAGTGATCAGCCCCGAGACGGCGCGCGCCGTGCGGCAGATGCTCGAGCTGGCCGCCGGCCCCGGCGGCACCGCGCCGCGGGCGCAGATCGCCGGCTATCGCGTGGCCGGCAAGACAGGCACCGCCCACAAGCAGGAAAACGGCCGCTACGTGCGCAAGTACATCTCGTCCTTCGTCGGCTTCGCGCCGGTCTCCGATCCGCGCGTCATCGTCGCCGTGATGCTCGACGAGCCTTCGGCCGGCAAGTACTACGGCGGCGTCGTCGCGGCGCCGGTCTTCGCGCGCATCACCGGCGATTCGCTGCGCGCGCTGCGCATCCCGCCGGATGCACCGCTGGCGCAGGTGATCCTGCCGGCGGAAGCCGTCGAGGAGAGCATGTGAGCCAGGCCGCCGAAGACGCGATCGCGCGGATGATCGACTCGCTGATCGACTGGCTGCGCCAGACCGTGAGCGCCGGCGCCGACCTGGTCGCCGACAGCCGTGCGCTGAAGCCCGGCGACGTGTTCGTCGCCTTGCCGGGGCTCAGCGTCGACGGCCGCGATTTCATCGACCAGGCGATTGCCGCCGGCGCGGCGGCCGTCGTCTACGAGGCGGGCGTCGAAACGCCGGCGCCGTCGGTGCCGCATCGCGAGGTCTATGGCCTGGCCGGTTTCGCCGGGCGGCTGGCTGCCGCCTGGTACGGCGATCCGTCCGGCCGGCTGCGGGTCGTCGCCGTCACCGGCACCAACGGCAAGACGAGCTGCACGCAATGGATCGCGCGCGGGCTGGCCGAAAGCGGGCGCAAGGCGGCCGTCATCGGCACGCTGGGAAGCGGCATCGTCTCGGCCGGCACCTCGGCCGTGCTGCTCGAATCCTTCGGGCTGACGACCCCCGATGCCATCTCGTTGCAGCGCATGCTCGCGCGTTTCGTCGCCGCCGAGGTCGAGGTCGTCGCCATCGAAGCCTCGTCGATCGGCATCGTCCAGGGCCGGCTCGACGGTCTGCGGGTCGAGATCGCGGTGTTCACGAACTTCTCGCGCGACCACCTCGACTTCCACGGCGACGAGCAGTCGTACCTGGCCGCCAAGCTGCGCCTGTTCGGCTGGCCCGGCCTGCGCACGGCGATCATCAACGGCGACGATCCGATCGCTCCTGCGGTGCTCGATTCGGTGGTCGAGGGCGCCGCGACCGTCGCGTTCGGGCAGTTGCCGGGCGAGCACGGCTGGCGGGCGCGCAAGAAGATCTCGGCCTGGCAGATCGCCGACCGGCCGCAGACGATGGACGTCTCGATCGGCGGCGACTTCGGGCGCGCGCAGATCTCGCTGTCGGTGCTCGGCCGCTTCAACGTCGTCAACGCGACCGCCGTCGCCGCCGTCTGGCTCACGCTCGGCATGGACTTCGACGAGGCGATGCAGCGCCTCGAGGCGCTGCGGCCGATCCCGGGACGCATGCAACGCCTCGGTCAGGGCGACTCGCCGCTGGTCGTCGTCGACTACGCGCATTCGCCCGACGCGCTGATGAAGGTGCTGCACGCGCTGCGTGCGGTGTCGGGCGCGCGCGGCGGCTACCTGTGGTGCGTGTTCGGCGCCGGCGGCGATCGCGACCCGGGCAAGCGGCCGCTGATGGGTGCGGTCGCCGAGCGTCATGCCGACCGCGTCGTCATCACCAGCGACAACCCGCGCAGCGAGACGCCGTTCCGGATCGTCTCCGACATTCGCGCCGGCCTGACCCGCGAACCCTGGCTGACCGAACTCGATCGCCGCGAAGCGATCCGGCGCACGCTGGAGGCAGCGTCGACCGGCGACGTCGTGCTGGTTGCGGGCAAGGGGCACGAGGACTACCAGGAGATCGCCGGCGTTCGCCACAAGTATTCCGACGTCGAGACCGTGCGCGCGTTGCTCGACGTGCTGTATCCGTCCGCTCCGGCCGAAGGGAGCCGCGATGTTTGAGCTGCGCCAGGCGCTGGCCTGGCTGTCGGCCGGACGCCTGCTCGGCGAACCGTCCACCGTGGTGACCGGCGTGAGCACCGATACGCGCGCGATCGAGCCCGGCCAGCTCTTCGTCGCGCTGCGCGGCGAGCGCTTCGACGCGCACGGCTTCCTCGCCGAGGCGCGTGCGCGCGGCGCGGCCGCGGTGCTGTTCGACCAGTGGCGCGCCGGCATCCCGCTGCCTGCGCTCTGGGCGCCCGACGCGCGGCGCGCGCTCGGCGAGCTGGCGGCCGGCTGGCGCCGCCGCTTCAGTTTGCCGCTGGTCGCGGTGACCGGCAGCAACGGCAAGACGACGGTCAAGGAGATGATCGCGGCGATCTTCGCCGAAGCCTTCGAAGGGTCGGCCTGGCTGGCCACGCGGGGCAACCTGAACAACGAGGTCGGCGTGCCGCTGACGCTGTTCCGGCTCGGTACCGCGCACCGGGCCGCCGTCGTCGAGCTCGGCATGAACCATCCGGGCGAGATCGCCTGGCTCGCCCGGATCGCCGCGCCGACGATCGCGCTGGTCAACAACGCGCAGCGCGAGCACCAGGAGTTCCTGCACAGCGTCGAGGCGACCGCCCGCGAGAACGGTGCTGCGATCGCCGCGCTGCCCGGCGACGGCGTGGCCGTGTTTCCCGGCGACGATCCGCACGCATCGATCTGGCGCGAGCTGGCCGGCGAGCGTCGCCGCCTCGAGTTCGGCCTGGTCGACGGCCGGGCCGACGCGCCGGGCGGCCCGCCCGGTTCCGGGGCCGGCGCCGGCGCAGCGGCTGGCCGGTCGCGCTTCGCGGTCTCGGCCGCAGCCGGATCGGATCCGGCCGATTTCGCGATGACGATCGACGGCCGGCCGGTCCGCGTGCATCTGGCGATCGACGGGGCGCACAACGTGCGCAACGCGCTGGCCGCCGCCGCCTGCGCGCGGGCGGCCGGCATCGACGCGGCGACGATCGCGCGCGGCCTCGCGCGCTTCCGACCCGCCGCCGGCCGGCTGGTCCGGCTTCGGGCGGCCTCGGGCGCCACACTGATCGACGACAGCTACAACGCGAATCCGGATTCGGTCCGTGCGGCGATCGACGTGCTCGCCGCGCTGCCGGCTCCGCGCCTGCTGGTGCTCGGCGACATGGGCGAGGTCGGCGACCAGGGGCCGCGTTTCCATCGCGAGGTCGGCGAGCATGCGCGCGAGCGGGGCGTGTCCGTGCTCGCGCTCGGTCCGGCCACGCGCGAGACGGTGGCGGCCGGCGGACCGGGCGCCGAGCACTTCGACGACGTCGAGTCGCTGCTCGAACGGCTGCGCGAACTGGCCGTGCCGCCGGCCACGGTGCTGGTCAAGGGTTCGCGCTCGATGCGGATGGAGCGCGTCGTCGCTGCGCTGGCCGGCAACGCCGTCGCGGAGGCGCACTGATGCTGCTGGCGCTCACGCAATGGCTGGCCCAGGACATCCGCGCCTTCTCGGTGTTCGGTTACATCACGCTGCGCGCGGTGCTCGCGGCGCTCACCGCGCTGGCGCTCGGCCTGATCTTCGGTCCCGCGCTGATCCGCAAGCTGACCGAAATGAAGATCGGGCAGGCGGTCCGCAGCGACGGTCCGCAGACCCACCTGACCAAGACCGGCACGCCGACGATGGGCGGCGCGCTGATCCTCGTCGCGATCGCGGCGTCGACGCTGCTGTGGGCCGACCTGACGAACCGCTTCGTCTGGATCGTGCTGCTGGTCACGCTCGGCTTCGGCTGGATCGGCTGGATCGACGACTACCGCAAGGTCGTGTACCGCGACCCGAAGGGCATGTCGGCGCGAGAGAAGTACCTGTGGCAGTCGCTGATCGGCGTCGTCGCAGCGGTCGCGCTCGCGTTCGCCGTGCCGGCGCAGTCGACCGGACAGGCCTTCGCGCTGTTCGCGGAGTGGGTCGGCAGCGGCTTCAGCAAAGGCCTGCCGCAGCAGGCCGACCTGATCGTGCCCTTCTTCAAGCACATCGCCTATCCGCTCGGCGTGTTCGGCTTCGTCGTGCTGACCTACCTGGTCATCGTCGGCACCAGCAATGCGGTCAACCTGACCGACGGCGCCGACGGGCTGGCGATCATGCCCGCGGTGCTGGTCGGCTCGGCGCTCGGCGTGTTCGCCTACGTCGCAGGCAACTCGGTGTTCGCGAAGTACCTGCTGGTGCCGTACATCCCGGGCGCCGGCGAGCTGACGGTGTTCTGCGGCGCGATCGCCGGCGCCGGGCTCGCCTTCCTCTGGTACAACGCGTACCCCGCGCAGGTCTTCATGGGCGACGTCGGCGCGCTGGCGCTCGGCGGCGCGCTCGGCACCGTGGCGGTGATCGTCCGGCAGGAGATCGT
>JAAZBL010000309.1 GCA_012513825.1 Limnobacter sp. | reverse complement strand
TCGGCCGCACCGGCGCGCGGTCCGGCCGCGGCGCTGCGCAGCGAGATCTCGACCCGTCGCCCGTGAAGGTTCGTCCTGGCAAGCAGGCAGGCCGAGATCGCGCGCTGCTCGCGCTCGTCGGGCGCAGCGTGCAGCCAGCCCGGTGCGAGGCCCAGCGCACCGCCGAATCGGTACCCAGCGGATTCGAGCTCGACCCCCGCCGGCAGCGCACACGAGACGACGTATTCGAGCAGTTCGCGCCCGGCCGCGGAGGTCGCGAGCTGCGGCAGCGCCAGCGTGTAGGCGGTCGGCGAGTTTCGGGCGATCGGCGCAGCGGCCGCACCCGGCGCCGGCACGGCAGCCGACAGGGCAAGCGCCCAGGCGACCCGCGCTCGCTGGTTCCGGACCGACAACGGACACATGCTCGCCTCCGTTTCAACGCCGGGTTTCGCAGATCAGGTTGAACGGCGTTTCCACCGCACAGCGGAAGTGCGCGAACCCGGCCTTGCGGAACACCTCGCGCAGGCGGCCTGGACCGGCCTGCGCACCGAGCACGAGCTTGCCGCCCTCGGCGACCGCATGCGCGCAGCAGATCATCGTCGAAGCGCTGTAGTAGAGCTGCCCGACCTGCGTCAGGTTGTCCTCGACGCGATCGTTCGCGAACGGCTCGACCAGCATCACGGTTCCGCCGGGCGCCAGCGTTTCGCCGGCATGCCGTGCGGCCGCGACCGGGTCGCCCATGTCGTGCAGCGTATCGAAGAAGCAGATCAGCCCGAAACGCCGGTCGGGGTAGTCGGTCGCACGCGCAACGGAGAACTCGACCCGATCCGACAGACCGGCGGCGGCCGCAATGCGTCGCGCTTCCTCGATCGATTCGGCATGGCTGTCGTAGCCGTGGAACCGGGAGTTCGGGAACGCCTCGGCCATCAGCAAGGTCGAATGACCGTGGCCGCAGCCGACGTCGGCGACCGGGATGCCGGCCTCGAGCCGGGCCACCACGCCGTCGAGCGCCGGAAGCCACTGGCTCACCAGGTTCGCCCGGTAGCCGTTGCGGTAGAACGCGGCCACCCCACACGCCAGCCGCCCGTCGTGCTCGCCCCAGGCGATGCCCCGGCCGGTGCGGAAAGCTTCGAGCGCCTTGCCCTCGTCGAACCACATCGACGCCGGAACGTTCCAGGCGTGCGGAATGAAATACGGGCTGTCCTCTTCGGCCAGTACCATCGCCTGCTCGGCCGTCAGTTCGTAGGTGTCGCTCGCGGCGTGGTAGGCGATGTAGCCGCTCGCCGCCTGGGCGTTCAGCCACTCGCGCACGTAACGCTCCGCGCAGTGCGCACGCGTGGCGATCTCGCGGGAGCTCAGCGGTCCGGCCCAGGCCATCGCCGCATAGAGGCCCAGCTTGCTGCCCAGGCTCACCATGACGCCGGTGTAGCCGGCACTCAGATCGCCGATGGCGCGCATCGCGAACGCCTCGAGCTTTGCCTGATCGGTCAGGGGTGCATCCATCTCACAGCTCCTTTCCCCGGGATCCGGGGCGCCTTGTTGAGGTGAGTCGATGGTGCAATCCGGCCGCGTCTGCGAACAGCGCCGTTTCGGCCTTTTCCGGTTCTTTCGTGCCAGGCCCGAATGCATTACCGTTGCCGCTCGAAGGATCATCGACGATGAACGGACGTGCGAGCTCCAAGGGACCGGGCACGCTGCACGTGAGCCTGGTCGCGCTGCCCGATGCCGTCGTTTCCACGCTGGCCGGCATCTACGACGTGATGAACGCCGCCGCGCTGATGGGACTTGCCGATCCCGATGCGCAGCCGCCGTTCCGGATCGAGATCGTCGGCGAGGCGAGCGGTCCGATGTGGCTGGCCAGCGGCTTGCCGATCGACGTGCAGCAGGCGATCGACCGCATCGAGACGACCGACATCGTCATCGTTCCGTCGGTGCTTCTCGTGTCTTCACAGTGGCAGAAGGACCGCTATCCGAGGCTCGTCGGCTGGCTGCAACGAATGTACGAGTCCGGCGCCCTGCTCTGCTCGGCTTGTTCGGGGCTGTTCCTGCTCGCCGAAACCGGGGTCTGGGACGGCAGGGACGCCACCGTGCACTTCGCCTACGCCCGCGTCTTCGAGGCTTTGTATCCGGCGGTACCGATCCATCCCGAGCGCGTGCTCGTGGTCTCGGGGCAGCAGGAGGAACTGATCAGCTCGGGCGCCTCGGCGACCTGGCACGACCTGGTGCTGTACCTGACGGCGCGCCACGCGGGCGCGACGATCGCACAGGAAGTCGCGCGTTCGTTCGCGCTGCAATGGCATCACGACGGGCTCAGGCCCTACATGGTCTTCGAAGGCAGGATCGGCCATGGCGACGGTGAAATCGAGAGCGCCCAGCAGTGGCTGGCCCGGCACTTCGCGGTCGCGAATCCGGTCGAGGCAATGATCAGGCGATCGAAGCTCGCCGAGCGCAGCTTCAAGCGGCGCTTCGTCGTCGCGACGGGCCTGGCGCCGATCGATTACGTACAGCGCCTGCGCGTCGAGGACGCCAAGCGCCGACTCGAGCGTACCGATGCACCGATCGACGAGATCAGCTGGCGCGTCGGCTACGAGGATCCCGCCTTCTTCCGGCGGCTGTTCAAGCGCACGACGGGCATGGCGCCGGGAGCGTACCGGAAGCGTTTCCGCATTCCCGATTTTGCGCGACGATCTTGAGCCCGCCCCGGTCTATCGAACCAGCGCCTGCCTCCCGCTCGGAACCGTCTGCCGACGTCCCTGGCCGAACCAGACCAGCACGACCAGCAGCGTCGCCGGAATGTAGACCCAGTAGGGCGACGGCCGCTCGGTCGGCACCTTGACCGCGGCGATGTCCCAGCCGGCCTCGAAGCCCGACTTGCGCGCGCGGCTGCCGAAGCGCACGTTCGCCACCTGGACCTGGTCGCCGAGCGCGACGATCGTCAGGCCGGCGTCCTGCAGCCGCTTGCGCGCCTCGTCGGGCGCGCCGAGCTGGACCGCGACGGTCTTCTGGATCTCGTCGCCTTCGATGTTCAGCCCGTAGATCTGCAGCACGAGCCGGTCGTTTTCCGGCAGGCGCTCGGCGACTTCGAAGATCTGGCTGGGCGGCGCATCGGTGTACTCGTCGTAGAGCCTGTCCATGAACCAGTCGGGCCGGAACAGCGCGAAGGTGGCGATCGACAGCAGCGCGAGCTCCCACCAGCGGCAGCGGACGCGGAACCAGTTCATCGTGACCGCGGCGAAGGTCAACGAAGCGAGCGTGGACGCACCGGCGACGATCGCGACCTCGAACCAGCTTCGCACGTCGATCAGGAGCAGCGCCGGATTGAACACGAAGACGAAGGGCAGCACGACGGTGCGCAGCGCGTACAGCGAGCCCTGGATGCCGGTCTGGATCGGATCCTCGTGCGAGATCGCCGCCGCCGCGAACGAAGCGAGGCCGACCGGCGGCGTGATGTCGCCCATGATTCCGTAGTAGAAGACGAACAGGTGGACCGCGATCAGCGGGATCACGAGCCCATTCTGCGCACCGAGCTCGACGATGACCGGCGCCATCAGCGAAGCGACGAGGATGTAGTTCGCCGTCGTCGGCACGCCGAGCCCGAGCACCAGGCAGACGAAGGCCGTGAACAGCAGCATCACGATGACGTTGCCCTGCGAGACGACCTCGACGAAGTCGGTCATCCGGAACCCGAGACCGGTCAGCGTGATGCCGCCGACGATGATGCCGGCCGTTGCGGTCGCCACGCCGATGCCGATCATGTTTCGCGCACCGTCGTTCAGGCCGCCGTAGAC
>JAAZBL010000308.1 GCA_012513825.1 Limnobacter sp. | reverse complement strand
GGCTGCAAGCCGGCGCAGCAGTTCGCGCGGTTCGCCGGCCGCCGCGCCGCCTTCGCACCAGCTTCGCGCCAGCTCGCGCTGCGCGGGGTTGACCGTGTCGCCGCGGCTCAGCGGCCGCCAGTTCACTGGCTGCACCGGCGACCAGCCGGTATCGTCGCGCCCGGTTGCGAGAAGCGCGGATTCGCGGCTTTCGCAGTCGATCGCCTCGTAGCCGATGTTGCGCACGCCGCGCGGGCTGGTGACCACCAGTGTGAACTGGATGAAGCGCTTGCCGATCACCTGCAGGCTGGCCGGGTCGACGCCGAAGCTGTTGCTGCTGGTGGCGCTGACGCTGAACTCGCGCAGTGTGTCGGACTCGGGAATCGGCGGCATCGGATCGGGCAGTCCGGCGTACACGCGCGGGCGCTCGGGCGCCTCGTAGTCGATCGTCGGATTGTTGACCGGGTCGGCCGGCGCCTGGGCCGCCGATTGCGCCCCCGGCACGAGCAGCGCCGCCGTCAGGGCCGCGCCGGCGACGCGGGGCGCCAGCGCGTGGCGCTTCACCGCGAGCCGCTCCCGCCGGCGGCTTGCGCGGCCCCGGTTCTCTGCAGGGTGTCGGCGATCGAGGGCGGCACCTCGGCGATTGGCCCCAGTTCGGGCGCCGGCTCGCGCGTGCGGCGCCGCGGCCCGCGCAGATAGCGCGGCGCCTCGCCGCGGCGGTCGGCGCGCCAGGTTGCCTGCTGCGGCAGCAGCCGCGACAGCTCGATCAGCGCCAGGCGGTAGACCTCGCGCTTGAACTCGATGACCGCTTCCAGCGGCACCCAGAAACTGTTCCAACGCCAGGCATCGAACTCCGGATGGCCGCTGGCGCGCAGGTCGATGTCCGTGTCGCGCCCGACCAGCCGAATCAGGAACCAGATCTGCTTCTGCCCCCGATAGTGTCCGCGCCATTCGCGACGCACCCAGTGGGTCGGCACGTCGTAGCGCAGCCACTCGCGGGTCCGTCCGATCAATCGGACATGCTCGGGGTGCAGGCCCACTTCCTCGTGAAGTTCACGGTACATCGCCTGTTCGGGCGACTCGCCGCGCTTGATCCCGCCCTGCGGGAACTGCCACGAGTGTTCGCGAATCCGCTTGCCCCAGAAGACCTCGTTCCTCGAGTTGACCAGGATGATCCCGACGTTGGGGCGATAGCCGTCTCGATCCAGCATGGCCGCACCCCTCGATCTCTTACAATTGCCGTCGATTATATCGACCGATCATCGCGCGCAGCGCGGTTTCCCCTTCGATCGCAGGCCCGTACGGACTCCCCCTCGATGAAAGCGTCCCGTTTCCACATCACCACGCTCAAGGAAGCGCCATCCGACGCCGAAGTCGTCAGTCACCGGCTGATGACGCGCGCCGGGATGATCCGCAGGCTCGCCGGCGGCATCTACAACTACATGCCGATGGGACTGCGCGTGATCCGCAGGATCGAGGCGATCATCCGCGAGGAGATGGATCGGGCCGGCGCGATCGAGCTGCTGATGCCGGTCGTTCAGCCGGCCGAACTGTGGATGGAGTCGGGGCGCTGGGAGCAGTATGGGCCGGAGCTGCTGCGACTGCAGGATCGCCACGGTCGCGACTTCGTCGTGCAGCCGACCTCCGAGGAAGTCGTGACCGACATCGCGCGCCACGAGCTGCGCAGCTACCGCCAGCTGCCGAAGAACCTGTACCACATCCAGACGAAGTTCCGCGACGAGCGCCGGCCTCGCTTCGGCGTGATGCGCGGGCGCGAGTTCACGATGAAGGACGCCTATTCCTTCGATCGGGACCGCGAGTCGGCGCTGCTCAGCTATCGGGCCATGTTCGACGCCTACGTCGCGATCTTCGAACGGATGGGCCTGCAGTTTCGTGCCGTGGCGGCCGACACCGGCGCGATCGGCGGCTCGGCCAGCCACGAGTTCCAGGTGATCGCGGAAACCGGCGAGGACGCTATCGCCTGGTGTCCGGGCTCCGACTTCGCGGCCAACGTCGAGCTGGCCGAGGCGCTGCCGTTGATCGAGACGAGGGCGCCGGCTTCGCAGCCGCTCGAGAAGACGCCGACGCCCGGCAAGGAGCGCTGCGAGGATGTCGCCGAACTGCTCGGGCTGCCGCTCGATCGCACGGTCAAGTCGCTGGTGCTGGCCGTCGATCGCCGGGACGAACCGTCGGCCGGGACCGAGATCTGGCTGCTGCTGGTGCGCGGCGACCACGAACTGAACGAGGTCAAGGCCGGCAAGGTGCCGGGCCTGGCCGGCTTCCGTTTCGCGACCGATGCCGAGATCCGCGAGACCTTCGGCTGCCCGCCCGGCTACCTGGGCCCGATCGGCAGCCCGCACCCGATCCGCGTGGTCGCCGACCGGACCGTCGCGAACATGCACGACTTCGTCTGCGGGGCCAACGACGCCGGTTATCACTACACCGGCGTGAACTGGGGCCGCGACCTGCCCGAGCCGGTCGTCGCCGACATCCGCAACGTGCAGGCCGGCGATCCGTCGCCGGACGGCAAGGGAACGCTGCAAATCCAGCGCGGCATCGAGGTCGGCCACGTCTTCTACCTCGGCACCAAGTACTCGGAGGCGCTGTCCGCGACCTTCGTCGACGAGGACGGCAGTTCGAAGCCTTTCGAGATGGGCTGCTACGGCATCGGCGTCACGCGGCTGGTCGGTGCTGCCATCGAGCAGAACCACGACGAACGCGGGATCGTCTGGCCGCGCGCGATCGCTCCCTTCGAGGTCGCGATCTGCCCGCTCGGCTATCGCAAGTCGCAGCGCGTACGCGAGGTCGCCGACGCCCTGTACGCGGAACTGCAGGCTGCCGGCGTCGACGTCATCCTCGACGATCGCGACGAACGCCCGGGGGCGATGTTCGCCGACTGGGAGCTGATCGGCGTGCCGCTGCGCGTCACGGTCGGCGAGCGCAGCCTGAACGACGGCAAGCTCGAGTTGCTGCAGCGCCGCGGCATGCAGGCGAGCGCGGTGCCCGTCGGCGAGGCGCTGCCGGCCATCAGGCAGATGCTTGCCGGCTGAGCCGGGCCGCGGTCGAATCGGCGGATGCCCGGATTTCGCCGCCGTCTCGTTCCGTTCGCGCTGGCCGGTGCCTTCGGTCTGGCGCTGACGATCGCTGCTGCGCCCTCGGCCGCCGGGCCGCAACAGTACGAACCGATGAGCGCCGCCGTGCGCACGGCGCTGGTCGCCGCGGTGCGCGACGAGCCGCCCGGCGATGCGCGGTTCGACAGCGTGATCGAGAAGGTCGAGTGGCTGGCCGCGATGTCGGCGCGCCTGCCGCGGCGCTGGAAACCCGATCACTACCAGCGCATGGAATTTCTGGAAGCCGTGCGCTACGAGGCCCAGCGGGCCGGCCTCGATCCGCACCTGGTGCTCGGGCTGATCGAGGTCGAAAGCGGTTTCCGCCGCTACGCGATCTCGCACGCCGGCGCACGCGGCTACATGCAGGTGATGCCGTTCTGGACGTCGGTGATCGGCGATCGCGATCCGGCCGCGCTGTTCGACATGAGGACCAACCTGCGCTACGGCTGCGCGATCCTGCGCCACTACCTCGACATCGAGCGCGGCAACCTGTTCCGGGCGCTCGGTCGGTACAACGGCAGCCTGGGTCGCGCCGAGTATCCGAATCGGGTGCTGCGGGCCTGGAAACGCTGGGAGGCGCTCGCGCCGGCACCTGCGCCGGCGTCTCCCGGCGAGTCGGTCCCGATGCTGGCCGGCGAGCCGGGCGCGATCAGTCCGGTGGCCGCCGCCACTGCGGCGGACGGTCGATGACCGCCATCGTCAGCCGCGAGACGCAGGTGCGCCGTCCCTGCTCGTCGCTCAGTTCGATCTGCCAGACGTGCGTCGTGCGGCCGACGTGGATCGGTGTGCAACGCCCGTAGACCCAGCCGCCCGTCGCCGGCCGCAGGTGGTTGGCATTGACTTCGAGCCCGACCGCCGCCTTGGCCGTCCCCTCGATGCAGAGGAAGGAGGCGACGCTGCCGATCGTTTCGGCGAGCACGACCGACGCGCCGCCGTGCAGGATCCCCATCGGCTGGAACGTGCGCTCGTCGACCGGCATCCGGGCGCGGATGTGATCGTCGCCGATTTCGATGAACTCGATGCCGATGTGCCCGCCCAGCGTGCCGGCCTGCGTGCGGTTCAGCTCTTCGCAGCTCAGGTTCTTCTTCCAGATCGGGGTGGACATCGCAAGTGGCTCGGGTTCGGGGCAGGCCGGCGCACGGCGCCGGACGAGGCGCCATTTTATCCCCGCGGCGCACTTGCGAAATCGTTCGTCGAAGACTACAAGAAGTCTCGACAAGGACAGGAACGCCCGGGCCACGGGCGCTCGGAACGGGGGACTCGATGAACCTGGCAACACCATTGGCCGGACAGGCAGCGCGCCGGCCCGACCATCCCGCGATCCTCTTCGAGGGACGCACGATCAGCTACGGGGAGCTCGACGCGCAGTCGTCGCGCCTCGCGCATGCGATGAGGGCGCGCGGCATCGAGGCCGGCGATCGCGTCGCGCTGTTTCTGCCGAACGTCCCGGAGTTCGCCGTCGTCTACTACGCGGCGCAGCGGATCGGCGCGGTGCCGGTGTCCATCAACGCGATCTTCCGATCCGCCGAGGTCGAATACCTGGTCAACGACTCGGGCGCCCGCGTCGTGTTCACGATGCCGGACCTTGCCGGCTTCGTCGTGCGCGAGCGCTGTCCGTCCCTCGAGTACGTGGTCGTCGTCGACGGCCCTTCGGTCGCGCCGGCCGGCGCACCGGCGCCGGCCTCCGCCGCTTCGGCTGCGCCGGTCGCATCGCCGGCTGACGGATCCGCCGGGTCGGCGGCGGGCACCGAGCCGCTGTCCGCCTGGATCGAAGGCCGGCCCGAGCGCTTCGAGCCGGTCGAACGCGCGCCCGACGATCCGGCGGCGCTGTTGTACTCGTCGGGCACCACCGGCTTTCCGAAGGGCGTGACGCTGACGCAGTCGAACATCGCCAGCAACATCGCCAGCGCGGCGAAGTATTCGGGCTACCGGCCCGACGATCGCCTGGCCACGTTCCTGCCGCTGTTCCACGTCTACGGACAGAACTACATCCTGAACGCGGCGATCCTGAGCGGCGCCACCGTCTCGCTGTTCCGCCGCTTCGTCCCCGACCAGGTGCTGCGCGCGATCGAACACGACCGGATCACGATGTTCTTCGGCGTGCCGACGATCTTCATCGGCCTGCTGTCGATGGATCTCGGCCCCTACGACCTGTCGTCGATCCGCTACGAGATGTCGGCGGCGGCCACGATGCCCGAGGAAGTCTCGCGTCGCTGGACCGAGCGCTTCGGCCGGCGCGTCTACGAGGGCTACGGGCTGACCGAGTGCTCGCCTTTCGCCTGCTACAACGACCTGGTCGAGCACCGCTTCGGATCGGTCGGGCGCGCGGTCGAGGGCTTCGAGCTCGCGATCTTCGACGAAGAAGACCGCGAGCAGCCGCGCGGCGAATGGGGCGAGATCGTGATCCGCGGTCCGGGCGTGATGAAGGGCTACTGGAACCGGCCCGAAGACACCGAGCGCGCACTGCGCGGGGGCTGGCTGCACTCGGGCGACATCGGCCGGATGGACGAAGACGGCTACGTCTACATCGTCGACCGCGTCAAGGACATGATCAACGTGTCCGGCTTCAAGGTCTGGCCGGCCGAGGTCGAGCAGTACCTGTACAGGATGCCGCAGGTGCAGGAGCTGGCCGTCTACGGCGTGCCGCATCCTGAGAAGGGCGAGCAGGTGGCGGTCGCCGTGGTGCCGAAGGCCGGCCAGTCGCTCGACGCCGAACAGGTCATCGCCTGGTGCAGGGAATCGATCGCCGCCTACAAGGTGCCGGCGATCGTCGACATCGTCGACGAGCTGCCGAAAAGCCCGACCGGAAAGATCCTGAAGCGGGTGCTGCGCGAGCAAGCGGTGAAGGGCTGAGCGCGCGCAGCGGGGCCCGCCGGACCGCGCCACGAATGTCGGTCCGGTTTACATTCGTCGCGTCGCGGAAAGTCGCAGGGCTGCAACTTATTGGAGGTTAAGGGTTTTTCCTACTGGCATGGATCCTGCTCCCTAGTTCGCCAAACGGGAGGTCTCTTATGAAACGGATCCTTGTCAAAGCTGCGCTCGCTGTTGCGGCGTCGGTCGGAATCAGCGCCGCACAAGCCGCCTTGATCGTGAACTATGGTCATTCGTTCGGTGGCTCGGCGGAAAACTCCGGGGCGACCGCGACGGCCACGTTCACCTTCTCGACCTACGACGGTTCGATCGCCTTCGGCGGCACGGGGATCGACGTGCTGCTTGCGATCACCGTGCAGAACACGACGCCGACCCCACCCAGCACGGCGACGATCGTCGGCCTCGCGCTCGAGATTCCCACGCCGCCCGGCCCGATCGGCGGGAGCGGCTACTACAACGCCGGGACGAGCGGATTTGCCAATTTCCTGATGAACAGCGGATTCAACGGCAACGGTGGCGCCGGCTGGGGCGCGAGCTTCGACGTCTGCGTTCGGACCGGCAACACGCCGAACTGCGCAGGCGGCAATCCGACCGAAGGGCTCGCGAAGGGAGAGTCGGGCACGCTCTACTTCGGGTTCGACACGACGCTCACGGCAGCCGAGGTCGAGCAGGCCTTCTCCGATCTCTACACCGGTGCGGCCTGCCCGTCGGCGATCCGCGTTCAACAGATTTCCGGTGCAAGCAACGGCGCCGGGTCCGACAAGATCTGCGGTGAACTGGCTGTGAACGACGACCCCGAACTTCTGCCCGAACCCGGAGTCGCTGCCCTGTTGGGCCTGGGTCTCGCCGCACTCGCGATGCGCCGGCGGCGCCGGGACTGACAGCGGCATCCCCTCTCAAACGCCGGGTTCGCCCGGCGTTTTTCGCTTCGAGCCTCTGGGAGGCCGTCGGAGTATGCGAAGGGCTCGCGCGGCGCAGGGCAGGGTGGCATTGCGGCGCAGCGCGAACGGAACACTCGGCGAACCGCAATCGAAGTGATAGCCTGCGGTAGCCATCCCAGGCCGGCGCAAGACCGGTTGCCGACGAAACGATTCGAGGAGATCAGAGATGAACGGTTTGACCCGTCGTGACTTCAACCGCCTGGCGGCTGGCACCGCTGCCGCAGGCTCTGCAGCGCTCGCCGCACCGGCTCTGGTCCGGGCGCAGGAAAAGAAGCTGAAGGTCGGCGTGCTGCTGCCGCGCTCCGGCACGCAGGCGTTCATCGGCCAGTCGTGCCAGCTCGGCGCCGATATCGCACCGGGGCTGCTTCGCGACATGTACGGCGTCGAACTCGAACTGATGAACGCCGACACCGAAACCAACGTCGAAGTGGCGCGATCGCGTGCCGAGAAGCTGATCGACGACGGCGCGCAGTTGCTGGTCGGGCCTTTCGACTCCGGCGCCGCCAGCGCGATCGCGCAGGTGGCCGAGCAGCGCAAGATCCCGTTCGTGATCAACATCGCCGCCGCGCCGCAGATCACCGAGCAGGGCTACAAGTACACGTTCCGCAACTTCCCGACCTCGGTGGATCTCGTGCGCAACGGGCTGAGCCTGTTCCGCGACCTGTTCCAGGCGACGTCGTCGGCACCGCGCACGGCCGTGTTCATGCACGTGAACGACACCTTCGGGCTGGCCAACCGAAAGGCGATCGACGCGATCCTGCCCACGCTCGACTACCTGCCGTTCAAGGTCGTCGAGACGATCTCGTACGATCCGGCCGCACGCGACCTGTCGGTCGAGGTGACGAAGGCCAAGGCCACGAACGCCGACATCATCATGCTGGTCAGCCGTCTGAACGACGCGATCCTGCTCGTGCGCGAACTGGTCAAGCAGCGCTGGTCGCCACAGGGGATCCTGAGCCCGGGATCGCCCGGCATGTACGAAGCGCAGTTCTACAAGGCGCTCGGTCCGAAGTACTCCGAGTACTGCATCTCGAACGTGCCCTGGTACAACCCGAACGCCGAGCTTTCCAGGCGCGTCGAGGCGGCGTTCGACAAGCAGTTCCC
This sequence comes from Limnobacter sp., assembly GCA_012513825.1. Classification (GTDB taxonomy): domain Bacteria; phylum Pseudomonadota; class Gammaproteobacteria; order Burkholderiales; family Burkholderiaceae_E; genus Zeimonas. The sequence goes on along the minus strand of JAAZBL010000308.1, from coordinate 1,115 downwards.
GAAGGAAAAGATGATGTTCCACGCGCTGAACGTCGGCTTCACCTTCGAGGCGATGATGATTGCTGCCGACGCCTTCAAGCGCGCCGGAAGCGCCGACGGCACGGCGCTCGCCGAGGCGATCCGCCAGACGAACATCCCCGAACGGATGATGATCGGCGGGCCCATCGGTTTCGATGCCAAGGGTCAGAACACCCGGATTGCCTCGGCTTGCATCCAGAACCGCGGCGGCCAACCGGTCGTGGTGCTGCCGGAGGCGGCTGCGCAGATGAAGCCGGTGTTTCCGGTGCCGGGCTGGCAACAGCGCAGCTGAACGCGCGGTGGGCGACGAGCCGGACCGCGTCGGCGGCATCGACGGGCCGGCGCTCGTGTCGTTCGCCGCGGCGCCTGTCCGGATCACCCCGAACCGGGGCTGTCGCAAGCCACGCTCGCACGCTATGATTCGAGCAGCCCATCGCGCGGGGATACCCCGACATGCACGCTGGCGGTCGTCCGCTCGTCACCCTGGTACTGCCTGCCTTCAACGAGGCGGGTGTGCTGGAGGCCAATGTCGAGTTCGTGATGGACTATCTCGCCAGCCTCGAGCACAGGTACCGGTTCGAAGTGCTGCTGATCAACGACGGCAGCTCCGATGAATCGGGACCGATCGCCGAGCGCCTGCGGCGGCGCTTCGACACGCTGCGGCTGATCAACCATCCGCTGAACTTCGGGCTGGGCCAGGCGTTCAAGACCGCGTTCGCCGTTTCGCGCGGCGATTACGTGATCACCTTCGACGTCGACCTGAGCTATGCGCCCGAGCACATCGGCCTGCTGCTCGAGACGATCGTTCGAGAACGCGCCAAGCTGGTCCTCGCATCGGCCTACATGCCGGGCGGCAAGGTCACCAATGTTCCATGGCGGCGCCATGTGCTCAGCCGGCTGGGCAACCGCTTCCTGCGATTCTTCGCGCGGGGCGGCTTCTCGACGCTGACCTGCATGGTGCGCGCCTACGACGGCCCGTTCGTCCGTCGGCTGTTCCTGCGCTCGACCGGCATGGACATCATGCCCGAACTCGTCCAGAAGACGATGATCCTGAACGGGCGAATCGTCGAGGTGCCCGCCCACCTCGACTGGAGCAG
>JAAZBL010000307.1 GCA_012513825.1 Limnobacter sp. | reverse complement strand
CGCGCCGAAGATCGCGCCCGAGATCGATGCGAGCCCGCCGACGACGGCGCCGACGAGCAGGAAGATCGACAGGAACACAGTGAAGCTGTCCGGCGCGACGAAAGACACGACGACGGCGCCGAGCGCGCCCGCGACGCCGGTGAACGCCGCCGACACGCCGAAGGCCAGCGTCTTGAAACTGGCCAGGTCGATGCCCATCGCCGCCGCGGCAATCGGGTGGTCGCGGATCGCGATCAGCGCCCGGCCCACGCGTCCGCGCAGCAGGTTGCGCGCGATCACGAACATCAGCACGGCGATGGCCAGCGTGTACAGGTAGAGCCAGCGATCGGGGCTCAGCGGCTGACCGAACAGCGCGAACTCGAACGGCGGATCGGGCTTCATCAGGACGATGCCCTGCACGCCGCCGGTCCATTGCTCGATGGCGTCGTACTTGAGCAGCTGCGGGACCGCCAGCGCCAGCGCGAAGGTGGCCAGTGCGAGGTAGGGGCCGGCGAGCCTGAGCGCGGGAAAACCGATCAGCACGCCGAATGCGAAGCAGATCGCCGCCGCGACCGGTGGCGTGGCCCAGTACGGCGCGCCGCCGTACTCCATCAGAATCGCCGCGGTATACGCACCGATCGCATAGAACGCACCGTGTCCCAGCGAGATCTGGCCGTTGTAGCCGGTCAGGACGTTGAGCCCGAGGACGGCGATCGCGTAGACCAGCACGAGGTTGAGCTGGAACACGCGAAAGTTCTTGAACAGGAACGGCAGCACGCACAGCGCGACGAGCACCGCGCCCCACCCGACCCGTTGCCACTGACGCGCTCCGGCATTCATACGCGCGTGACCACGACCTTGCCGAACAGGCCGTTCGGCTTCAGCGTCAGCGTGCCGACGATCAGGATCAGCGCGACGGTCAGCTTCAGCTCGGTACCGATGACGTACGCGCCGAGCAGGTTCTCCAGCACGCCGACGATGAAGCCGCCGACCACTGCACCCCAGGGGTTGTCGATGCCGCCGAGCAGCGCCGCGGCGAAGCCGTAGAGCAGGATGCCCGACATCATGTTCGGATCGAGGAACACGGTCGGCGCGACCATCATGCCGGCTACCGCGCCGATCGCCGCGGCCAGGCCCCAACCGATCGCGAGCATCCAGGAGACGCGGATGCCGACCAGCCGGGCCGAATCGGGGTTCTGCGCTGCGGCGCGCATCGCCAGCCCCATCGGCGTGAACCTGAAGAACAGGTAGAGCACCGACAGCACGGTCAGCATCACGGCGATCGAACCGAGCTCGTGGCCCGACAGATACTTGGTCACGTACCAGGCGTCTTTCGGAAACGGACTCTCGAAGGATTTGATCGTGTGGTCGAAGATCCAGCCGGACAGCGCGTTGAAGATCACCAGCAGGCCGATGAACACGATCACGTTGGTCAGCACCGGCGCCCGTTCGAACGGCCGCAGCAGCGTCCGCTGGATCGCCAGGCCGCCGGCGAACGAGATCGCCACCGTCACGACAAAGGCCGCCCAGTACGGCCAGCCCGACTGGATCAGCGCCCAGGCGACGAAGGTGCTGAACGTGGCCATCTCGCCCTGCGCGAAATTGATGTGATGCGTGGCCTGGTAGATCATCACCAGCGCCAGCGCCACCGAAGCGTAGATGCTGCCGGTCGACAGACCCGAGAAGACCTGGTGCAGGAAGGCTTCCATCGTATGCAGGCAGGCGGGTCCGGTTGCGGGGGCCGGCGCTCGTCAGCGGCCGAGATAGGCGTGCCGCACGGACTCGTCGGCCCTGACCTGCTCGCTCGGGCCGGACATCGCCACGCGCCCGGTCTCGAGCAGGTAGGCGTGATCGGCGAGATCGAGCGCGAGCGACGCGTTCTGTTCGACCAGCAGCATCGAGACGCGGTCTTCGCGGTTGATGCTGCGCATGATCCGGAAGATCTCGGCGACGACCAGCGGCGCGAGCCCGAACGAAGGTTCGTCGAGCAACAGCAGTCGCGGACGCAGCATCAGCGCGCGACTGATCGCGAGCATCTGCTGCTCGCCGCCCGACAGCGTCCCGGCCTGTTGGTGGCGTCGTTCGCGCAGGCGCGGAAAGCGTGCATAGGTCTTCTCGAAGTCCTCGGCGACGCCGGCTCGGTCGCGCCGGGTGATTGCGCCCAGCCGCAGGTTCTCCTCGACGCTCAGCCCGGTGAAGGTGCCGCGACCGTCGGGCACGTGCGCGACGCCGAGCCGCACGATGCTCTCGGTCGGCTTGCCGGCCAGTTCCTGGCCATCGAAACGGACGCTTCCGGTCGTGTGCACGGTGCGGCACAGCGCGCGCAGCGTCGTCGTCTTGCCGGCGCCGTTGGCACCGAGGATTGCCGTGACGCTGCCTTCGTCGAGCGTGAAGTCGATCTCGAACAGGGCCTGGATCGACCCGTAGTACGCGCTCAGCCCCTGGACTTCAAGCAGTCTGGCCATGGGCGGGCGCCCCGAGATAGGCCTCGATGACGGCCGGATGGGCCTGGATCTCGGCCGGCGTGCCTTCGGCGATCTTGCGCCCGAAGTTCAACGCGACGATGCGGTCGGAGACCGACATCACCAGGCTCATCTGGTGCTCGACCAGCAGCACGGTGATGCCGCGCCGGTCCCGGATGTCGCGGATCGTGCGCTCCAGGCTCGACAATTCTTCGTGGTTCAGCCCGGCGGCCGGTTCGTCGAGCAGCAGCAGCTTCGGATCGGAGACCATCGCGCGCGCCAGTTCGACGCGCTTCTGCAGGCCGAACGGCAGGTCGCCGACCGGACGGTCCGCGTGCGCGTCGAGCCCGAGCCAGGCCAGGGTTTCGCGCGCCCGCTCGCGAACCCGCACTTCCTCGCGTGCGACCGAAGGAAGGCGCAGCGCGCTCGATCCGAAGCCCGCGCGGGTGCGGCAATGAGCGCCGACCATCACGTTCTGCTCGACGCTCATCGTCCCGAACATCGCGAGGTTCTGGAACGTGCGACCGATGCCGAGGTCGGCGACACGGTGCACCGGTGTCGCGTCGAGCGACTGCCCGTCGAAATGCAGCTCGCCTTCCTGGTAGCGGTACAGGCGACTCAGGCAGTTGAACAGCGTGGTCTTGCCGGCACCGTTGGGGCCGATCAGGCCGCAGACGCCGCCGCGGGAAACATCGAAGCTGACCGCTTCGAGCGCGAGCACGCCGCCGAAGCGCACCGTGATGCCGCGCACACTGAGGAGCGGGTCGCTACCAGCCACGCTTCTGTCTCCCTGCAACCCGTCCGGGACGCGCTGTCGATGCCCGGCGGACGCTTCGCCTTTGCGTCGTTTATACGGGCTTGCACAGCCTTGCGCAATAGCGGGCGGCGTCCACGCCGGCGGTCAGGCCGGTTTCTTCGCGACCGACAGGAACTCGACCCAGTTCCCGTCGGGATCGGCCACGATGCCGATGCTGACCCCAGGGCGGATTTCCCTGGCCCCGCTGACCACCTGGTGGCCGGCCTCGGCACAGCGTTCGAGCATCGCCGGCAGGTTCGCCACCGTCATCGTCCAGTAGCGATAGCCGGTGGCGCCGGCGATGCCGCCCGGCGGCGCCGACGCCGGCGCGGCTTCGAGAACGACCAGCTTCACGATGCTGTCGCCGCAGGCAAGCTGGTGCATGACGCCGTTGCCGATCGGCATCGGCATCTCGCGCAGGTACTTCAGGCCGATCACGTCGCGATAGAAATCCAGCATGGCCGGTCCGTTGGTCGTGACGATGCCGAGGTCGATTGCGGTCTTGGTGAGTTCGATGCTCATGGATGGTCGTTCCTTTCGTCGGTTTCGCCCGGATTGTGCCGGATCGGGCGATCGCCGCCTCCCGTATCATTCGGCACTGACCGCGGGCGACCGATGGCCGGCCGTTCCCGGGACCCCCCACCCCTTCTCGCGCATGCTGCTGTTGAAGCTCGCCCTGGTGCCGGCTGCGATCCTGCTCGCCACGTTGGCGGCACGCCGCTTCGGCCACGCCGTCTCCGGCGTGCTCGCCGGTTTTCCGCTGATCGCCGGCCCGATCATCGCCGCGTTGATGATCGACCTGCCACCGTCTCAGATCTCGGGCATCGGCGCGGCGACGCTGGCCGCCTCGCCGGCCGCGATCGCCCATATCGTCGCCTTTGCCTGGCTGTCGCGCTGGCTGTCCTGGTGGGCCTGCCTGTTCGGCGCCGCGCTGGCGTTCTTCGCCGTCGGCGGCATGACGACCTCTGCCTGGATTCCCGCGTCGGTCGGCATCGTGCTGGCGATCGCTGCGCCCTTTCTCGCGCTGCTGCTGATGCCGCGGACTTCGCGGATCGCCGGCGCGGTGCACGTACCGCGCAGCGAAATCGCGGTTCGGGTCGGCGCCGCGTTCGTGCTCGCCGCGGCGATCCTCGCGAGCGCCGATCACGTGCCGGCGGCGATCAGCGGACTGCTGCTCGCCTGGCCGATCAGCGGCAGCATCCTGCCGAGCTTCACGCTTCCGGTGCATGGCCACGCGGCGACGGTGACGCTGTTGCGCGGCTTCGCTACCGGCCTGATCGGGTTCGTGATGTTCTTCGTCTCGCTGGTGGTGCTGCTTCGCGCCTGGGATGCGAACTGGCCGTCGTTCGCGGTCGCCGCCTGCGTTTCCTGCGCTGCCGGCGGCACCGTGCACTGGCTGCGGCAGCGCTCGGCCCGCACGGCGCCGGTACGCTGAACCGTCGGCGCCGGTCGCGCCGATGTCGCGCAGTTCACACGGCGACGGCCGCAATTGGGTCTAGCATTGCGGTCATGCCGATACCGCACGCTCTCGCCTTCGTCCTGCTGGCCACCGTCTCCGGTGCCGCAGCCGCGCAGCTCCCCCCGGCGCCCACGCCGGTTCCGGGCTCGCCGCTCGATCGGCCCTCGGCGCCGCGAGGCGAGTTCGCAGATTCGGAACGGGATCGACAGGCAGCGAGCGATCCGCGACCCGGCGGGCAGCCGCAGCGCTTCTCGTTCGGCACCGCGTTCCGCGTCGACCAGGCCGGACACCTGGTCACGAATCGCCACATGGTCGACAAGTGCTCGGCGGTGGGCGTCGTCGCTTCCGACGGCATGGCGGCGGTGCTGCGCGTCGTCGCCATCGACGACCAGCACGAGCTGGCGCTGCTGGCGGGCTCGCCGGGCGACCGGGCGGCGACGCTGCGTGCGAGCGACGAACCGCTGCAGGGCGAAGACGTGCTGACCTACGGCTTTCCCCTTCCCGGCATGCTGTCGGCCTCGGGGCAGATCGGCGCCGGCATGGTCACGGCCCTGACCGGCCTGCGCGACAACCCGACGCAGATGCAGACCGACGTGCCTTTGCAGCCGGGAAACAGCGGCGGCCCGCTGATCGACCGGCGCGGCAACGTGATCGGCGTGGTGTTCGCCAAGCTGAATGCGCTGCGCGTCGCGCAGCTCACCGGCGGCGACCTGCCGCAGAACATCAACTTCGCTGTCCGGCTGGAGCCGCTGAAGGCGCTGCTCGACGCGCACGGCGTGCGCTACGCACTGGGCGCCGCCGACGCGCCGCAATTGAACAACCAGGAGATCGCAGCGCGCGCCCGCGAGTGGACGCTGCCGATCGTCTGCAAGCGCGAAGGCACCTGATCCCTCAGGCGAACAGGATCGTCGCCAGCCCGAGGAAGATCAGGAAGCCCATGCTGTCGGTGCTGAAGGTCAGCAGGACCGACGAGCCGATCGCCGGGTCCCGGCCCAGGCGCTCGAGCGTCAGCGGCACGGCCAGTGCGATCAGCGCCGCCACGAGCAGGTTCAGCACCACGGCCAGTCCCATCGTCAGGCCGAGCAGCCAGGCCTGCGGCGAGCCTCGATAGAGCAGCCAGGCCGCCAGCCCGGCGATCGTGCCCCAGGCCGCGCCGTTCAGGCCGGCGATCGCGAGTTCCTTGAGCAGCAGCCGCCGCGCGTTCGACGCGTTGACCTGACCGAGCGCCAGCGCCCGGATGATCAGCGTCATCGTCTGGTTGCCGGTGTTGCCGGCGAGACCGGCGACGATCGGCATCAGCGTGGCCAGCGCGACCACGCGCTCGATCGTGCCCTCGAACAGCCCGATCACGCGCGACGCGAAGAAGGCCGTGCACAGGTTGACCGCCAGCCACGGCCAGCGGTTGCGCGCCGAATCCCAGACGCTGGCGAACAGGTGCTCCTCCTCGCGCAGGCCGGCCTTGGCCAGCGCCTCGGATTCGCCTTCTTCGCGGACCAGGTCGAGCACCTCGGCCACCGTGACGCGGCCGATCACGTGCTTGTCCGGGTCGACGACAGGCGCCGACACGAGGTCGTAGCGTTCGAAGGCCAGCGCCGCATCGCCGGCGTCCTCGAGCGGCTGCAGCGTCAGCACGTCGCGCTTCATGACGTCGACGACGAGCACGTCCGGCTGGTTGATCAGCAGGCGATCGAGCGGCAGCGCACCGACCAGCACGTCGTTCTCGTCGATCACGTAAACCTGGTCGGTGTGGTCGGGCAGCTCCTCGAGCGATCGCAGCTCGCGCAGCACCATGTCGAGCGTGTAGTCGCTGCGCACGGTGATCGCCTCGAAGTCCATCAGCTCGCCGACCGAGTCCTCCGGGTAGGACATCGACGCGTGCAGCTGCGCGCGTTCCTCGGTCGTCAGCCCCTGCCTGACCTCCTCGACGACGTCGGTCGGCAGGTCGGGGGCGAGTTCGGCGATCTCGTCGGTATCGAGCGTCTCGACCGCCTCGACGAGTTCCTCGCGATCCATCGAGCGGATCAGCGATTCGCGCACCGGATCGGAGACTTCGAGCAGGATCTCGCCGTCGCGTTCGGAATCGACGAGATCCCAGACGATCATCCGCTCTTCGTGCGGCAGCGACTCGAGCACGAACGCGATGTCGGCCGTATGCAGCCGGTCCAGGCGCGCGCGCAGCTCGTTCAGGTGCTGGCGCTCGACCAGTTGTTCGACCAGCTCGCGACGCTGTTCGGCTTCGCCCTCGTGCTGGCGATGCGCGAGTTCGAGCACCACGGCGTGCCGCCGCAGCAGTTCCTGGACCTCGAACAGCGCGCGCGACGCCGCCTCCGGATCGCGCTGCAGCGGCGCATCGGATTCGTCTACGGGAAGCGGCGCGCGCTCGGCGTCGGCCTCCGCAGCGTTCGTGACGTCTTCGTCGGCCATGGAACGGCGATTCTATCCGGGCG
>JAAZBL010000306.1 GCA_012513825.1 Limnobacter sp. | reverse complement strand
TCGAACTGGGGACCTTCGCATTACGAATGCGCTGCTCTACCAACTGAGCTACACCGGCTGCCGTGAACAGCAGAGGAGTGTATCAGAACTAGGCCGATACACCGACTTGGACGTTGATCGCCAGACCGAGCGGGAGCGCTCGTGTCATTTGGCTCATCGCGAAGGCTGGCCGACTGCAATAGATTCTCAGCGACGGTCACAAGCCAGTTCTCACACATCTCGCCGTGAAGTGCGACCGATCCATTGCCGTTCCCTGCGGCCACAATATAGACGGCCGTTGCCGAAGCGTTCGCCTCGGAGACGCATCAACCACACGCCGACGGCACCAGTTCAAGAGAACTGGACTTGGCGCCAAGTGCGTGGCTACTATCACACGACATCGATTCCAACCGGCCGGCCGGGGATCTATATGACCAACTGGCTAACGAAGGAAAGCGTGCCGCTATTGCTTTCGGCATTCGTTGCTGCGGTAGGTTGGTCGATTGTCTACACGACAGGTAAAGTCTCTGACCTCCCTGTGGTGGAGTTTCGCATTAGCGCTGCGGCTCCTTCATCATTCTCATTCCAGCATAGGGAGAAAGGAGGCGCATTCCCCGTGAGCCTTCGGTTGGACAATCTGACCCGCGGCGTACGGTTCCGTTGCTTTCTACTGACGTTAACACACGCTTCTGGCGATTCTCTGCGGTTCGATATAACAGAGCATCCAAGGATCACAGTCAGGAGTCCTGCGTTGCCCGCCATAGAACAGCAGTATTTCAACGAGGAGTTCCTGACTTTCGCCGTTTTCAACTTTCCACCAGGTGCGTCCGTAGAAGTGAACCTGAAGGCCACTGGACAGGGGGCTCCGCGGCTATTGGCGGTGCCGAACTGTGACTTATCGAGTTTGCCGACGGACTCATCGACCTCCGATGTAGAGCCCTTGCTTATGGAGCGGTCCCTGCTTACTTTATTCGTTCGATATGAGCTCGGGCTACTGTGGCTCGGTATTCTTGGCCTGGGGATTTTCCTTGTGGCGAACTCGAGACGGTAGGCGAAAAGCTAGCAATCGAAACACCAAAGAATCGGAGATGACCAATGAGACCAATCCGATACATCGCCTCTTCGGTCGTTTGCCTGGTGACTATGGTCTATCCTGGTCTGCATGCGCAGACATTGTCCATAATGTCAGTTGAGATACTGGTTTCCCAAGGCAACAAGACAACGCCACAGCAAGTGTCGGGAAAGCTTTACAGGGTCGATCCAGAAACGAATCAACGGGTCCGACCATACGCGGCAAAGGTCGAGACAACAGGCGCTTTGTCTCCTCCGGTCAGCTGCAGGGCCGGGGATTCGTTCGAGTCCGATGCGGACCATCCTTTCGCGTATGCGATTCCGAAGGAAGCAAGAGCCACATGTTCACCGACCCTGAAGTTCGGCTACTCGGCGATGAACATCGCTTGGGGGCCTTTCGAGGCGCCGAAGCCAGGGAGCGAAGCTGACCTGCAGGCGCGGTTGTCCATCTATTCGAGTCTTGTCCAGGCGGCAGCGAGAAACGGCGATCTCAACAGCGCGATCGCAGCAAGTGACGCCAAGGTCTCCACAGTTGCGAAGCTGCTCGGGGACTCAGATTTGAGTTCCTATGTATTGCGCGATCCGAGCCAAGGAGACAGGCTCATTCTCAATTCGACGGGCATTGATGCGTTGAAGGATTTCCAAACCGCAAGAGGCTTGGCTCCAACCGGTACGGTCGATGCGAATACCGAGCAATTTCTTCGCTACCAGAGTTCAGGGCCGAATAAGCCGTCGGTGAATTGCTCCCGGGGCGTTAACGGAGCCTACACGTGTGCCTTGAAGTGACCCGTTGCGGTCGCGTGGCCCTCAGCTCCTGGATTCGGCGTCCGTAGGTGCGCTATCAGTATTGGCGAATTGGTCCAGGGGCCGACCCGTCGATCTTCGTCGCGATTCAAGCACTGCCGCCAGCGCGGCGTCCACAGTCGGCCAGCGAAGCTGCACGCGCAGCTCGCGCAGCAGCCGGCGATTCGACAGCAGCCGCGATTCGTTCATGAACGACAGCATCTGCGGCGATACGCGGCCTGCCAACAACTCACGCTGCAGCCGTTCGGGCCGAGGCAACGCGAAGGTGTCGGCGACGCGGTCGAACCAGTCGCCCATCTTCAGGCGCGTATTGTCGACGGCATTGACGACACGGCCCGGGCGTCCGCGAAACAGCGCGATCCAGCAGATCGACGCGAGGTCGTCGGCGTGGATGTGGTTCGTGTAGGTGTCGTCGGCCGGCGACAGCGCCGGCAGACCCTGACGCAGACGCTCGACCGGCAGACGGTCCTGTCCATAGATTCCCGGGGCGCGCAGGATCGTGGCGTACAGGGCGCCGCGTCGCGCGGCAGCACGCAGCCGTAGCTCGGCGGCTGCGCGGCGGCGCGCACGCTTTGTCGTCGGCGCAATGGTGTGCGTTTCGTCGACTTCTAGACCCTGGCAGTCGCCGTAGACGCCGGTGCTGCCGACCCAGGCCCAGCGCGCCGGCTTCCCGGTCGCAGAACACGAACTCGCACAGGCTGCGATGACGCGGCCGAGTCGCGGGTCGTCTTCGCCGTCGGGCGGGGTGGGCGCCAGATAAACGGCACGCCTGGCCAGACCTGCCAGACGTGAAGGCGCCTGCCTGGCGTCGAGGTCGAGCGCCAGCGTTTGCGCGCCGAGGGCGCGGGCGACCGACTGCCGCGATTCGTCGCGGGTCACGGCATGCACTGCCAGGCGGCCGTCGGCCAGCCGGGGCGCGAGCTTGCGCAGCACGCGCATGCCGACGTCGCCGCAGCCGACGATCAGCAGTCGCGGCCGGCGCAGCAGGCGCCCGTTCGCCGAGGCCGACCCCTGCGGACGACAGGCGGTTCGCGTCGCGCCGCCGTGCGAAGCGACGCGGGCGAAGCGCACGACGGGCAGTGCGCCCGGCCGGGCAGTCGACGGCCGTCCGCCCAGCGAAGCAGGACGAACGGCGCGGCGCCCGCCGGAGCGCCGGGCTCCGCCGGGGCTGGCCTGCCGCCTGCGTCGAACGGCCGCTCCGGGGCGGCCGTACGCGTTCGTGGTGCCATCGCTGTCGCGCAGCGCTCGGATCGTCATTCGCATCGATGCGGATCGCCGCGGCGAAACGGCGGTGGTGTGGAGGGGAGCAGCCAGGTCCGGGGCGAGGGCGATCGCGGCGGGCGACTGGCACCGCAGGCGATAATAAGCGTTTCGATGCCTCGCGCTTCACGCGCCGCGCCGTTCACCGAAGCGCGCTGCCGAACGCAGCGTGCGCCTACGCGTTCAGGAGCTCCGACCCGCAAATGTCCGTCACCGTCACCGTCAAGCCCAGCGGCCGTCAGTTCACCGTCGAGGCCGGCGAAACCGTCCTCGACGCCGCGCTGCGCCAGCACGTGATCCTGCCTTACGGCTGCCGGAACGGTGCTTGCGGTTCGTGCAAGTCGAAGGTGCTCGAAGGCAGCGTCGAGATGAGCGCGCACTCGGATCATGCGCTGAGCGCGGCCGAAGCCGCACAGGGCGTTGCGCTGATGTGCCGTTCGACGATCACGGCCGACCTGACGATCGAGAGCCGGCTCGTCGCCGGTGCCGCCGATGTTCCGGTGCGCAAGATGCCGTGCCGGATCGCGTCGATCGAACGGCTGGTCCCCGACGTGGCCCGCGTGAAGCTGCAGCTGCCGGCCAGCGAGCGCCTGCAGTACCTGGCCGGCCAGTACGTCGAGCTGATCCTGCGCAACGGCACGCGGCGCAGCTACTCGATGGCCACGGCGCCGCACGAGGCCGCGCAGCTCGAGCTGCACGTGCGCCACATGCCGGGCGGGCGCTTCACCGATGCGCTGTTCGGCGTGACCGAGCCGCCGATCAAGGAGCGCGACATCCTTCGGCTCGAAGGGCCGCTGGGCACGTTCTTCCTGCGCGAGGACAGCGAACTGCCGATCGTGCTGCTGGCCAGCGGCACCGGCTTCGCGCCGATCAAGGCGATCGTCGAACACGCCCGGCACAAGGACCTCCGGCGTCCGATGACGCTGTACTGGGGCGGCCGCCGACCGCAGGACCTCTACATGGACGCACTGTGCCGGCAGTGGGCCGCCGAGATCCCGGACTTCCGCTACGTGCCGGTCGTCTCGGACGCGCTGCCCGAAGACGGCTGGACCGGGCGCGACGGCTTCGTGCATCGCGCCGTCATGGCCGACTTCCCCGACCTGTCGGGGCACCAGGTCTATGCCTGCGGTGCGCCGGTCGTCGTCGAATCGGCGCAGCGCGACTTCGTCGCGCAGTGCGCGCTGCCCGAAGACCAGTTCTTCGCCGATGCGTTCACGTCGGAGGCCGACCTGGCCGACGCGAGCTGAGCGGCGTCGCCGCTCGCGCTTGTCGTCGCGGCTGTCCTCGCGCCTGTGCCTGCGGCGCCCAGCCGGCCGCTTCTTCGCGGCGCCCAGCCGGTCGCTTCTTCGCGGGGCTCAGCCGGTCGTTTCTTCGCCGAGGTATGCGGCCCTGACCCGCGGATCGTCGAGCATCTGCTGCGCCGGCCCGCTCATCGTGACCAGCCCCGAATCCATCACGTAGCCGCGCGTCGCGCATTCGAGCGCGAGCCGCGCGTTCTGCTCGACGAGCAGCATCGTGGTCCCGCGCGCCGACACCTCGCGCACGACTTCGAAGATCTTGTCGACCATGATCGGCGACAGGCCCATCGACGGCTCGTCGAGCAGCAGCAGGCGCGGGCGGCTCATCAAGGCGCGCGCCATCGCGAGCATCTGCTGCTCGCCGCCGGACATCGTGCCGGCAAGCTGGTCGGCGCGCTCCTTCAGGCGCGGAAACGCCTCGAACATCCGTTCGATGTCGTCGCGCACGCCGGCCGGATCGCTGCGCGTATACGCGCCCATCTGCAGGTTCTCGGTGATCGTCATTCGCGCGAAGACGCCGCGCCCCTCGGGCACCATCGCCAGCCCGCGCGCGACCAGCGCATAGGAGCCCAGTCCGCGAATCGACCGGCCGTCGTACAGCACGTCGCCGCCGGCCCAGTGCAGCGTACCGGTGACCGCCTTCAGCGTCGTCGTCTTGCCGGCGCCGTTGGCGCCGATCAGCGCGACCAGTTCGCCTTCGCGAACCTCGATGTCGATCCCCTTGACCGCCTGGATGCCGCCGTAGGCGACCTGCAGGCCGCGGATGTCGAGGATGGTTTCGGCCATGGCTGTCTCGCTGCGCGCCGCGCGTTCAGTGGGTGGCAGCCGAGGCGCCGAGGTAGGCCTCGATGACCGCCGGATTGCGCTGCACCTCGGCCGGCAGTCCCTCGGCGATCACCTTGCCGTAGTCGAGCACGGTCACGCGGTTGCACAGTCCCATCACGAGCTTCACGTCGTGCTCGATCAGCAGGATCGTCACGCCGTCGCGGCTGATGCTCGACAGCAAGGCACGCAGCGTCAGCTTTTCGGTCGCGTTCATGCCGGCGGCCGGTTCGTCGAGCGCGAGCAGCTTGGGTTCGGTGGCGAGCGCGCGCGCGATCTCGAGCCGGCGCTGGTCGCCGTACGACAGCGTGCGCGCCTGGAAGTCGGCATAGCGCGCGATGCCGACGTAGTCGAGCAGTTCGAGCGAGCGCTTGCGGATCGCCTCTTCTTCGTGGCGCTGGCGCGGCGTGCGGAACACCGCGCCGAAGACGCCGGCCTTCGTGCGCACATGCCGGCCGACCATCACGTTCTCGATCGCCGTCATGTCGCCGAACAGGCGGATGTTCTGGAAGGTGCGTGCGATGCCGGCCTCGGCCACGCGGTGCACGGCGGTCGGTTCGTAGTGCTTGCCCCCCAGCTCGAAGCTGCCCGAATCCGGAGCGTAGAGGCCGGTGACGACGTTGAAGAACGTCGTCTTGCCGGCGCCGTTCGGGCCGATCAGCCCGTAGATCTGGCCCTGCCTGATTTCGAGGCCGACGTCGGACAGCGCCTGCAGGCCGCCGAAGCGCTTGTTGACCCCCTTGACCGACAACAGGACGTCCGTCATCGCGAATCCTCCGGCGCCTAGCTGCTGGCGGGCCCGGCGGCCGAGCTCGGATCGGTCGCCGGCATGGCGGCGGTCGGCGCGTTCGGCGGCGCATCGGGACGCGTGCCGGCCAGTGCGGCCGACTCGGCTTGCAGGTCGCTCGGCATCGCGCCTCGCGCAGGCCGGATTCCGTGCTTGGGCGCCGGCCACAGGCCGGTCGGCCGGAACAGCATGATCACGACCAGCGAGCCGCCGAACAGCAGCATGCGCAACGCTTCGGGAGCGATCCACTCTTCGCCGAACAGCGCGAGCTGCGCCGGCTTGGCGACTTCGCGCAGCGTTTCGGGAATCGCGTAGAGCAGGATCGCGCCGAGCACGACGCCGGGCACGTGCCCCATGCCGCCGAGCACGACCATCGCGACGATGACGATCGACTCCATCAGGATGAAGCTTTCCGGCGACACGAAGCCCTGGAAGGCCGCGAACATCGCGCCCGAGACGCCGCCGAACGAAGCGCCCATCGCGAACGCGAGCAGCTTCATGTTGCGCACGTTGATGCCCATCGACTTCGCGGCGATCTCGTCTTCGCGGATCGCCATCCACGCGCGGCCGATCCGCGAGTCCTGCAACCGGATCGAGACGACGATCACGGCGATCGTCAGCACCAGGAACAGGTAGTAGTACAGCGTGACCGACGGGATCGTGAAACCGTCGAAGCGCAGCGGTCGGGAAAAATCGACGCCGAACATCCGCACCGGATCGATGTTGCTGATGCCCTGCGGCCCGTTGGTCAGGTTGATCGGCGCGTTCAGGTTGTTCAGGAAAATCCGGATGATCTCGCCGAATCCGAGCGTGACGATCGCCAGGTAGTCGCCGCGCAGCCGCAGCACCGGCGCGCCGAGCAGCAGCCCGAAAAAGGCCGCGATCGCCGCGCCCAGCGGCACGACCAGCCAGATCGAGCTGTGCAGGCCGTTCGGGAAGGTCGCCGCGATCCATTCGAAATTGCTCATCAGGTGCGGCGAGGCGAGCAGCGCGTACATGTAGGCGCCGACCGCGTAGAAGGCCACGTAGCCGAGGTCGAGCAGCCCGGCGTAGCCGACGACGATGTTCAGCCCGAGCGCCAGCATCACGTAGAGCAGCGCGAAGTCGGCCATCCGGATCCAGCGATTGCCGTGCATGCCGAGCACGAAGGGCAGCACCGCCAGCACGATCGCGATCAGCACCGTGGCGGCGAAGGCGGCCTTGGGCCGGCCGTGCAGCGAGGGAAAGAAGGTCTTCATCTTCGCCCCTCGTTCAGGCCCGGTCGGCGATGCGCTCGCCCATGATCCCCGACGGGCGGAACAGCAGCACGAGGATCAGCACGGCGAACGCGAAGATGTCCTGGTAGTGGCTGCCGAGGAACCCGCCGGTCAGGTCGCCGATGTAGCCGGCGCCCAGGCTCTCGATGATGCCGAGCAGCAGGCCGCCGAGCATCGCGCCGGCGATGTTGCCGATCCCGCCGAGGACCGCCGCCGTGAAGGCCTTCAGGCCCGGGATGAAGCCCATCGAAAAGTGGACGATGTTGTAGTTCAGCGCCACCAGCACGCCGGCGACCGCGGCCAGGGCCGCACCGATCGCGAAGGTGGCGGCGACGATGCGGTTGGCGTTCACGCCCATCAGGCCGGCGATGCGCGGGTTCTCCGCCGTGGCGCGCATCGCGCGGCCGAGCTTCGTGCGGTTCACCAGCAGCACGAGCCCGGCCATCAGGCTGGAGGCCACGACGAGGATCAGGATCTGTTTGGGCGCCAGCGACGCACCGAAGATCGGCACCGGATCGTTCGGCAGCAGGTCGGGGAACACGATCGGGCTCGGTTTCCAGATGATCATCGCAACCGTTTGCAGCACGATCGACATCCCGATCGCGGTGATCAGCGGCGCCAGTCGCGGGGCGTTGCGCAGCGGCCGGTAGGCGACCCGCTCGATCGTGACCGACAGCAGCATGCAGACCGGAATCGCCGCGAGCACGATGATCACGAGCACCAGCGGTGCCGGCACGCCGGCGGCCAGCAGCTTGGGCGCCAGCGTCACGGCGACCATCGCGCCGATCATCAGCACCTCGCCGTGCGCGAAGTTGATCAGCTGCAGGATCCCGTAGACCATCGTGTAGCCGAGCGCCACGAGCGCGTACACGCTGCCGAGCACGAGGCCGTTCAGGATCTGCTGGAGCAGGGTGTCGAAGCTGAACAAGATGTCTGTCTCCGTCCCGGACCGCGCGGGCCCCGTCGTCGACGCCCGAGTCGGTGCGGGTGCCGGGCTTGCGCTTCGATGACGCCTCGTTCCGAATAGCACGAAGCGGCGCGAATTCTAACCAAAAACTCGGGCCGACAGGGAGCCTGCGCGACGCGAGGCGCCGCCGACGACAAAAAAAATGCCCCGGTGGAAACCGGGGCAAACCAGCCAGGGAGGAAAACTACGGTTCCACTGTGGGCCGGATCGTCGGCGAGCGCACGCGGGCAGCGACCGTCGGCGATCGATCCCCGACGGGCGGTGCACGGCGAAAAAAAAGGCGCCGGATGGCGCCCCTTCGGTCGGGTGCCGCGCGGCGGCACCCGTGCAGCGGAAAACCGGCTTCACTTCTGCTCGAGAATCCACTTCACCAGGGTTTCCGCCTCGGCCTCCGAGACCTGCGGGTTCGCGGGCATCGGAATCGGGCCCCAAACGCCGGTGCTGCCCTTGCGCACGTGCTCCGACAGCGTTGCGACCGCGTTCGAGTCGTTCGCGTACTTGGCTGCGACATCCTTGTACGCCGGGCCGATCAGCTTCTTGTCGACGGCATGGCAGGCGGTGCAGTTCTTGGCCTTCGCCAGTTCCAGGCTCGCCATGGCGGTGCCCGAGGCACAGGCGAGCGCGAGGGCGATCGAAATCGGGATTGCTTTCATGACTTCTCCGGTTGAGTTGATGACTCTCAGACGCATGTTAAGCGTCTTCGAGTGTACCGCAGGGCCTCGCTCCATCGCGCCAGCCTGGCCACGGACTCGCGCAGCAACAGCATCGAACAATAACGGCCGGAGGGCTCCGCCAGTTGACAGCGGCCGCTCGCGCCGGCACGGACGCCGTTCGGCCGTCCGAAGCTGACCGCTGGCGCCGGGCGGCGCAAAGTGGCTTGACGCATCGAGGGAAGTGCACATGGCCTTCGTCTGGACCGGATTACTGCTGATCGTTCTGCGTGCGCTCGCCATCGAGCCCGTCGCGAGCTGGCCCTGGCTCTGGGTGCTGACGCCCTTTGCCTGCGCCTTCGTCTGGTTCGAGGTCGTCGAGCCGCTGTTCCGCCTCGGCCGCGAAGCCGATCCCGGGCTCGAGATCGCCGAAGCCCGCCGCAAGCGCATCGAGGCGATGTTTCCGCACTTCCGTTTCAAGCGTCGTCCGGGGCGCGGCCAGGCGGCTTCCGGCGACGCGGCCCGCTGAGGCGCGCGGCCGCCGAAGCCGGTCGAAGCCGCTGCGCAAGGCGCCGACGGGTCCGCGGGCGAAGGCGCACCGCAATCCGATCCGGCAGCGTCGCCATGGCGCCCCACCGGAGCCGGATCAGAAGTCGTCGAGCACCGCGCCACGGCTCGCGCTGCCGGTCAGTGCGTGGAACTTGGCCAGCACGCCGCGCTTGTAGCGCGGACCGGGCTGCTCGAACTCGGCGCGCCGCTTCGCCATCTCTTCGTCGCCGATGTCGAGCTGCAGCAGCAGCTTGTGCGCATCGATCGTGATCGTGTCGCCTTCTCGCACCAGGGCGATCGGACCGCCCACGGCGGCCTCCGGAGCCACGTGGCCGACGACCATGCCCCAGGTGCCGCCGGAGAAGCGGCCGTCGGTGATCAGCCCGACCGATTCGCCGAGTCCGGCGCCGATGAGCGCCGACGTGGGCGCCAGCATCTCCGGCATGCCCGGGGCGCCCTTGGGTCCGAGATAGCGCAGCACCATGACGTCGCCGGCGACGATCTTGCCGTCGAGGATCGCCTGCAGCGCGCTTTGCTCGTCGTCGAAGACGCGCGCCGGCCCGGTGATGACCGGGTTCTTCAGTCCGGTGATCTTGGCCACGCAGCCCTCGGGCGACAGGTTGCCCTTCAGGATCGCCAGGTGGCCTTCGGAATACAGCGGCTTGTCGATCGGATGGATCACGTCCTGGTCGGCGCGCGGCGTGTCGGGCACGCCTTCGAGTTCCTGCGCAAGCGTGCGGCCGGTGATCGTCATGCAGTCGCCGTGAACGAGGCCGGCCTTCAGCAGGATCTTCAGCACCTGCGGGATGCCGCCGGCGCGATGCAGGTCGGTGGCCAGGTACTTGCCCGACGGTTTCAGGTCGCAGATGACCGGAACGCGCTTGCGGATGCGCTCGAAGTCGTCGATCGACCATTCGATGCCGGCGGCGTGCGCGATCGCCAGGTAGTGCAGCACGGCGTTGGTCGAGCCGCCGGTGGCCATGATCAGCGTGACGGCGTTCTCGATCGACTTCCGGGTCACGATGTCGCGCGGCTTGAGGTCCTTCTTCACGGCCTCGACCAGCACGCGGGCCGACTCGGCCGCCGACGCGCGCTTCTCGTCGTCGGGGTTCGCCATCGTCGACGAACCGAGCAGGCTCAGGCCCAGCGCCTCGAACGACGAGGACATCGTGTTGGCCGTGTACATGCCGCCACAGGAGCCGGTGCCGGGGATCGCGTTGCGTTCGATGCCCTCGAAGTCCTCCTCGCTCATCCGGCCGCGCGAGAACTCGCCGACCGCCTCGAACACCGAGACGATGTTCAGGTCCTGGCCCTTCCAGCGACCGGGCTTGATCGTGCCGCCGTAGACGTAGATGGCCGGAACGTTGGCGCGCATGATGCCCATCATCCCGCCCGGCATGTTCTTGTCGCAGCCGCCGATGACGAGCACGCCGTCCATCCACTGGCCCTGCACCGAGGTTTCGACGCAGTCGGCGATGACCTCGCGCGAAACCAGCGAGTACTTCATCCCCTCGGTGCCCATCGACATGCCGTCGGAGATCGTCGGCGTGCCGAAGACCTGCGGGTTGGCGCCGGACGCCTTGACCGCTTCGACCGCCGCGTCGGCCAGCGCCTGCAGCCCCGAGTTGCACGGCGTGATCGTGCTGTGGCCGTTGGCGATGCCGATCATCGGATTCGAGAAATCGCTCTTCTCGTACCCGAGCGCGTAGTACATCGAGCGGTTCGGGGCACGGGCGACGCCCTCGGTGATGTTGCGGCTGCGGCGGTTCGCGGTCATGGCGGATTCCGGCGGTCGGGGGTTCTGGGAAGAAGGGCAGTTTAACAAAGCGCAAGGTTCGCGCTTGCGTGCTGCCGGCAAGACGGCTATTCTTAATACGAACAATTCGTATTGACCGTCTTGCCTCTTTCGGCTGTCAGGAACCAGCGATGATCATCTGCCTTTGCCGGGCCGTCTCGGACCGGGAGATCCGTTCTCTTGTCGATTCCGGGGCCCGGTCGATGGCCGAAGTGCGCGAGGCCTGCGGGATCGGCGAATGCTGCGGCAAGTGCGCACGCCAGGCGCGCGAACTGATCGTCGAGCGCGTCGGCACGATGGTCGCCAACGAGCTGTCGCGCGCTGCCGCCTGAATGTTCCGCGGCCGCAGCCCCGGTTCGCGTTCGGCCCCGCCGCAGCGATCGATGGCCCGGAATCGGCGATCCGCGCTCAGGGCGCCTCGCGGTTCATGAAGGTCTGCTGGTAGTTCTGGATTCCGACCTTGCCGATCAGTTCGATCTGCGTCTCGAGGAAATCGATGTGCTCCTCTGAGTCGTCGAGGATCTTCACCAGGATCTCGCGCGAGACATAGTCGCCGACCTGTTCGCAGTGCGCGATGCCGCCCTTCAGCGTGGCGAGCGCAGAGCGCTCGAGCGCCAGGTCGCTGGCCAGGATCTCCTCGGTGTTCTCGCCGATGTTCAGCTTGCCGAGATCCTGCAGGTTGGGCAGTCCTTCGAGCATCAGGATCCGCTTGATCAGCGAATCGGCGTGCTTCATCTCGTCGAAGGACTCGTCGTACTCGATCTTTTCGAGCCCGGGCAGGCCCCAGTGGCCGAAGATCCGCGCATGCAGGAAGTACTGGTTGATCGCCGTCAACTCGTTCTTGAGCTGGCGGTTCAGCCACTCGATGACAGTCTTGTCGCCTTTCATTGTTCTGGCC
Source organism: Limnobacter sp. (assembly GCA_012513825.1). Taxonomy (GTDB): domain Bacteria; phylum Pseudomonadota; class Gammaproteobacteria; order Burkholderiales; family Burkholderiaceae_E; genus Zeimonas. The sequence goes on along the minus strand of JAAZBL010000306.1, from coordinate 20,649 downwards.
TCCGGTGGTCGAATCGATGATTATGCGCGACCGGTGTGTGGGCGTCAGCGATCCCCCCTCGCCCGCGTCCCGGGCCGGCGGGCCGCCGCCGAACCGGACGGGCTCGTCGCATGTCAGAATGCCGGCCTCGTCCGCAGCCGGCCCGATTGACGATGCTCGTTCACCCGCAATTCGATCCGATCGCCTTCAGCATCGGCCCGCTGGCCGTGCGCTGGTACGGATTGATGTACCTGGTCGCCTTCCTCGCGGTGTTCGTGCTCGGACGCGCGCGGATCCGGGCGAACGCGCCGTCGGTCCCGCCGGGTTTCGGCGTGCGCGAGCTCGAGGACCTGATCTTCTGGGGCGTGCTCGGCGTCGTGCTCGGTGGGCGCCTCGGCTACGTGCTGTTCTACAAGCCGGGCTACTACCTCGGTCATCCGCTCGAACTGCTGGCCGTCTGGCAGGGCGGCATGTCGTTCCACGGCGGCTTGCTCGGGGTCATCGTCGCGATGGCCGTGTTCGCCCGGCGGCGCGGCTGGCGCGTCACGCAGGTCGCCGATTTCGTCGCACCGCTGGTGCCGCTCGGGCTGGCTGCCGGCCGGCTCGGCAATTTCATCAACGGCGAGCTCTGGGGCCGGCCGAGCGGCGTGCCCTGGGCGATGATCTTTCCGCAGGCCGACGCCCTGCCCAGGCATCCGTCGCAGCTGTACCAGTTCGCCGGCGAGGGCCTGTTGCTGTTCGCTTTCCTTTGGTGGTATTCGTCGCGGCGGCGTCCGGTCGGCGCGGTGTCGGCGATGTTCCTGATCGGCTACGGCGTGCTGCGTTTCGTCGCCGAGTTTGCGCGCGAGCCCGATGCCTTCCTCGGCCTGCTCGGATTCGGCCTGACGATGGGTCAGTGGCTGAGCCTGCCGATGGTCGCAATCGGGCTCTGGATGCTGCACGCGAGCCGGCGCGCGGCGGGCGACTGAGCGCCGGGCCGCGAGGCACGCGGGCACGGATGGCGCGAAGCGCAGGGCAAGGCAGTCTCCCGGAATGGAGGATTCGTGTTCGAGCGATTCAGGAAGGCACGGCAGGACGCGCGCGAACGCGCCGATCTCGACCAGCTGCTCGATGACTGCCGGCAGCTGCTGACGGCGCGCGGCGAATCGAACAGCATCGCGATCGCCACGCGCGCGCTCGACAACTACCGGCGGCTGGGCGCCGAGTCGCGGCGCGGCTTCTTCGAGGTGCTGGCCCGCGACTACGATCCCGACCCGGCCAGGGTCCTGCAGCTCGCCCGGAAGTACGCCGAGACCCGCTCGCCCGATGCGCTGATCGAGCTGACCCAGGTCAGCGACCCGCCGCGCCAGGCGCTGCTGCGGCGCCTGAACCTCGCGCCGGGAGGCACGGCCACGCTGGTCGCGATGCGCACGGTCTTGCTCGACCGGCTGCGGCACGACGCCTCGCTGCGCGCGGTCGACGCCGACTTTCACCACCTGCTGTCGTCGTGGTTCAACCCCGGGTTCCTCCAGCTCGTCGAAGTCGACTGGAAGTCGCCTGCCGAACTGCTCGAGAAGATCATCAAGCACGAGGCCGTGCACGAGATCGGCGGCTGGCCCGAATTGCGCCGCCGCCTCGAACCGGATCGCCGCTGCTTCGCGTTCTTCCATCCGGCGCTGTCCGGCGAACCGCTGATCTTCGTCGAGGTCGCGCTGCTTGCCGAGATGCCGGCGGCGATCGCCCCGCTGCTCGATCGCAAAACCGAGCCGCAGCTCGACCCCGACAAGTTCCGCGTCGCCGCCTTCTATTCGATCTCGAACTGCCAGCCGGGCTTGCGGGGGGTGAACCTGGGCAACTTCCTGATCAAGCGGGTGGCCGACCGGCTGGCCGGCGACCTGCCGAAGCTGCGCCAGTTCTGCACGCTGTCGCCGATACCGGGCTTCGCGAACTGGCTCGCGCACGTCGAGAACCTGGAGTCCAGGCGCGTGAAGCCGACGGTGCTGGCCGAGCTGCAGGAGGGCCTCGTCTCGCTTCGCGAACGTCATGGCAAGGACCTGTCGCGGCTGGCGCCGGTGGCGGACGAGTCGGCATCGGACAACCCGGCGAACGGCGGCGCGGCGGACAACGGCGCGGCGAACAGCGGTGCCGCGAACAACGGCGTCGCGGCCAGGCAGCTCGAGGCCGACCGCCGGATGCTCTGGCGGCTCTGTGCGTTCTACTTGTTGCATACGTCGCCGGGCGATGCGCGGGGCTCCGACCCGGTTGCGCGCTTCCACCTGAACAACGGCGCGCGACTCGAGCGCATCAACCCGGCGGCCGACATGTCGCGCAAAGGGCTGCGGCAGTCGCACGGGCTGATGGTCAATTATCTTTACGATCTCGGCGAGATCGAGTCCAACCACCAGAAGTTCGTCGATGGCAGCGTCAGCGCGTCGCGCGCCGTGCTGTCGCTGCTTTGACCGGCAGGCAGTCGCAGGAATCCAAGATAAACGAGAGGAGACCAAGCAATGAAATCGCGATTCAAGACGATGGCCGGCCTCGGACTGCTGGCCTCGACGCTGGCGCTGGTCGGCCTGGCACCGGCGCAGGCACAGGCGCAGGAGTGGCCGACGAGGCCGGTCCGGCTGGTCGTGCCGTTCCCGGCAGGCGGCGGCACCGATGCGTTCGCGCGGCCGCTGGCCAAGCTGCTTTCGCAGCAGACGGGCCAGCAGTTCATCATCGACAACCGCGGCGGTGCCGGCGGCACGCTGGGTGCGGACCTGGCCGCCAAGGCCGCGCCCGACGGCTACACGTTCCTGGTCGGCGCGGTTCACCACACGATCGCCGTCAGCATGTATCCGAAGCTCGGCTACGACCTGCAGAAGGACCTGACGCCGGTCACCGTGCTGTCGTTCGTGCCGAACGTCGTCGTCGTGAACCCGAAGAACGTGCCGAGCCGCACTTTCGCCGATTTCCAGAAGTACGTGCACGCGAACCCGGGCAAGCTGAACTACGCTTCGGCCGGCAGCGGCACCACGCATCACCTGACCGTCGAACTGTGGAAGACGATGACGCGCAGCTTCGCCGCGCACATTCCTTATCGCGGGGCCGGCCCCGCGACCCAGGACCTGCTGGCCGGCCAGGTCGACTTCATGTTCGACGGGCTCGGCAGCTCGATGCCGCATATCCGAAGCGGACGCATCGTGCCGCTCGCGGTGTCCAGCGCGCAACGCTCGCCGGCTTTGCCCGACATTCCGACGCTCGACGAAGCCGGCGTCAAGGGTTACGAGGCGCGCACCTGGTACGCGATGTGGGCGCCGGCCGGTACGCCGCCGGCGATCGTCTCGCGCCTGCACCAGGAGGTTGCAAAGGCGCTGGCCTCCAGCGAGCTGCGCGAGATCTGGGCGCAGCTCGGCGCCGATGCAGGCGGCCAGAGCCCCGAAGAGATGGCGCGCTTCGTCGATGCCGAGGTGCGCAAGTGGGCGAAGGTCGTCGACGATGCGGGCGCCAAGCTGCAGTGAACCCGGATCGACGAACGAGGCCTGACGAACGGCCGCATCCCGCGGCCGACTGCTGCTGAATCGAAATGGACAAGACAGACTCCTCCGACACGAACCTGTACTCGGTGCTGGCCGCCGGGTTCCCGGCCGATCGCGACGGCTGCGCGATCGAAACGCCCGAAGGCCGGACCTACAGCTGGGCGGACATCGAGCGCGGCAGCGCACGCATCGCCAACCTTCTGGCCGGGCTCGGCCTGCCGGCCGGTGCGCGCATCGCCGTGCAGGTCGAGAAGTCGCCGGAGGCGCTGCTGCTGTACCTGGGCACGCTGCGCGCAGGTTGCGTGTTCCTGCCGCTGAACACCGCCTACCAGGCGGCCGAGATCGACTACTTCGTCGAGAACGCCGAGCCCTCGGTCGTCGTCTGCGCGCCGGGCAGCCGCGACTGGATCGAACCGGTCGTTGCCCGGCATCGCGTTCCGCACCTGTTCACGCTCGGCCAGCACGGCGACGGCACACTGTCCGAAGCGGTCGCCAGGCAGTCCGGCGAATTCGAAACGGTGCCTCGCGCCGCCGACGACCTGGCCTGCATCGTCTACACCTCGGGCACCACCGGCCGCAGCAAGGGGGCGATGCTCACGCACGGCAACGTCGTCAGCAACGCCCGCACGCTGCACCTGTACTGGCGCTGGCGCCGCGGCGACGTGCTGCTGCACGCACTGCCGATCTTCCACGTGCACGGCTTGTTCGTCGCCTGCCATGGCGCCTTGCTCAACGGCAGCCGGATGCTCTGGCTCTCGAAGTTCGATCCCGACGTCGTCCTGCGGCTGCTGCCGCGCGCCACGGTCTTCATGGGCGTGCCCACGATGTACGTGCGCCTGCTCGATCATCCGGGCTTCGGGCGCGAAGCGGTGCGAGGGATGCGGTTGTTCGTCTCGGGTTCGGCGCCGCTGCTGCCCGACACCTTCCGGCAGTTCGAGGAGCGCACCGGCCAGCGCATCCTCGAGCGCTACGGGATGAGCGAGACGGTGATGATCACGTCGAACCCGTACGACGGCAATCGCGTCGCCGGCACGGTCGGCCTGCCGTTGCCCGGCGTCGAGGTGCGCGTAGTCGACGAAGCCGGCAAGCCCTGCGGCTTCGACGAGATCGGCGCGATCCAGGTGCGCGGGCCGAACGTCTTCAGCGGCTATTGGCGCATGCCCGAAAAAACGAAGGAAGAGTTCAGCGAGGACGGCTTCTTCCGGACCGGCGACATGGGCAAGTGGGACGCGAACGGCTACCTGTCGATCGTCGGGCGCAGCAAGGACCTGATCATCACCGGCGGCTACAACGTCTATCCGAAGGAGATCGAGTCGTATCTCGACGAGATGGACGGCGTGTTCGAGTCGGCGGTCATCGGCGTGCCTCACCACGACTTCGGCGAGGCCGTGACGGCGGTCGTCGTGCCGTTGCCCGGCGCCACGCTCGACGAGGCGGCGCTGATCGCGCAGCTGCGTTCGCGGATCGCCGCGTTCAAGGTGCCCAAGCGCGTCTTCGTCGTCGACGAACTGCCGCGCAACACGATGGGCAAGGTGCAGAAGAACCTGCTGCGCGACAAGTACGCCGGCTGAAGCGCAGGCCGGTTCGCTCAGCCGCCGGCCAGCCCCTTCCAGAGCATGTACGCGGCGAGCGCGTAGAGCAGGCCGGCGAACACCTGGCGCAGCCGCGAGACCGACAGCGCGTGCGCGACCTTCACGCCCAGCGGTGCGGTCAGCACGCTGGCGGCGACGATCGCCAGCAGCGCCGGAATGTAGACGAAGCCGACGGTGCCGGCCGGCAGCGGCCGGTTCCATCCGGCGACGACGTAACCGAGCGCACCGGCCAGCGCGATCGGAAACCCGCAGGCGGCGCTGGTCGCCACGGCCTCGTGGATGCGCACGTTCGCGCGCGTCAGGAAGGGCACGGTGATGAAGCCGCCGCCGGCCCCGACCAGCGCCGACAGCGCGCCGATCAGCGCCCCCATGCCGGCCATCCCGCGCGAACCGGGCAGCGTGCGATCGGCCTGCGATGCCCGCGCGACCAGCATCCTCGTCGCCATCACCGAGACGAACACGCCGAAGGCCACGGCGAGCACCCGGCCCGGCATCAGCGCCGCCAGTTGCGCGCCGAGCAGCGAACCGACGACGATGCCCGGCGCCAGCGTCTTCGCGATGTCCCAGCGCACGGCGCCGCGCCGGGCGTGTGCGCGCACGCTCGACAGCGACGTGAACAGGATCGTGGTCAGCGAGGTGGCGATCGCGACCTTGACGACGATATCGAGCGGGAAGTCGCGCGCCGTCAGCAGCATGGTCAGGAAGGGCACCATCAGCATGCCGCCTCCGATACCGAGCAGTCCGGCCGCCAGGCCGGTGAAGCCGCCGAGCAGCAGCAGCCAGCCGATGAGGGGCAAGTCAGGCAAGGCGACGATCTCCGGGAAACCGGCGATGCTACCACCGGCCGTGCCGATGGCCTTTCGAAGTTTCGTTGCCTCCGCCCGGGAGGCTTGTCCGGCCCCGTGATGGGCGTCAGGCGCCTCGATGGACGTCGTGGCGCCTCGATGGCCGTCCGGCGCCTCGATGACCGTCGTGGCGCCTCAAAGGCCGTCTTGCGCCAGCAGGCGTTCGGTGATGAAGCGCCACTGCGCCGGCGAGACCGGCGTGATGGACAGCCGGTTGCCTCTGCGCAGCACGAGCATGTCCGCGAGTTCGGGGTGCTCGCGCAACTCGGCCAGCGAAACGAGCCGCGTCTTGCGCAGTGCCCGGACGTCGACGAGCGACCAGCGCGGCGCATCGGGTTTGCTCCGGTCGTCGTGGTACGGCGAGGCAGCGTCGAACTGCGTCGGATCGGGGTAGGGTTCGGATGCGACTTCGGCGATGCCCGCGATTCCGGGTTCGGGGCAACTCGAGTGATAGAAGAGCACGCCGTCGCCGATCCGCATCTGGTCGCGCATGAAGTTGCGCGCCTGGAAGTTGCGCACGCCGGTCCAGGGCACGACGCCATCGGGCATCGCGAGCGCGTCGTCGATCGAGCACTCGTCGGGTTCGGACTTCATCAGCCAGTACTGGCGCGCCATGCTCGAAACGATGGACCGGGTCGCCGAAGCATGCAAGCCTGCGCGCCGGTCGAAGGCGCGCAGTCTCGTGAAAACGGGGAGACCCCGCCTGTGCCGGCCGAACCGGCATCCTGAACCGTGAAGTTCAGTTCGGCCGCAGTGGGCGCCGCATCAGGTTCATCCGACTAGGGACGATCTCAACAGCAACGCCGGGATTCCGCGACCTGATGCATCGCATTGGTTCAAGGAATCTATGGCCCGATCGAACACTGCAGGGTCGCGTCCATTCTACCGCCGGCTCGTCGGTCGAGCCTTTCGATTTCCGACCGGGGGTCAGGGTGACGCTTGCGTCAGAACAGACTTTCCTGGCGCTTGATTTCGGCGTCGAGCGCATCGGTCATCTTGCGGATGCGCGACATCATCTCGTGCGACTTCGGGCCGACCGGCGAGTTGTCGTTGCCGAGCAGTTCGTGCGCCAGTTGCAGCGCCGCCATCACGGCGATGCGATCGACGCCCGAAACGCGGCCGGCATCGCGCACGGCCCGCATCTTCTCGTCGACCATCCGAACGGCTTCGAGCAGCCGCGGCTTGTCTTCGTCGGCGACTGCGAGCCGGAACTCGCGGTCGAGGATTTTCACTTCGATCTGGGCCATTGGGCTCTGTCCCGGTCGACGCGTCAGGGCGCCGAAGATTCGTTCGCCGACGCGGTTGACGCGGCGGTCGCATTGCTCGCGCCCGTGTCGCCGGCCCCTGCGCTGCCGTTGGGCGAACGCGGGTCGTCGTCTTCGCCGAGCAAGGCGGCCGGCAGGCGCGACAATGCAGTCTCGACTCGAGCGCGGGCCTCGTCGATGCGCTGCTGCAATCGCTCGTTGTCGTTCCGCGCTGTGGCGAGTTGCTCGCGCAGCGTGGCGTTTTCGTCGGCGAGGCGGCGCGCGAGCGTCAGGATACGGTCGACGCGCTCTCCGAGAGCCTGCAATTCCTGATCCATCCGCAGATGTTATGGAGCGTCCCGGAGAGGGTCAAGTCGGGCAAACTGGTGGCAAGCGGACGGTTCGATAGAATCGACGGGTTATGCGCAGCACCTCCGATCCTGGCAAGTTTCACGGCGAGCCGCTTCCTTACGGATTCGGGCTTCGCAGGTGGCTGTCCGCAAGGCTGGCAGGGGCCTTCGTGCTCGCTGCGGCTGCACTGACGGCCGCGCCCCTCGCATCGGCCGCACCGGCCGAGGGTCCGGTGAAGGTCGAGGCCGTCGAGGCCGAACTCGTCGCACGCGAAACGTCGGTGGTCCCCGGCCAGCCGCTCACGCTGGGCCTGCGCCTGCAGCACGACCCGCACTGGCACAGCTACTGGCGCAATCCCGGCGACTCCGGCCTGCCGACGCAGCTCGAACTGTCGCTGCCCGAAGGCTTCGTGGCCGGCAGTTTCGACTGGCCGGCGCCGCAGCGACTGTTCATTCCGCCGCTGGCCAACTACGGCTACGAAGGCGAGGTCGTGCTGCCGCTGCGCGTCTCGGTGCCGGCCGGCTTCGACGGCGATTCACTGCGGGTCGTCGGCAAGGCGTCCTGGCTGATGTGCAGCGACGTCTGCATTCCCGGCGACGCCGAGCTCGCATTGACGCTGCCGGTCTCGCGAGATGGCAGCACGTCGGCCTCGCGCCATGCCGCGCTGTTCGACGATGCGCACCGGCGCCTGCCTGCGCAGACGCTCGAAGTGCAGGTCGGTGCCGCTGGCGAGCGCCTGTCCCTGGGCCTGCCCGAGGCGCTGGCGTCGGCCGAGTTCTTTCCGTATCACGAAGGACTGATCGCGAACGCCGCACCGCAGGCGCTGCACGCCATCGAGGCCGAGGGCCAGCCCGAGCGCCGGCTCGAACTGCGACTGAGCGACGAAGGCGCGCGACGCGTTGCCGATCCCGCCGAGCGTCTGAGGGCGGCCGAAGGCGTGCTGGTGGCCGGCGACCGGATCTTCGAGCTGACGCCGGTCGTCGCGCAAGGCCCGCTCGATGCCGGAGTCGAGATCTCCCGCGTCGCAGGGGCGGAGGCGGCGCCCGCGCCGGGCAGCAGCGCCGGGCGTGCAGGCGGCGCGTTCTCGTCGCTGTTTTCGCGAGGGGCCGGCGGCGCATCGACGGCCGGCCCCGCCGCCGGGGCGCCGGGCACGCAGGCGACGGGTGCGCCGGGCTCGGAAGGCAGCAGCGCGAGCGCCTCCGGCGCTGCGGTGGATGCCGGCGGTCAGGTCGGCGGCAGCCTGGCCGGACTGCTGGTCGCCGCACTGTTCGCGGCCGTCGGCGGCTTGATCCTGAACCTGATGCCCTGCGTGTTTCCGGTCATCGGCTTGAAGGTCCTCGGATTCGCCGGGCATGGCAGCGCCGGAGATCCGGCCCGGCAGCAGTCGGCGAGTCGGGCCTCGCGCAACAGCGCGCTTGCGTTCTCGGCCGGCGTACTGACTTCGTTCTGGCTGCTTGCCGTGCTGCTGCTGGGCCTGCGCGCTGCCGGCCATGCCGTCGGTTGGGGGTTCCAGTTGCAGTCGCCGGCCTTCGTGGCCGCGATGGCGCTGCTGTTCGTCGCGATCGGCCTGAACTTCTCGGGCGTCTGGGAGTTCGGCCTGGGCATGACCCGGCTCGGCCAGTACGAGCAGCGGAAGGGCTCGACGACGAGCGGCTCCTTCGGCGCCGGCGTGCTGGCCGTTCTGGTGGCCACGCCCTGCACCGCACCGTTCATGGGCTCCGCGCTCGGCTACACGCTGTCGGCGAGCGTGGTCGAGACGCTGGTCGTGTTCACCGCGCTCGGCCTCGGCATGGCGCTGCCCTACCTGCTGCTCGGTTCGTTTCCGGCATGGCTGCGTCACCTGCCGCGTCCCGGGCGCTGGATGGAAAGTTTCCGCCAGGCACTCGCGTTCCCGATGTACGCGACGGCCGCCTGGCTCGGCTGGGTCCTCGGTCGCCAGGCAGGCATCGATGCGACGTTCGCGCTGGCGATCGGCGCGGTGCTTCTCGGGCTCGCCGCGTGGCTGTACGGCCGCTTCGTCCAGCAGGCGCAGCCGGTTCGCGTCGATCCGGTGCGTGCGCGCCATCGTCGCGGCTTTGCGGCTTCGTTGGCCGTGCTGTCGCTGGCGGCCGGGCTGCTGGTCGCCTGGCCCGACCAGAAATCGATCTCCGGGCAGCCGGCACGCAGCGCGTCCGCGGGCGAGGGCTTCGATCCGCGCAGTGCCGGACTGGCGGGCGTCGCTGCGGACGCCGGCGCGGCAGGCCGTGTCGGCGCACCCGGCGCCGGTGCAGGCGAGACGGGCTCGGCAAGCGCGTTCGCGGATCCTGCGAGCGGCACGTCGGCCGACCCGGCCGCCTGGTACCCGTGGTCGCCGGATGCCGTGGCCCGCGCCAGCGCGGCCGGCAGGCCGGTGTTCGTCGACTTCACGGCCGCCTGGTGCGTGAGCTGCCAGGTCAACAAGAAGCTCGTCCTGGACCGCGAAGCGGTCGTGCAGGCGATGCAGGCCGCCGAAGTGCTTCGCCTTCGCGCCGACTGGACCAGTCGCGACGAGGAGATCGGTGCCGAGCTGGCGCGGCATGGCCGCAACGGCGTGCCGCTCTACCTGCTGTACCGGCCGGGTTCGACGCAGCCGACCGTGCTGCCCGAGTTGCTCACGCCGGGAATCGTCGCCGCGGCGATCGAGTCGGTCGCGCGCCAGTAGGCCGGCCGACGCCCTCTGAATCCTGCGCCGCTTCGCGCTCGTCGCGTCGCGCGGCGTTCAATGCGAAGCGCCGCCGCCCGCCGGGATCGCGTCCGCGTCGCCCGGAGCAGAATTCGCCGCCGGCTGGTTGGCGCCCGAGGCCGGGTTCGTGACGAAGCCGATGCTGTTCATTCCGGCTCTCTGGGCCGCCGACATCACCTGTGCGATGCGCTCGTAGGGGGTGAGGTTGTGGGCGCGCAGGTGCAGATCGGGTTTCGGCGTGGCCAGGGCGGCTTCGGCCAGCCTCAGCGATAGCGTGTCCAGGTCGGCGACCGGTTCGTTGTTCCAGTACAGCCCGCCCGCCGGATCGATCGACAGCGTGATCGTGTCGACGGTTTCCGTTGCGCGACTGGCATCTGCCTGCGGCAGGTCGAGCTTGATCGCATGCGTGAGCAGCGGCGCCGTGATGATGAAGATCACGAGCAGCACCAGCATCACGTCGACCAGCGGCGTCGTGTTGATCTCGGCCATCGGCTGGCCGCCGCTGGAGTCGAAGTTTCCGAGCGACATCGTTTCCTCCGCCTGGCTTCAGCGAACCATCGGGCTGCTCTGCAACGGCGCCACGGCACCGCGCAGCACGTCGCCGCGATCGGTTTCGAGCCGGCTGCCGGTCAGCAACAGAGCGAGCAGGTCGTGTGCGAAGCCGTCGAGTTCGGCCAGGGCGAGCCGGTTGACGCGCACGAACGCGTTGTAGGCGAGGACGGCTGGAATCGCGACGGCAAGCCCGGCGGCCGTCATGACCAGTGCTTCGCCGACCGGCCCGGCGACCCGGTCGATCAGCACCTGCCCGCTGGCGGCGATCGCGATCAGCGCGTGATAGATGCCCCAGACCGTGCCGAACAGGCCGACGAAGGGGGCCGTGCTGCCGACCGAAGCGAGGAAGGTCAGCCCGCTTTCCATCCGTGCCGAGCTCTGCGTGATCTCGCTGCGCAGCACCCGCGTGAGCATCTCCTCGCGATCGATCGACGAGGCCAGCGAACTGTCGGGGCGCATCGACGCCGCGGCGACGGCCTTTTCCGCCAGCGGCAGCAGCACGCGCTCGGTGTCGGTCCTGCGCAACTCGGCCATCGCCTCGTCGAGCGAGCGTGCGCCCCAGAAGCGTTCGAGCGCCGTGCGCCCGCTGCGGCGTTGCCGCCAGGCGATCCACGCCTTCGCGAGGATGTAGTACCAGCTGACGACCGACATCGCCAGCAGCAGGTAAGCGACGCCGTGGGTCACCGCGTCGCCGGCCTCCCAGAAGTGCATCAGTCCGAGTTCGTTGCCATTGTCCAGCATGGTTCTAGTTTCCTGGTCAGCCATTGTTGAGCTGGAACACCCAGTTCCAGTCGCGATACCACTCCGCCACCGGTTTGCCGCCGACCGTTGCAGGCTGGAATCGCCATTCCCGGACGGTTTCGATCGCCGTCCGGTCGAGCAGGTCCGAGCCGCTCGATTTCTTCAGCCGGACGTCGCTGACCCGGCCGTCCTGATCGACGCGGACGTCGAGCAGGACCACGCCTTCGTGGCCCAGGCGACGCGCCAGCCTGGGGTAGGGTGGAGGCCGGTTGCCCGACCAGCTCGCGTCGACCCGGGGAGCCGTACGCGGCGCGGCGGCGAGCTGGGCCGGTTCGGCCTGCGGCGCGGCCGCCGGTGCGCTGGGCGCCGGCGAAGGCGAAGGCGTGGCAGGAGCGGCGGCGATCTGCTCGACCGGTTCGGCACTCGGCGGCGTCGGCTCGACCGCAGGCGCCTGCGCGACCGGCAGCGCAGGCTCGCGCGGCGGTTCCGGCTCGTCCCGCCTGGGCCGCGGCTTGGGCGGTGGCTTTTTCTCGACCCGCTTGGGCGGCGGCTTCGGCTTGTCGGGCTCGGCCTTGGGCTTCGGCGGCGGCTCCTTCCGTGGCGGCTCCGGCGGCGGGGGCAGCGCATCGGGTGCCTTCGAAACCGGCGGCGGAGGCGGCGTCGGTTCGGGCGGCGCAGGCAGCGGCTCTGGCTTGGGCGGCGGAGGCGGCTCGGGCGCAGGCGGCGGTTCCGGAGCCGGCGCCGGCTCGGGAGGCGGGGGCGGAGGAGGCTCCGGCGCGGGGGGCGGTTCCGCCGCCGCCGTGGCAGGCGCCGCGGCGATTTCGGGCACCGGGGTGTCCTGCTCGGGGACAGCCGGCCCGGTGCCTTCGTGGACGGCCGCCGGTGAGGTCGCGACGTCGGCCACCAGCGCAACGCGCATCGGTTGCGGTGGCGGCGGCTGGATCGTCTTGTCGGTCCAGGCGACGATGCCGGCGAGCACGAAACCGTGCAGTGCGAGCGTCGCCGCGATCGCGACCGGTCGGCGGAAGTTCATGGCGGCGATTATATTTGAAACGAGAATTATTCCTGTGCGAGGCGCGCCGTTTTCGAGGCTCGTGCGATCCGATTCCCGTCGATCGAAACGTGCATACTCGCCGCATGGACATCGACCCCGGCCGCCGACGTCGTACGCTCGCGATGCTCGCTGTCGTGCCGCTGGCGGCGGCCGCTTGCGCGAGCCCGAGCACCGGCAACGAGCGTACCGCAGGCGAGCGACGAAGCGGCGTCGACACCCGACGAAATGCCCCGGTCGGCGCAGACCCGGATTCGCCCGCGGCAACTGCGACGCAGCCGGCAGGCGCGACCCGGCCGGCAGGCGCGACGCGGCCGCCGCCGGCCTTGCCGGCCGAAGCCCGGGATGCCCGCTACCTGTTGCTGGGCGAGTTGCACGACAACCCTCACGTCCATCGGTTGCGTCTCGACTGGCTGCGGCAGTTGAAGACCGAGACCCGCTTCGTGCTGGCGATGGAGCAGTTCGACGTCACCATGCAGCCGAGGCTCGACGAGGCGCGCGTGCGCCTTGCCCGCGAGGGCGGCCCGCAGGAGCAGCGGGCCCGACAGTTGGCGCAGGCGGCCGGCTTCGCATTCGATGGCTGGGACTGGCCGTTGTACGAACCGGTCGTCAGCTTTGCGCTGCACAAGGACCTGCCTTTGATCGGCGCGAACCTGTCGAACGCCGATGCGTCGGCGGTGGCACGCGGGCGAGCGGCGACGATCGACGCTGCTGCGCCGGCCGGCTGGACTGCCGCCGACGAGGCGGCGATGCGTGCTGCGATTCGCGACGGCCACTGCGGCTTGCTGCCGGAGTCGGCGGTCGACGGCATGGTGCGTGCGCAGCTTGCCCGCGACCGGACGATGGCGCGCGCGCTGTGCGAGGCCGCGCGACGCACCGGGCTGCCGGTCGTGCTGCTCGCCGGCAACGGACACGTGCGCGCCGACATCGGCGTGCCCCGTCATCTGGCCGAGTTCGACCGCGATGCGTCGGTCGTCGCGATCGGCCTGGGCGAGGACGAAGCGCCGCCGATCGGCCGCTTCGACAGCTTCCTGAGCGTGGCGCCGGTGAAGCGCCCCGACCCGTGTTCGGCGCTGCGCGAGCGCTTCGGCGGCGCGAAGCGCTGAGCTGTCCGGACGACGACGCGGCGAGCGGCGGTCTGCCGTCAGCGCAGGCCGAGGACGTCCTGCATGTCGTAGAGGCCGGTGTCCCGGGTGGCCAGGAAACGGCAGGCGCGCAAGGCCCCGTGCGCGTAGCCGATGCGGCTCGATGCGCGGTGCGTGATCTCGATGCGCTCGCCGAGGCCGGCGAACATCACCGTGTGGTCGCCGACGATGTCGCCGCCGCGGACGGTGGCGAAGCCGATCGTCGACGGGTTGCGCTCGCCGGTCACGCCTTCGCGGCCGTAAACCGCCACCTGGCGCAGGTCGCGGCCCAGGCCCTGCGCGACGATCTCGCCCATCCGCAGCGCGGTGCCCGAGGGCGCATCGATCTTGTGCCGATGGTGTGCCTCGACGATCTCGATGTCGTAGCCGCTGTCCAGGATCTTCGCCGCCACTTCGAGCAGCTTGAACGTGGCGTTGACGCCGACCGACATGTTCGGCGCGAAGACGATCGCGATCCGGCGCGCGGCGGCCGCGATCGCCGCCTTGCCGGCTTCGTCGAAGCCGGTCGTGCCGATCACGCACTTGATCCCGCGTTCGACGCAGGCTTCGAGGTGGCGCAGCGTGCCTTCGGGTCGCGTGAAGTCGATCAGGTAGCGGGCGTCGGCCAAGCCGCTGTCGAGTTCGGCGCAGATCGCGACGCCGCTGCCCCGGCCGGCGAAATCGCCGGCGTCCCGGCCCAGTTGCGGGCTGCCCGGCTGGTCGAGCGCACCGGCCAGCGTGGCGTCGTCGGCGTCGAGCACGGCCTCGATCAGCATCCGGCCCATCCGTCCGCCGGCGCCGGCGACGGCGATCGGCATCGGTGCGGCCGTCGGCGTCGTTGTTGCGCTTGTCGTCATCTCAGGCGCCGTCCTCGTCCTGTTGCGGCCGGTAGCCGGGCAGCGCCGGGTCGTTCATGTCCTCGCGCAGCGGCAGCGGATCGGCCTGGATCGAAGCGACGCGCTCGTCGTCGAAGCGCACGGTCACGCGCCGCGTTTCGCTCTGGCCGTTCGGATGCGTGTAACGGAAGACGTAATCCCAGCGGTCCGTGTGGAAGACCTGGCCGAGCAGCGGCGTGCCGAGCAGGAAACGGACCTGGTCGCGGGTCATGCCTTCGCGCACCTGGTCGACCTGTTCGCGCGTCAGGTAGTTGCCCTGCGGCAGATCGATTCGGAAGGGCTCGAACAGGCCGCTGCGGTTCGGGTCCTTCGACGCGCAGCCCGCGCTCGCCAGACCGACGGCCGCGAACAGGCCGCCCAGCGCGAGCCTGCGCAGCCAGCGCGGGCACGCCGTGGCCCGGCGAGCGCCAGGAGGCACTGCATTTTCCGCAGTATCCGAATTCACCGTATTCATTTGCCGGGATGGGACGGGAGTCGACCGAAAGTCGATATGATACGTGCAGCGCTTCCCCCCAATTCACGCGCCGTCATCCGGCGCCCGAGCATGACCGGTACTCAAGAACTGAAGAGCATCGGCCTGAAGGCCACCTTGCCGCGGCTGAAGATCCTCGAGATCTTCCAGCAGGGCAAGCAGCGCCACATGAGTGCCGAAGACGTCTATCGCGAGCTGCTTGCCGAGCATCAGGACATCGGCCTGGCGACCGTATATCGCGTGCTCAGCCAGTTCGAGCAGGCCGGCCTGCTCAAGCGCAACAACTTCGAGGTCGGCAAATCGGTCTTCGAGCTCGACGAAGGCGAGCATCACGATCACCTCGTGTGCCTGCAGTGCGGCCACGTCGAGGAGTTCTTCGATGCCGAGATCGAGAAGCGCCAGCACAAGATCGCCAAGGATCGCGGCTTCGCGTTGCAGGACCACTCGCTGTCGCTGTACGCGAACTGCATGCGCCCGAACTGCGAGTATCGCAACGCCGAGCGCGCGCGAACCGAGCAGCACGGCTGACGCGGCCGAGCACGGCTGACGGCGCAACCGAGCCGTTCGAGCCCGGCCGACGACGCAGCCGGGCCGATTCTCAGACCTGGGCCAGCAATTCGCGCGCGTGCTTGCGTGTCGTGGCCGTGATCTCGGCGCCGCCGAGCATCCGGGCGACTTCCTCGACGCGCGCGCCGCGGTCGAGCGGTTCGATCCGGCTGACCGTGCGCCCGCCCTCCAGCGCCTTGCTGACCCGGTAATGGTGATGCGCCTTCGACGCGACCTGCGGCAGGTGAGTGACGCACAGGACCTGCCGGTCGCCTCCCAGCCGACGCATCAGCTCGCCGATCGCCTCGGCCACGGCGCCGCCCACACCGGCGTCGGCTTCGTCGAAGATCAGCGTGGGCACCGGGTTCGCCTGCGCTGCGAGCACCGAGATCGCCAGGCCGATGCGCGACAGCTCCCCGCCCGACGCGACTCGGGCGAGCGGACGCGGCGAACTGCCCGCGTGCGCGGAAACCAGGAATTCGATCGCGTCGATGCCGGCGGCCGAGGGTTCCGACGGTTCGCAGGCGATCGTCAGCCGTCCGCCTGCCATCCCGAGCTGCGCGAGATGCGTTGACACGCCGTCGGAAAGGCGCCTGGCGGCCTTTCGCCGCGCCGTCGACAGTGCGGCGGCGAGCCGGTCGTAGGCTTCGCGCGCCGCCTGCACGCGGGTGCGCAGCGCATCGATGTCCTGCGCCGCGTCGAGTTCGGCCAGCCGCTGGTGCAGCGTTTCGAGCGTCTGCGGAATGTCGTCGGGTGACATGCGCAGCCGGCGTGCGGTGTCGAAGATCGCGCTGATCCTCTGCTCGGCCTGGTTCAGCCGCTCCGGATCGAGGTCGACGCGGCTTGCGTAGGCCGACAGCGTCGACGCCGCCTCGTCGATCTGGATTGCGGCGCTTTCGATCAGCTCGACGGCTTCGCCGAGCCGGCTGTCGATGGCGGCCAGCGGCCGCAGCCGCTGCAGCAGCTGATGCAGCCGCCCGGCCAGCGCGTCGTCGCTCTCGGCCAGCGCCTCGGCCGCACCCTGCGTGCCTTCGATCAGCGAGGCCGCGTGCGCGAGCCGCTTCTGCTCCTCGTTCAGCTCCTGCCATTCGCCCGGTTCCAGCCGCAGCCGGCCCAGCTCCTCGGCCTGCCAGGCGAGACGTTCGCGCTCGAGCGCCAGCTCGCGCTGCCCGCTCTCGGCCTCCTCGAGGCTGCGCGCCAACGCACGCCAGGCCGACCAGGCCTGTCCGACCTCGCGCACCTGTTCGTCGAGGCCGGCGAAGCCGTCGAGCAGCAGTCGCTGGCCGTGGGCGCGCAGCAGCGATTGCGCGGCATGCTGCCCGTGGATGTCGACGAGCCGCTCGCCGAGCTCGCGCAGCAGTGCTGCGGTTCCCGGGCTGCCGTTGACGAAGGCGCGGGAGCGGCCTTCGCCGTCGACGACCCGGCGAAGCATCACGCTGCCCGGGTCGCCGCTCAGCTCGCGTTCGGCAAGCCAGGCTTCGAGCTCGGGCGTGGTACTGAAGCTTGCGACGATGTCGGCGCGCTGCGCGCCCTCGCGCACGACGCCGGCGTCGGCGCGCCCGCCCATGGCCAGGCCCAGCGCGTCGAGCAGGATCGATTTGCCGGCACCGGTTTCGCCCGACAACACGGTGAAGCCGGCGTCGAACTCCAGTTCGGCCTCGTCGACGATGACGAAGTCGCGCAGGCGCAGGCTCAGCAGCATCGCTTTCTTGCAGACAGGAACACGTTCCGCGGGCGACGGTCGGCCATCGTTCGGAAGGGCTTCAGGAGCGATCGCGCTGCTGCAGGATCGGCAGCTCGTGCCAGTTCAGCTTGGCACGCAGCGTCGCGTAGTGGCTGTAGCCGGGCGGGTGCAGGAAGCGCGAGCGGAACGGCGCCCGCTGCACGATGATGTCGTCGCCGAGCTGAAGGTCGCTGAAGACCTGCATGTCGCCGGCGACCCGCGGCTCGCGACCGTCGATGACCCGGATCGTGATCGAGACGTCGTCGGGCAGCACGATCGGCCGGTTCGACAGCGCCTGCGGCGCGACCGGCACCATGACCAGGCCCTGGACCTGCGGGTGGACGATCGGACCGAACGAGGACAGCGCATAGGCGGTCGAGCCGGTCGGCGTGGCGACGATCAGGCCGTCGGCGCGCTGGCTGTACATGAACAGGTCGTCGACGTCGACCTGCAGCTCGATCATTCCCATGCGCGACGATCGGTTGACGACGACGTCGTTGAGCGCGAGCGCGTTCCAGACGATTTCCTGGTCGCGCACGACGCGGGCGGTCAGCAGCGTGCGCTCCTCGGCCAGGTAATGGCCGTCGAGGATCGAACCCAGTGCCTCCTGCCAGCTTTCGATGCCGATGTCGGTGATGAAGCCGAGCCTGCCGTGGTTGATGCCGACCAGCGGGACTTCGTAAGGCGCCAGTTCGCGCGCAAGCCCGAGCATCGTGCCGTCGCCGCCGATCGCGATCGCGAGGTCGGCCTCGTGGCCGATATGCTCGGTATCGGCGGCATCGCCGGGCCTTCCGATCGCGTCGGCCGTGTTCTTTTCGAGCAGCACCGCGATGCCGCGCTGCCTCAGGAAATCGCCGATGGCGGCGATCGAGGCAGCGACTCCTTCGGTCTGGAAGCGGCCGGCGAGGGCGATTGTGCGGAATGGCGCATTCATCGAAGCGCATTACACCACAACGCCGGCGTGCGACTTCGGCCGTGAGGCTTAGAATCCAAGCATGCTCGACGCCCGTGCACAGACGCTGCTCAAGACGCTGATCGAACGCTATATCGCCGACGGTCAGCCGGTCGGTTCGCGAACGCTGTCGCGGCACTCCGGCCTCGACCTGTCGCCGGCCACGATCCGCAACGTGATGGCCGACCTCGAGGAAATCGGCCTGATCGCCAGTCCGCATACCTCGGCCGGGCGGGTGCCCACGCCGCGCGGCTATCGTCTGTTCGTCGACCGGCTGCTGACCGTGCAGCCGCTCGAAGGCGAGCAGGCCGAGGCGATCGAGGACCGGCTGCGTCCCGACGAGCCGGCCCGCGTGCTGTCTACGGCCGCGTCGCTGCTGTCGAGCTTCTCGCAGTTCGCCGGGATCGTGATGGCGCCCCGGCGCGCATCGCGCTTTCGCCAGATCGAGTTCCTGCGGCTGTCCGAGCGCCGGCTGCTGCTGATCATCGTCACGCCCGAAGGCGACGTGCAGAACCGCATCCTGTCGACCGAGCGCGACTACGCGTCTTCGCAGCTCATCGAGGCGGCCAACTACATCAACGTCCACTACGCCGGGCTCGACTTCGCCGCGATCCACGAGCGGCTGCATCGCGAGCTGGCCTCGCTGCGCGACGACATCACCGCGCTGATGCAGAAGGCCGTCGAGACCAGCACGCAGGCGCTGTCCGAAGAGCAGGATCCGCTGATCTTCTCCGGCGAGCGCAACCTGGTCGGCGTGGCCGAGCTGTCGGACAACGTCGAGCGGATGCGCCGGCTGTTCGATCTGTTCGAGCAGAAGACCGGCCTGGTCGAACTGCTCGATGCGTCCAGTCGCGGCCAGGGCGTGCAGATCTTCATCGGCGGCGAATCCGAGCTGGTGCCGATGGACCAGCTCAGCGTCGTGGCCGCGCCGTACGAGTCCGACGGCCGGATCGTCGGCACGCTGGGGGTGATCGGGCCGACGCGGATGGCCTACGAGCGCGTGATTCCGATCGTCGACGTCACCGCTCGACTGGTTTCGGCCGCGCTCAGCAACGACGGCAAGGCGGGCGGCGGCTCGGGGCAGGCGGGGACGTCCGGCCAGAAGCGTTAGCCGTCGATGCCGCGATTCACTGCCGCCAGCAGCTCTGCCCGCCCTCCGAGCCGAACGGCGATCCTGCTGGTCCAGCTCGGCACGCCCGATGCGCCGGAACCCGGCGCGGTGCGCCGCTACCTGTCGGAGTTCCTGTCCGATCCGCGCGTCGTCGAGATCCCGGCGCCGGTCTGGAAGCCGATCCTGCACGGGGTCATCCTGCGCCGTCGACCCGCCGAGTCGGCGCGCAAGTACGCTTCGGTCTGGACGCCCGAGGGCTCGCCGCTGATGGTCAATACCGTGCGCCAGGCGAGCCTGTTGCGCGGCTGGCTCGGCCATCACGGCCACGACGTCGACGTCGCGTTCGCGATGCGCTACGGCAATCCGTCGATCGCCGAGGTCCTGCGCGAGCTGCGCGAGCAGGGTTTGCAGCGGCTGCTCGTGCTGCCGCTGTACCCGCAATACGCGGCGTCGACGACGGCGACGGCAATCGACGCGGTCATGCGCGAGCTGGCGCAATGGCGCCGGCAGCCGGAACTGCGCACGGTGCGCAGCTTTCACGACGACGAGGGATGGCTCGACGCCATCGTGCAGCGGATCCGCGCCGAATGGACGCACGACGGACCGCCCGACCGGTTGCTGATGAGCTTTCACGGCGTCCCCAGGCGCACGACGCTCGCCGGCGATCCGTACCACGAGGAGTGCCTGGCCAGCGCGGCGCTGCTCGCGAAGCGCCTCGGCCTGCCGCCGGAAGGCTGGGGGGTGTCGTTTCAGTCGCGTTTCGGCCGCGCCGAGTGGCTGCAGCCGTATACCGCCCGGACGCTGGCCGAACTCGGCCGGGACGGCCTGCGCCGGGTCGACGTCGTCTGTCCGGGCTTCGTGTCCGACTGCCTCGAAACGCTCGAGGAAATCGCGATCGAAGGTAGGGAAACCTTCCTGGCGAGCGGCGGGGGCGAATTCCGCTTCCTGCCCTGCCTGAACGACTCGCCGGCCTTCGTCGAGGCCCTGGGCCGGCTGGCGTTGCGCCACCTGTCCGGCTGGTGAGGGGCCGGCGCCTGTCCGGCAGCACCGTCCGGCCCCTGGCTGCTCACTTCTTCAGCGGCGGAATCCTCAACACCTGTCCCGGATAGATCTTGTCCGGATGCGTGAGCATCGGCTTGTTGGCTTCGAAGATCGGCATGTACTGGTTCGCGTTGCCGTAATGCTCCTTGGCGATCTTCGACAGCGTGTCGCCCTTGACGACCGTGTAGTACCGGGCTTCTTCCTCGCCGCTGGCGGCCACCGTCATCTGGT